>CAXMUQ010000141.1:0-14641 GCA_964196605.1 uncultured Acidimicrobiia bacterium
TGGGCGAAATGTTGGCCCCCGGCGTCGAGGCCGTCCCCGAGCTTCGTGAGACGGCCGCAATCATCACCACTGAGGAGTTGTGGGAGCGCACCCGCCGGGCAGACGACGTAGTGGACGCCCAGGCCTATCTCACCACCCGGCTCATGGACGTTCTGGTGGGCGACGCGGGAGTCAACTACAGCCGGCTCCGATGGGGACGCTCTGCCGGCACGGGCCGGCGTGTGTGGCGGCCCATCCCCTGGGATCGCGACCACCCGTTCACCAACAACGATGGGCTGGCAAAGTGGTACGCCCGTTTTTACCTCCCGCAACTGGTGCGTTTCGGCCAGGAATACCCCAGCGTCTACGGACTCACGCGCGCGGCGGGGGTGCTCGATCGCCGCTACCTGTCTGGTTTGGAGCTGCCGACGTGGGACTCGGTGGTGAGCTCGATCCAGGCCCGTATCACCGATAGCGTGATCGACGACGCGGTCGGGCGTATGCCGCCCGAGATGTTCCAGAAGAATGGAGATCAACTGGCCCGTGCCCTCAAGTCTCGCCGCGATGCGCTCCCGGAAGCCGCCGAGCGTTACTACCGGCTCCTGGCTGAATGGGTGGATGTTCACGCTACCGCCGAACACGACGTCGTGGAAGTAACCCGCCTGTCGGACGAGCGCCTAGGACTCTCCCTGTGGCGGACGAGCGCCGAAGGCCAGAAGGTCGACAGCGTGCCCTATCTCGCCAGGGTGTTCCGCCGGGATGAGACCCGGGAGATTCGGCTGTATCTCGATGGCATTGGCGACAGCGTGGCCATTCGTGGCGAGGGTAACCAACGCATAAAGCTACGCATCATTGCGGGCCACAGAGATGACGTAGTGCATCCGACCAACAATCCGGAAACCGTGCTCTACCATCCGGGAGACGATCCAGCCGTCATCATGGCAACGATCGTTCAGCCACGGTTTGGCGGTCACATCACTTTCAACCGGACTCCCCAGCCGGTTTCGCACGCCTGCGAACCGACTCCTCCGCGACCACCACCAGATCTCCAATCGCCCTCCCGCGATTGGGGCACAGCCTGGATTCCCATCCCGGCCCTGGGGTACGTCAGCGGGTTGGGAGTCTACGCCGGGGCAGGAGTATCAAAAACCAACTACGCGTTTCAGGCGTACCCGTTCAAGTCACAGCACGCCCTGTGGGGAGGTTACGCTTCAACTCCGAATTCGTTCTTCGCCGAATACTACAGCGACTTCCGGGATGTGGTGGGTCCGGTTGGTGGATACTTGAGCGCCAGCGCCTCCGGAGTGGCCAACCCCGAGTTCTACGGCATCGGAAACGAAACCACCAACGACCAGCCGGATTCGTTCTATCAAATCGACCAGTTCGAGGCCGTCGTCACACCTCTGGCGACCCTGAACCCCCAGGACTACACCCAGATTGCCGCCGGCATGTACTACAAGCGTTCCAGAACGCCGCTCGATAACGGCAACATCATCGACGTCCTGCAACCTTTCGGGGCGGGCGATGTCAATGAGGTGGGCCTCACGGGCTACCTGAAATTCGACAGCTACGACAACAACATCGCCACGCCGACCGGCATCCAGATCAATGTCACCGGGCAGGTCGGTACGCTTTCCGCGGATTCCGTATTTGGGGCAATCTCGGCGGACGTCCTGGGATTCACGTCCACCGACCGCCTCCCCGGCCACCCGATGTTGGCCATCCGGGCAGGAGCCCAGAAGAACATCGGAGCCTACCCCTTCTATAGCGCCGCCTACCTTGGCGGCACGGACAATCTCAAAGGATACGCCCCCAATCGCTTTGCCGGAGACGTCTCAGTCTACCTCAATACCGAGCTGCGGCTATTCGTCACTGAAATTCGCTGGCCCATCCCGGCCAACTTCGGTGTTCTCGGCATCGCCGACGTGGGCCGCGTGTTCGTAGAAGGGGAATCGTCCAACGTGTGGCACGCAGGATTCGGCGGCGGCATCTGGTTTGGTCTATTGCGCTCCGGGCAGGGACTCAACCTCGCCCTGGTGGAAGGCGAGAGCCTGCGGCTGTACATTAGTACAGGTTTCATCCTCAAGAAAAAACGCATCTTCTGAGCGAAACGAATCTCAATTCGGTGAACAACATGCGCACTCTGGTGCTCGGTACAATTGTCCTGGCGGCTGTTGCCGTGGAGATAGGCCCTCTGGCAGCCCAGGACATCCCTCACGATAAATATCTCAATTACATGCCCCTGGACTACCACCGCATCGTGCGGCAGACGGATGCCAGTGCGGCGTTCCAACTCTACGGCAACCCGGACGCTGCGGGCTTTCGTGACGAAGACCCCCGGGACGGGGTCGATGACACGCGCGGGCTCTTGTTCCACCAACTCGGCGTCCGCTTTGCGCCATTCCTCGTCAAGAACACCACGGCCGCACCGATGGATTTCAAGAAGTTCATGGACCAATCCTCTTCGTTCTTATTGTACGTGGACCGGTGGAACATCGGTGTCCGGCCACCCGATTTGGATGGACAGGAGACCATCGACTGGGCCAACCTCCTCCAGGCCCCCTGCGAAATCAGCGGCCCGGGGGTCCAAATTGGCCCGCCCAGCCGGAGTTCCGGCAATGACGATTGCCGATTGGTCAACCTGCTCCAAGAGTTCGATCCACTCAATCCAACGGACCCTCGTTTCAACGAAGCCAGCCGAGCCACGGACTTCGACCCATTTACGGTCATGTATTTCAACTTTCCTGGGGACAGCCCCGAGAGCTGGGCAGCGGAATACAATCAGATCATCTCAGGTGACCTGCCACGTAAGTACCAGGATTTTGGCAAGATATACGTCCACCCGTTTCTGAAGGCGATACGAAGCAACCTGGAGGGTGTGCAAGGATACGAATTCGTGCTGCAGTACTGGCTGTTCTATCCCTTCAATGACGGTGGTAACAACCACGAGGGCGACTGGGAGCACCTCAACGTTGCCGTTTCACCCATGTCGGCAGTTGAACGCAATCTCACCGAAGAAGAAGTGCACCGAATACTCAACAGCGATTCGACGACGTTCGACGGCGACGACCCGCTGGTCATCAAGCGCATCGACTACTACTTCCACAATCAGGTGATGATGGTGGATTTCGGTGACCCGAACGTGTATCTGCCGGCAGCCCAATGGGATTCGCTAGTCAACAACCGCGAAAAGGAACTCGTGTCGGAGGACTTTCTGTGGGAAGCGGCACGCTACAGGGCCTACTTGGACGATGCCGAGACCATCATCAACACCCACCCGATCGGCTACATCGGCGCCGACAACAAGGGACTCGACCAGCTTCTGGCACCCCCCGGCGGCAAGAACCGGGATTCCCACGGTACCTACCCCTTCACCGGCCTCTACAAGGACGTCGGCCCCGGAGGATCGACAGAGCAGATCAAGAGCCGATGGGATCACCGTAAGTATTTCGCAGACCTGTCGAGGGGGTTACCGACGGAAGTCGCGGGCCACAACAGTCCCGAGCGGGTGGAGGTCATCCCCGACTGGGAGGCGTTCCACCCCCTGCTGGCCGATGATCCGGCTGTCCGCCAGGACTGGAGCTGGATGGTGTTGCCCATCCGGTGGGGCTACCCGGCATCGGAATCGCCCTTTGCCGGGTTCATCGCCCACGCCGAGACAGGCAACCTGGCGCCCCCGGGACCGACGTTTCAGTCGAGCTGGAATACGTCGGGAGCCAGTGCGGGCTTCCACCATTACAACCCGCACAAATTCTCTTCCCTGTTCCCCCTGGGCTATCAGGACACGTTCAACAATAGCCTCGGGTTCATCAACGCGATTACCTCGACAATCTTGATCCTGCCGCCAGTCGATTTCCTGTGGCGTGTTGTGGCAGCGCCCTTTGTGGCCGTCGCCAAGAAGCCGGTGCCGGTGTTCTTTCCCACGGAAAACGTGCCGTTCCGCTTTGTAGGTTTGACGGTCGGAGTGGCGGGCGAGTCCATCCCAGACGACTTCAACCTACTGTTCCTCGATTCGACGATCGCCATTCCAATATTCTCGAGACCAGAACTCAGTGCTGATACCGGCTTCGTCGGACTCGACGAATCGATCCACAGCTCGACCACGGATTTCATCTTCGGCGGCTCGCTGTTCCTCGGAAAGAAGTTGGTCACCACCAACACCATCAGGCACGCCCACCACGACATGGGGGTCGATCTGCTGGTCCTCCCCTCGCAACGCACCTACCGTCTACGAGGGAATCTGAACCTGTGGGAGTGGGCCGGGAGTATTCGGTACAACCTGGCCACCGAGAGTTTTCAACCCTACGCCAAGATCGGCTACGGACTGAGCTGGTATCAACTGGAAGACGTCACCACCGAGCTCATCGGCACCGACCCGGGTCCGGTGCCGGTGGACCCGGACGCCGGCCTCTGGGTCCGGCAGCCTTGGCGAAACCCCGACGGCACCAAGAACGCCTGGGCCAATCTCTGGCCTAACACGTTGCACATCGGTGCCGGCGTCGAGTTGATCGCCCTCAAGAGCAGAGCTCCGATTCCGAGGGGGATCGACTTCAGTCTGCTGTTGGATTGGTCTCACTTCCGCCATTCATTGGGAGTGCAAGGCACCCTGGTCGAGGGCGTCTCGTTCGAGGGCGGCGAGCGCGACAAGACCGTGACCCGCAACGTGGTGACCATCGCGGCCACGTTGGGGTTTTAGCGAACCAGAGAATGAAAAAGGCTCCCCCCGGCCACTCGCCGGGGGGAGCCCTGTGCTCCCATCCGAACCCCAAGCTAGAACAATTCGACCTTGATGTTCAGCTTGCCGGGGTGGGCCGTAAGCGTGTCGATCAACGCCTGGACGGATCGTTGAGTCTCGAGTAACCCATTATACAGCGTCGTGTCGGTCACCAACTTGCCCAGGGTGCCCTTCCCACTGCTCATGTTGATCAGGAGCGTGTCCATCCGGGCTGCTACCGTAGTGAGCTGCCGGGTCATTCCCTTCAACCCTACCGCTGTAGAGTCGAGGTTGGTGATGGTCGCCCTGAACTCGTCACTCCCCAGTAGGCTATCAGCCCTGACACCCAGACTGCGCATCGAAACCAGGGTTCGGGTCAGCTCTGCTAGGGGGCCGTTGACGGTATCGGCCAGCACCCGGAACATCGTCTGTGAGGCCTCTAATGTCTGGTGCAGATCATTCGACAGTTGGGTCGTGAACAAGACCGCCATGCTGTCCATCAGCGCTTCCATCCTCCCCATCAAACCCGACCCGAGATCGGTCAATCCACCGGTGAGAGATCCGGGGATCTCGCCACCGTCAGCCAAGGGAGTGGCTGAAGATCCAGGAAAATAATCGAGAACCACGTCACCGATGAGTCCAATCGAAGCGATGGACGCCGTGGCATCCTCCCGGGGCATGACGTCCGGATTTGACAGATTCAGGCGCACGGCGACATCGCCGACCCCCCTGAAGTCAATACGCTCAACATTGCCAACGTCGACACCGGACACCCTGACCGCCGAACCGCGTTTGAGGCTGCCGATGTTGACGAACTTGGCAGTGTAGAGATCGCCACCACCGAATGACCGGCCCTGTAGCCAGATGGTTCCGGCCACGAAGGCGACCACCGCCACCAAAACCATGCCCCCAACAGCAGTTGCCTGTTTATAGTGCAGATCCATTAAGTACTCTCACGCCGCAAAAGAGGAATCTTCGAAGTCGCGCTCGAGGAAGGCTTTGACCTTGGGATGAGTCGATTCCATGAACTCCTCCTTGGTCCCTTCCAAAACCACCTTTCCTTCCGCCAGCAGCGCGATGCGGTCGGCAACCTTGAAGGCGCCACGCACGTCGTGCGTCACCGTCACGCTGGTCACTCCCAATTCCTCCGCCAGCCGGGTCACCAGGCCGTCGATGATATCCGCGTTGACCGGGTCGAGCCCGGACGTCGGCTCGTCGTACAAGAGGTACTTGGGTTCACCGGCAATCGCCCGGGCGATGCCCACGCGCTTCCGCATCCCCCCCGACAATTCCGCCGGCAGCTTCAGGCTCGTCTCCTGTACCAGGTTTACCAGATCCAGACACCGTGCCACGCGCTTGGTGCAATAGTCATGGTCGGTGTAGTGATCGCCATCGACGATCCCGATGCGGATGTTTTCGAACACGTTCATGGAATCGAAAAGCGCACCGTTCTGAAAGACGTAGCCGACGCGGGTGCGCAGCGAGGCCAGTTCCTTCCGGTGGAGCTGCGCCACCTCGAGGCCGTCGACCACGACCTTACCAAGGTCGGGACGGATCAATCCATTGATGTGCTTGAGGAGCACGCTCTTGCCGGTACCCGACGGGCCGAGCAGAGCAACGGTCTCTCCTTCCATGACGTCGAAGTTGACCCCGTCGAGGACGACTTGATCGCCGAAGCGCTTGTGCAGATTGGTGATTTCGATCATCCGTGCAACAGTATCCGAGCCAGCAGTGTGTCCAGCAACAGGATCAACACCGAACTCGCCACCACCGCCGTAGTGGTCGCCTTGCCGACGCCCTCGGCACCCTGCTGGGTGCTGAACCCCATGTAGGGCGAGATCACGGCGAGCGAAACGCCAAAGGAAAAGGCTTTGATGACGGAATAATAGGCGTCGAAGTCGCGCCAGAACGCGCGAGCGCCGTAGGTAAAATCAGAATTGGTGATCGGCAGCACCTGCATGGCAAAATACCAGCCGGACGCCACTCCGATCAGATCGGCGATGACGGTCAACACCGGAATCATTAGCATGCACGCGAGGATCCGGGGCACCAACAGGTGTGATGCCGGCGACCGTCCCAGACTCTCCAGTGCGTCGATCTGTTCGGTCACCCGCATGGTGCCCAGTTCCGCGGCATAGCGGGCGCCGATCCTGCCGGCCAGCACCAGTGCGGTCAGTACCGGGCCCAACTCCAAGATGATGGACTCCACCACCAGGCTGCCAACGACGTAGAGCGGAATGCTCCCGGTAAACTGGTATCCCGCCTGAAGCGCCGTGACCGCGCCGGCAAAACCCGAGACCAGCAGAATGATGAACAAACTGCCGACGCCGACATTCCACGCCTCATCGATGGTCCGCGGCAGCCAGATGCGCCACTCAGCCAAGCCGCGGACGAACTCGGCCACCAGCCGTGCCACCCGGCCGAGTGCCGCCAACCCGTGCAGGACCCACGAGCCGATGGCGTGGGGAAACGTGAGAGTGGTGGTAGTCGAAGTCGAAGTCATAGTCATCAGAGCGGCAAGCCTTCGTCCGTCATCCGGGCATGGAGGCTATATTGTGGCCCATCCGGCAGCCGAAGTCTAGCCCCCATTAATCCCCCCCCTAGCGCACCAACCACCTGACACTCCCGCCAAAACCTGACCCGGGCCGCGCCCATCGGGTGGGATGCCTAATCTGGAAACCGAGCGGCTGAGGATGCCCGAGCTATCGGCGGTTGCACAGGATGGTCACAGCATCACGGCGGAAATCAGCGCAATCAGAGCCAGCGTCCCCGCTACCGAGCTCACTATGCTCTGGCGCTTCCGAAGGAGGAGGAAGAGCGGCCCGGTATCACCTTGGGCGTCAATACGGGACAGCTTGGCCGCGGTGGGCAGCGCGGCGAACAGTACCACCAGGGCGCCGACAACCCCTGCCGCCTGCATTACGAACAGCCAGGGACTAGCCTGGGCCATGGCTGCACCAGGATAGCGGACGGCCGTGAGCCACAAGCCGGAAAGAAGTACCAGGGCGGCTCCAGGAGCTACAATGCGCCTGATGATTGCGCCCTGCAGGCGAGCGACTACGGCAAACAGGTCGGGTGCTTCACGCCGCGATGCCACACCGACGACCATGCTGGCCAACGCGCCGCCAAGCCATAAGACCAACCCCAGCAGGTGGACGAGGACGACCACTCGTATCATGGCGATGGGCTCCCTTCAGTGAGTGATTTGTGAAACATCATGACATCGTCGATGGGTTCACGCCCAGTGAATCCGGTATCGATTTCGTGCCAGCAGGTTACGTGTTCCTCGCCCAGGCGCCAACACAGGAAGACGAGCCGGTCTTCGCGGAGCGCGTAGAAATCCACCAGACCGTTCTCGAACCCCTTGAACACGCATCCGATTTGCTCCAGCTCGCGCAGACACTCGTTGATCCGTTCGGCGTGCACCATGACTTCTTGGCGTGCCGCCACCAATTCATCAGATTCACCGTTGTCCGCCTTGGCGCCCCCGCTGAGCACCTCGTAGTCGGCCACGGCGTCCCGCCATCGGGGATAGGCGTCGATGAGATCCTGGGTTATCCGCCGGACCAGGGGCAGAGTCTCTTCGGCCTCAGCCACACTGAAGATTTTCACGTGGCCTCTGCAAGCGTGGAGGAATCAGTGTCACTTCCGGTAAACGGAGCGCGGTCGACTACAGTTGACATGTGATGGAAGGTGTGCGCCGGAACACCTTGTTGGGTACACCGGACAATTTCATCAAGGCGACTGAGCCTGGTCAACCCCAGAGTCCGGCGCCATCCTCATTCCGCAACATCTCGACAGCCGCAGTATACCCTCGAGATTCGTAATCCCGGATCTTTTCGACCTCGAAAGTCACTCCGCTCTCCACCTTCGGCCGGAGGTACAGCAACCTGGGTAGTCCGTCCGTCCGGCGCCACCATTCGAGCGTGCGCTGTGTAGCAGCGGCCATGAGTATGCCAACGGCGTCTCCGTGGGCCCGCATCAGCGGAGGTACTCGCGGAGCAGTGCCGCCACGCTCCTCAAACCCAGGGCCGGTATCGATTGCTATGACGAGATCGCATGGGGCCTTGGCGGCTATCTCGAGCGGAAGGACGGACCGGATACCACCGTCTCCCAACCGCCGGCCGTTGATGACAGTTGACGGATAGTACACCGGGAGGGCCGCGCTGGCGTAGAGGACGTCGATTAGCGGGGCGTCTTCACCGCCTGCGCCAAACACGACCAGCTCCCCACTGTCGAGATCGGTGGTGGTCACCGTCAGGGGGAGTTCAAGGTCGGAAAAGCGTCGTGCAGGTACCACATGACCGATCGTCCTCTGGAGTGGCGACGCCCGCAGGACCGAGCGTGCTCTGATGCCTGCGAGCAACGCCAGCGGATTGAGCGAGGCCACGTCGCCGCGCTTGATGGAAGACACCTTCTCACTGAGAACGTCCGGCGAACATCCACTCGCCAGCGCCGCCCCTATTATGGCGCCCATGGACGTACCCACGATCCGCGACGGCACCAGCCCCGCCTCGGTAATTGCCCGCCAGGCTCCTATGTGAGCGGCGGCCTTGACGCCTCCTCCGCTGAAGACCAACACCACGCGCGATACGCTCACGAACGGTCTCGGGCCTCACGGTTACGTTTGGCTGATTCAAAACGTGCCCGCTCCTCGTCGGTTTCTGGAACGAGCCTGGCCACTCGGCGAGGCTTCCCCGCCTCGTCGATGGCCACGAAAACCACGTGCGCCGTGTGGGTATGAGTACGCTCACCAGTGCTTACTATTTCGGAATGGACTTCCACAGTGATTTCCATGGAAGAGCTACCGACGAAGTCCACCGTGGCGGCTATGTTGACGAGCGCTCCGATGGGGATGGGGTACTTGAAATCCACTCGGTCGATGCTTGCAGTAACCGCCGATCCTCCGGCGTGTCGGATGGCGGCCACCGCGGCGGCCTTGTCGATCAACGACAAAATTTCTCCACCGAACAAATCGCCGTGCACGTTCTGCTGGTACGGCATAGTGGTGACCATCAGTTCGGCGCGGGAGAACGACATCAAGCGCGATTCAGGGGGAGATTTCGACATTGGTCCGATAAGTCGTAGGTGATGTGATGTTAGAAGTCAGAGGGATCTCAATAGTCCACCGGCCTGAGGTAGTACTCCCCTATGGCGGTCCGGCTAACCATCGCCACGGTTGGCAGCCGGCGCTTCCAGTGGGTCGATTCGAGTCGGCCCCGAACGAGCTCGACTTCCCCGGCGTCGAAACCGAGTTCGACTATGTCCTCCACCCGATACCCGCTCAGGAGACGGTGTAGGATCGCGTCCGCTTTGGGATACGAGATGCCCAGATCGCTTTCGTCCGTCTGACCGTGGATCAGGTCGGCGCTCGCCGGCTTGTCCACGATGGCGTCGGGCACCTCCATGTGGCGTGCCAACTGCCAGACCTGGCTCTTGAAGAGATCGCCGATGGGGTTTACCGGCGGTGAGTCATCGGCGTGCCAAGTGAAGTAGCCAAACAACCGCTCAGTCTTGTTGCCGGTACCAACCGGGAGAGCAGTAAGCGCCGCAGACAAATCGAATAGCGTGATCATGCGCATCCGCGCCATGATGTTGCCCCGTCGAGTCGGCGTCGTGTCGCCACCGATGGCCAAGACCAGGCCGTCGACTGCATCAGAGATGTCTACTGTCCGGACTTCGATACCCAATTGATCGGCCACCAATTGGGCGTGTTGTAAACTGTCGTCACTCGATGTCCGGTACGGCATGCGGACACCGACCACATGCTCCGGGCCCAGTGCCTCGGCGGCGAGAAAGGCCACCAACGAGCTGTCGACGCCGCCCGACAATCCGATGACCGCCTTGTCAAAGCCCCGATGGCGGCGGATCTCGTCTCGCAGAAACTCGACCAACCACCGGCGGGTCAGTTCCGGATTGATGGCCAGCGGATCGCGCTCGTTGTCGCGGGCTCCACGGCCGTAACCGACTTCGGTACGTGCGCGCGGCGGGGACCTCGGCGATATGGTGTCTCCCTGAATGGAAGCGGACGCCATGAGGTGAGGCCATTTGATCTCGAGATCAGCCAACAGGGGAGCCTCAGCCCGGGCCCGGGTGATTTCATCGAAATCCAGCGACACGGTCAGGAGGGCTTCGTCGAACACCGGCCCTCGGGCAATGATTTCACCGCGCGGATCGGTGACGATCGAGCCCCCGGCGAACGCCTTGCCACCTTCGAAGCCCACCAGTTGAGCCATCGTCAGGTAGACACCGTGTTCCTCCGAGATTGTCTGCGCCAGCCGATCCCACCTTTCCAGATTGGCCGGGACCCCGCCGTTGTCCTCCGGCTGGAGACCCCGGGCCGGAGTGGCGCTGGGTACGATCAGGAGCTGGGCGCCGTCGAGCGCGGCCAGCGTCGGCATGATGGAGTGCCAGGCGTCCTCGCATATCATCATCGCGGCGCGGCCCCAGCTGGTATCGAACGCCGTGATGTTGCTCCCAGCTTCGACGAACCGTTCCTCGTCGAACACGCCGTAGGTGGGAAGGAACACCTTGCGATGCACGTGGCGCATGCCGGCGTCAGGCCCGCCGAGGGTGCAATACAGGGCCGAGTTGTAGAGCCGGTTGCGCCACACCTCGTAGAACCCGATGGACAGGTCCAGAGGGGGGGCTCCGCTGTCTCCGTGTTGTGCTTGCAGGTCCACCAACAATTCGTCAGCCGACAGTGCCAGCTCGGCGACACCGCCCTCGAGGAAATATCCGGTCAGTGCTGATTCGGGGAGAATCAGCAGATCGGGAATCGGATCCAACGCGGCCACCTCGCGGAAAACCTCCCCCAGGCGTGCGAGGTTTTCCCGGTAGGCTCCCTTGGCCGGCCGGAACTGGACAACGGCGATGTTCAGCATCGCCCGGAATCTACAGGGAATGGAGCATGGAGGTCACCTCTACCCACACTCGTCCCCACCCTATATTCTCCTGCGAGCCGAAGCCAAGTCGAGGTTGCATGATCTGGTACGTTGGCGCGGGAAGCGCCTTGGGCGGAATGGCGAGATACCTACTAGCGGGATGGGCGCAGCGGGCGGTCGGTTCGAACTTCCCGGTTGGAACGCTGGTGGTCAACATCGCCGGTTCATTCCTGTTGGGATTCATCCTTCGCTATACCATGGATCTGGCCGGCATGAGTACCGAGACGAGAGTATTCCTGACCATTGGGTTTTGCGGCGGGTTCACCACCTTTTCGACCTTTTCCTACGAAGCCATCGCGCTGTTGCAGGAAGGCCAGTGGTCGCGGGCGGGTGTCTACATCATGAGCAGCGTGGTTGTCTCACTGGCAGCGACCCTGGCAGGCCTGGCCGTGGCGCAGCAGATACTGATACACGCCCGGCAGGCGTGAGAGGGAGGCACCATGCAAGGACTCGTCGGCGAACGGGTACTCATGCGTATTCATATCGGCGAGGCCGACAAGCACGACGGCAAGCCGTTGTACCAGGCTATCGTCGAGATGCTGCGCGCGAAGGGCTTTGCGGGAGCCACCGTGTTTCGCGGCATGATGGGATTCGGTGCCAGTGCCACCATCCACAGCGACCGGGTCCTGCGGCTGTCGGTCGACCTCCCTATCGTGGTGGAGTGCGTGGACACCGACGAGAAGATCGATTCGGTCATCCCCACCATCGACGAGATGATGGGCGGCGGGCTGATCACACTCGAGAAAGCCAACGTCATCATCTACCGCCCCCAAGACAAACGCTGACGGCCTCGTGTTTCGAGACAGTCAGCGTTGTTCCACCCGCGCGGTAATACCACCGGCCTCAAGAGGCTAAGGTTTCCTGCGTGATCCGCCCGATCGGGCCGGCGACCGCGAAGGCGCTCTAGCGCGGGACCGGCTGGCGCTCCCCGATCTTGCCTGCGGACGAGACGGGGCGGAGGGTCTGCTCGCCCGGGTGTTGGAGCGCGAGGGACTGGGACGCGACGCCCTGGTCGATGGAGTCCGCCCGCTGCGAGCCGTTCGTCCGGAGCTGCCGGCGCGGGGCCGGCTCTGGGTCGTCCGGCCGGCCGGGGGTTGGGCCCGTTTCAAGACCGGCTGACCAAGCGATGGGCTAATCGAGCGTTGCAGTGATGGGCTCTTCACGCGAGGCTCGGAGGCGGTCCGCGAAGTGGGCGTCCCGGTACGTTTCGTGGGCACGCCCACTCGTCCGCGCGGTCGCGTCTGAGTTTGCCCGGCGGTCCGCCGCGTAGGTGGAATCACCCTGCCGCTGGGCGTGGGCCCGGCTGTACGGGAACGACCGGTCACCAAAGGCGAGGAACTAGTCCGGCGTGATCCCACTCTTCCCGAAGGCCGGATCCCACTGGGAGGTGAACCGGCGGCGGTTGCTACCGGCGTGAGGGTCCGCCGACGAGGACTGACGGACGGCGTGGCATCCGGCAACCTCCGGCCGCGATAGTCTATGGTGCCGCCCCCGAACGCGTGGCGACTAGCGTCGACACCGACGCGGGGCCGATAGGGATCCGTAGACCGGTTTCGATCATTGCGATACGGCGGCTTGAATTGATAGTCCCGCCCACTCGGATACGGCCCGGGGGACCTCCCTCGGTAATTCGGGTAGGCGTAACCCGGCCGGCGAACATGGTACGGCCGATAGTGGTGATAGGATGGGTAATACCCGTAGGAAGTGAAGTACCATGGGTAGCCGTCGTACGGGTAGTAGTAGCCTGTCCCGATGAAGATCGACGCGGTCGTCTGGCAGCAAACAGAATATGGTTCGGTGTAGATGTTGTACGTGGGGCCGTCACCGGCGTAGTACCCCTCACCGAAAACCTCATACTCGACGATGTCGTACTCGAACCATCCGTCGTAGGACATCTTGGCCACCAGATCGACGAGTGCAGTCTCCACGTCGACTTCGGAAGGAATCCACAGAGCGTCGTAGTCCCACCTGTGGTCCTCGGCGAACTGGTTGACGTGGAACGGAAAATCCGAATGCGCGGCAAACACGGCGCCGAGGCCTGACGCGTCTTCTACGTAGAAGGACCCGCGGCCGCCTCTGTTGACAAGTTCGTACCGCCCGCCTCCATCCACGAACGCTTCGTCGAAAGGCTCGAGCGGGAACAGCACGCGCAGCCTACCCTGAGGATCCACGTGGAGGACCAGGAGGAATCCGTCGTACTCGGTCCGGACGTCCACCTGGGCGTCGTGGCCGGGGGAGTAATCTCCGCCCTCGTCCAGATTAACCTGGACCGCCCGATCCTGGCCCTGGGTAGTTGGAGGATCAGGAGAAAGTGTCCCGGCGGCGATCAGTAACAGCGGTACTAGGGGGATGGCGATCATCGTGAGCCTCCGGATGTCGCTCGGTGACTAGTGGTGGCCCTCGCGGGCGCAGCGAATCAATCTTGTTGGATTGCGAGGGCCGTGCCACACGTTAAGACGTTGTGGTATAACGTTTTAGAGAATCGACTCACGGCGGATGGCGTCCCCTGCGGAGGTCAAATCGGGGACAGGGAGGACGGGCACGAAGTGGCGTAGCGATGAAATCGGTAGTCTAGAGGGAGTTGTCGACCTCGTGTCCTCTGGTCCAGCGGTGCCAGTACATGCGCATTTCGGAGATTTGTTCGTCTTCGGTCTCGCAGAAGAGCGCCCCTCTGACGTCCACCCATTCGCCGGTCCGGCGCCGCCGGAAGACGCATTTGAACTCTACGGCAAACCAGGATCCGACGGGGAAGATCTCTCCCGAAGTGAAGGTGCCTTCCGACTGGTGGTAGGAGATGTCAGCCCAATAGGTGCGTATGGCCTCCCGGCCTTCGAGGGCATCTCCGAAGGGGCCTTCTCGAAAAACGGCGCCGTCACTGAAGACCGACAGGAGCATCTCGGCGTCCTGGCGAGCCCAGGCGCGGCCGAACGCGTCGATCAGGCGTCGGGCGGTGGCGGCATGATCAGGTGAGGGCAAGCTGTTATCGGTCAACTGGATGGCTCCG
>CAXMUQ010000142.1:0-5328 GCA_964196605.1 uncultured Acidimicrobiia bacterium
GAGTCCAGCTCGAAGCCCGTATGTGACGGGTCCCATAAGGGAATGGGCTTTGAGGGCTAACAGCAAAGTCGAATGTTGTATCCAGCTTCGAGCGGCAATTACTATTTCTTGAGCAACCCGCCAATCGTCGACAACATTCACTCGCGGCGCCACACGTTGTTTGTCCGGTCCACGTCCGGCAGGCTCTTGCCGGCGCCGATCTCTGCCTTCAATACGGTCCCGTCAGTCTCAATCACCGTGGTGGCCGTGCGTGAGCCGGCCAGCCACGTTCCAACCGGGATGGTGGCGTTCACGGTGCTGCCGTCCTCGAGAGTGAGCGTCAGGTAGACCGGCATCGGCAGGTTGCCGACGTCGTGCACGGTAACGCGAACCCCTCCTGCCACATCCTCGACTGATTCGACCGCCTGGTCCAGGGCCCAGGTCGTGTAGTACCAACTGTACCAGAACCAATCCAGATTCTCTCCAGCGGCTTGCTCCATCATGCTAAAGAAATCCCACGGCTTTGGGTGCTTGAATCGCCAGGTCTGGATATACCGTTGCCAGGCCGCATCGAACACCGACTCACCCAGCATGCGGCGGAGCGCCACGAGGGTGGTAGCCGGTTTGGAGTATGAAGCCGGCCCGCGCGCGCCCTGATAGTGGAAGTCCGTCCACCGCATCATTTCCCCTTCGCGGCCGGAACGGGCAACGTTGACATAGCTTCGGCGGTCGGGGTCGTCGTGATCGAAGCCGGGGTAGAACTCCTTGCGGGCCTGGTTCTCGTTGAACGAGGTGGATCCCTCCTCCATCCATGCGTAGCGTTTTTCGTCCACGCCCACGAGCATCGGTAGCCACATGTGAGCTTCTTCGTGCGCCGTCACGTAGTAGAGCGCGCTGTCTCCTCGTGTGTTGTAGGACCCGATGAGCGTCATCATGGGAAATTCCATCCCGCCGCCGATGATGCCGTCACCTTCCACCGCCGTCATGTGGGACCAAGGGTAGGGTACCCCGGTATAGCGCGACAGAAAATCGATGGCGTGCTGCGAATACTCAACCGACCTGGCCCACAACGGGGCGTCGGTCCGCCAGATGGCGTCCACCCTGGCAAAATCGGGGCGCCCATCGCCGTCACGGTCACCCACGGGTGTCCTGGCCGCGTCCCATCTCGAGTCCCGGGTGGCGCTGAAGGCGAAGTCCCGGACGGAGTCCGCCACGAAGCGCCATTGGAGGCGCCCATCGGCGGAGGTCGTCGTGACTCGTCCGGCCGAAACGTCTTCCTCGCCGACGACGTGGATCACGGTATCGCTCGCCTCGGCAAGCTCCAGTCGTTGGTGCACGTCGGGGTGCAGCACCGAGCCACGGTCCTGTAGTGTGCCGGTGCCCATCACCAACCATCCCTCGGGCACATCGACGGTTACATCGTAGCTGCCGAAGCCGGCGTAGAACTCGGCGTTGCCGAGGTAGGGATCGATTTGCCAACCACCAACGTCGTCGTAGACGGCCATCTGAGGGTACCAGTAGGCGATGTGGAACAGGTTGTCACTATCCCACCCCATGCGACCCACGCCGGTACTGGGCACGATGAACGACCAATCGATGTGCAACACCACCGAGTCCCCGGACTCCAATCGCTCTGGGAGGCGGATCCGCATGATGGTCCCCTGGACGCGGTATCCCGCACGGCGCTCGCTGGACTCGCTGGACTCTTGCTCGAGGTCCTGTTCACCAACGGCAACCCTGTTTAGTGTGACACCGCCGGTCACCTCGGCAGGCCGGTTCCGAATGGCACCAGGCGCGTGCAAGTTTTGCAGCAACTGCACGAAGACGGATGAGAGCCGTCCGGGAGATCGGTTGTGGTACACTACCCTGGCCGAACCTTCCAGGTATTTCCGCTCGACATCCAGCCGTGTGGTGACGGTGTAGTCGGTCCACTGCTGCCAATACCCCGGCCCGGGCTGGCCGGTAGTGGACCGGGTGCCATGTTCCACAGCCCGCTGGTATTGGGCAGGCGGCCTGACGATGTCGGGCGTGGGGCGTTCGGGCGCGAGCCGCTCGCCATCCTGGCTCAGTGCGTGACGAGGAAGACTGAGGATACCGAGAAACCCCAGAAGTGCGACCACCCTGTAGATACGCATGAGAATCCTTTCAAGATGCTATGAATGGATGAAGGTGTAATCTATATTGTGTCCCTAATCTTGACGCCATGTGAGAGTTGGATAGGATGCAGGAACTGCATAGAATCGACCACCCATTTGCGAGAATGCGCCCATGTCAAGTCTTACCCTCACCGAACTTGCGAACCGATACCGGTCCGATAAGGGGACTGAGTTCGGACAGATGCATGGTTACACTGAGCTTTACGAGCGGCTCTTCGAGCCCATGCGGCAAGAGCGGTTTCGACTGCTCGAAATCGGGCTAAGATGGGATCCATATTATAGCGAGGTAGACCACTCTTCGAGTCCGTCGTTACAGATGTGGCTCGACTATTTCCCCAACGCTGAAATCTGCGGTTTCGATATCAACGACTTCACCGGAATGCGCCACAAACGATTAAGGATATTCCAGGGTGATCAAGGAAATCCTGATGACTTGCGGCGGATGATGCTCGACCTCGACGGCATCGACGTTGTGATCGACGACGGGAACCACGATTCGTTTCATCAACAGACTTCATTCCGGTACCTGTTTCCCCATTTGCGGAGGGATGGAATGTACATAATTGAAGACCTGCATTGGCAACCGCCGCCCGACCCGTCACTGCCACCGGTTATGAAGACGCGTGACGTCTTTCGTTCTCCCGCCCTGGCTGGGTTGTGTGATGTATCGTTCTACCAAGATGACCACATCTGTGTGGTGCGAAAGAAGACTGAGTCACCAACGGCCTGAGAACCCACCCACCATATCTGCTCCCACTACTTTTCTGTCCGGACTGTCCACCGCCGGAACCGCCATGGACCGCTCGGTTCCACCACCTCATAGGGTTCTGATCGGCCGGGAAAGGCCTCCTCGATTGATGCAGGGCCAAGAAACGGGGCGCCCTTCACCGACGGCGGAAGGGCCGGTCCCAGAAACTCGGACAGGAGGAGCTCGTCCACCACCAGGGAGGGCCGGTACAGTTGGAGCGAGGTGGAAGGACCGGCCTCGATCGCCACGGTGCTGCTGTCCATTTCCTTCTGGAGAAATGTGGCCGCTGCGATGATGGACGGGGTGGGGTGACTGACCACTTCGATGGAGCGCTCGAGGGCCGCCGGCATGATGTCGGACGCCGCATCGTGACTGGTGAACACGATCGCCTGGATTGGAGATCGAAAGAACGGGTGGTCGAGGTCGAGCGACCTCCCCGAGGTCAGCACCAGCGCCAGCGGGTGCCCCTCCTTGCCGAGGACCTCACGACGCCAGTCAACCAGTGGCGCCACTTCGTCAAGCGACCCAATGAGCAACGGCGTAACGGAAGGTTCTTCGCGCAACACTTTTCCGGTGGTGATGATGGCGTCCGCCCGGGCCCGGGCCAGGTTCAGGACGAACCGATCTAGTCGGCTAGGGGGCGTATCGGCATTGATGTTGAGCGTGGCGAGACTTCCCTCGGGACTGCGCCAAACGGCGGTAGCATGGATGATCCCAGTAGCACCGCTGATATCCCTCCCGTAGACCGTTCGCACTGCCCGAGTGACATCGGCGTGGTCGCCGAGAAGCTCCAGGGCGAGGGGCACGACAACCTGAGTAGAATAGGGTACCAGTTTTGGCGAGGACTCACGGCGTGCTTTCCAGGAGCCTACTGAATTCGATCAACTCGTGGGTCTCACTAACAGGAATCCGCCGAACTTCTCTATGGGGGCGGTTCCACGAGTGCCGCGGAACCACGGCCCCCCGCTTTATGGCCACGAAATATCTATCCTCCGACGGCATCGCTTCCGGCAAATAGGAATAGAGACTGGTGCGACCCAAACCCCGAAGCTGGTATACCTGGGCTCGGAGACGGTAACTCACCTTGGCAGCCATCTGGTAGGAATCGGCGTAGAACGGCTGGTACCGGTCGGCGAATGGGACGATCGAATCGAACAGGGTAAACTCGTAGCGTAGCCGGTCGCGGCTGAGCGGCAACCAGGGCCAGGCGACATGACTGGCTACCACGACCAAGGCCACCGCCCACACCGCAGCGGTTGCTCGGGCCCACCCGAACCGGTTCCTGCCAAACAGCGCCAATGCGATCAAGACGGGATAGGCCATACTCGTCCAATTGGCCTCGACGTTCCCCTTGAACGACGTCAACAGGAAAAACACAATCGGTCCCCAGCCAAAAATGAAGAGCCACGATGGGGCTCCGCGCCTGGCGCGCAACGCGAAGTACGCCACGGTCGGAAACAGAAGCCCCACTTGGGCCAGCAAGTAGTCCCACGTCCAATGAGTCTGCCAAGTGGCTGCGCCCAAGCCGTGTCCCAGTTGGAAGAGAAACGAATCCCAACCGTGAGTGGCGTTCCACAGCCACACGGGCCACGATGTGACGGCGAATCCCGCAAGTCCCAATAGCAGCCACCGGGGGCTCAGCAGCGCCAGCCGCCGCTCACGCCACAACCAAATGAGAGCCAGGGGAAAGAAAAGTACGATGTGGTACTTTGACAGAAAGCCAAATCCCAGGGCGATTCCCAGCATGAAGGCACCTCCCGGGCTTGGCCGGTCGGTCCAATTGAGGAACAGCAGGAGCGCCAGTGACCAGCTGAACAGCAGGGGGATGTCGGGAACGACAATGATGGTTCCGGGACCGACCAACGGAGACAGCAACACCAGGATAAACCACCAACGCCGCTGACTCGGGTTAAGCACCCGCTTGACCATAGGCCACCACACCAGCAAGGTGGCATGGCCCACGATAACAGCCGGCCACCGGACCGCGTTCCCCCAACTCTCGAACGGGTGCCCCAGCCAGAAAAGCCAGGCCACTGCTGGTGGGTGGTCGTAGTAGCTCAGCTGCAGATGGTGGCTCCAGGCCCAGTAGTAAGTTTCGTCGAGGACCAGTGGCAGCCATCCAGCCAAGGCGAGTTTGACTGCCAAGACTGCGAACCACAGAATCAAGAGGGGGCGGTCGAGTGCCGTGTCCCCGTCGCCTGGGAGGTGCATGTGCGCCGCGTCACCATGTTGTAGCGGGTTGGGCAATGGCCGAAATGCTCAAGCTATATGTTCGAGCACCCTCAAAAGAATGCAAGGAGTGGCGCGATGCGCAATCACCAGAGCTGGGCAACCGGCCTGTGCCTGGCCGTCCTGATGGCCGCCTGTGACAGCGAAACCGGGCCGGCGGGCTCGCCCA
Organism: uncultured Acidimicrobiia bacterium; assembly: GCA_964196605.1. Lineage (GTDB taxonomy): Bacteria > Gemmatimonadota > Gemmatimonadetes > Gemmatimonadales > GWC2-71-9 > N074bin45. The sequence continues at coordinate 5,282 of CAXMUQ010000142.1, forward strand.
CCGATCTGTCCCTCAGCGAGGCCAACGATATCGGGGCGGCCTTCGAG
>CAXMUQ010000143.1:0-7054 GCA_964196605.1 uncultured Acidimicrobiia bacterium
TTCGCCTTGGGCGACACGCTATGGGCCGTGGGCTACGATCGTGGTTCTCGGACGGTGTACGGGGATGCCAGAATACTCGAAACCGATGTCGGGCTGGAGCCCTACGCCGTCAGTGACTTTGCGCTCTCCGCGACAGGTACCTTGATCTACCTCCGCGAAGGAGACTTTCAGCGCCAACTGGTGGAGATCGACCGTGATGGTCGTGAGTATTTGCTGATCCCAGACACCAAGGCTTTCGGGACGCCTCGTTACGACCCAGCCGGTGATCGCATCGCGGTGGTCATCGGTGAGCAGGGCTTCCATCTGTGGGTGTTCGATACTCGTCGGCGGTCCCTGCAGCGGCTCACCTTCGAAGGCAACAGCTACTATCCGACATGGTCACGCGACGGTCGCAGCCTGATCTACTCCAGGGGACAGGCCGGCAGAACCGATCTGTACCGCCGGCCGGCCGACGGCACTGGTTCGGCGTCGCTGGTGTACGGTACAGAGCAGTCCCAGTGGGACATCGAGTTCAGTCCTGATGAACGGCTGGCCGTATTTCGCCAGAACGACTCGCTGACGGGCAGGGATCTGTGGTTGCTGGACGTGGCCACGGGAGAGGCCGCGCCCCGGCTGGCCACCGATAACCAGGAACGAGCTCCGGCCATTTCTCCGAATGGCAAGTTACTGGCCTACGTTTCCGACGAGAGCCGCGATTCGGAGGTCTACCTGCGGACGTTTCCCGATACGTCCGGCAAGTGGCTCGTGTCGGAGGGCGGGGGCACGGAGCCGCTCTGGTCACCTTCGGGGCGGGAGCTGTTCTACCGTTCGGGGGACCGAATCATGAGTGTCCCCATCGACCCTGGCCCACCGCTCACGATCGGCACACGCAGCGTGTTGTTTGAGGGCGCCTATGTGCCGAACCCGATGCATGTCAACTATGATATCCATCCCGATGGTGACCGCTTCGTCATGCTGCGCAGCAGTGAAAGTGAGCGCAGCGTGGTAGTGGTTACGAACCTGTTTGCGGAGCTGAATGAATAATGAGCTATGGGCGATGGGCTGTGAGCTATGGGCGTTGCGCCGAGAGACGACAATTCTGTTGCGAGTGGGTAGTGTCGCGGAACAACTCATTGCTCACAGCTCACAGCCCACAGCCCCATGACTGAAATCACCGACCGTCTCCAATCCGCCCTCACGGGCCGCTACACCATCGAGCGCGAAATCGGCGCCGGCGGCATGGCCACCGTGTACCTGGCCCACGACGTGCGCCACGACCGCAAGGTGGCCGTCAAGGTGCTCCGTCCCGAGCTGGCCGCCGTCATCGGTGCTGAACGCTTCCTGACCGAGATAAAGACCACGGCCAACCTGCAACATCCCCACATTCTGCCGCTGCACGACTCGGGCGAAGCCGATTCTTTCCTTTTCTATGTCATGCCGTTCGTCGAGGGCGACACTCTGCGCGACCGGTTGGAGCACGAGAAGCAGCTGCCGGTAGCCGACGCGGTGCGCATCGCGACCGAGGTGGCGGACGCATTGGACTACGCTCACCGGCAGGACGTCATTCACCGCGACATCAAACCCGAGAACATCCTGCTGCACGACGGCCGGGCCATGGTGGCCGACTTCGGCATCGCCCTGGCGGTAACCGAGGCCGGCGGTACCCGCATGACCGAGACCGGAATGAGTTTGGGCACGCCGCACTACATGAGCCCCGAGCAGGCCATGGGCGAGCGGGACATCACCGCCAAAAGTGATGTCTATGCGTTGGGCTGCGTGTTGTACGAGATGCTCACCGGCGAGCCGCCGTTCACGGGGCCGACGGCCCAGGCGGTGGTGGCCCGGGTGATGACCGAGGCGCCGCGCCCGATTTCGGCGCAGCGCCACACGGTGGAACCCCATGTGGAGGCCGCGTTGGAGCAGGCGTTGGAGAAACTCCCGGCCGACCGATTCGCCAGCGCAGCGGAGTTCGCCGCGGCACTGCGTGACGGCACCGGCGTGACTCGCTCGACGTCCCATCGTCGCGCGCCCACGACCGCCGTACCGTCCCGCCGCCTGACCACGGTGCTCGGGAGTGTCGCGGTCGTGGCCCTGGGCTTCGCTGCCTGGGGCTGGCTACGATTGCCTGAAGAAGTGTCTCCGGTCCCGGTGCGATTCAGTGTGGCGATTCCCGAGCGCGTCAGGATTCGAACCATCGGGTATCAACGTGCGTTGGCGATATCCCCCGATGGGCGATCGCTGGTCTTCCTCGGCCAAGGCAATCAGGGCCAGCAACTGTTTCGTCGAGATTTGGTGGATCTCTCGGTCGAGGCGATTCCGAACACCGAGGGAGCGCAGGGGCCGTTCTTTTCGCATGACGGACGCTGGCTCGCCTTCCGGAGGGGCAACCTAATCCAGAAAGTCGACCTACTGGGGGGGAGGGCCATCACCATCACTTCCCTTGAACGGTCCGTCGTCATCAGCGGAGCAACGTGGAGCTCGACGGACACGATTTACTATGGGCACGAGATATCTAACGGCCTCATCAAGGTTGCCGGGTCGGGGCAGGACACGCCTGTGGAAGTATTCAGGGGTGAACAGGACGAGTGGTTCTGGTGGCCGTCGTTTCTGCCGGGAGAACGATGGTTGCTGGCGACGGTCGTTTCGTCGTCCAGATCCACTACGTCCATCGTGGCCCTGTCCGCTGAGACCGGGGAGGTCCGGCCCCTGATCGAAAACGCTGCGTGGGCCCACTACCTCGACGACGGGTTCATGTTGGTCCGGCTGACGAGTGGGGCGCTGATGCTGGTGCCCATCGATCAGTCCGACCCGCGCGTCACGGGCCCTCAGGTGCCGATTCGGGACGGCATCTCGTCGACCACGGGCCGGGCACCCCAACTGGCCTGGGCGGCCAACGGAACGGCGGTATTCCTGGCCGGAGGGGCCGAACAACACACCATGGTCCTGGTCGACCGCCAGGGAAGCGAGCAGCCCCTGGTGGCCGACGTAGGTCCTTATCGGAATCCGCGGTGGTCGCCCGATGGCGAGCGAGTGGCATTCCGACTGGGGACCGCAGGGGGCGAAGAAGAAGAAGGCGACCTGTGGACTTACCACGTGCCGACCGAAACATTGAGTCGCCTGACGTTCGAGAGCGACAATCTGTATCCCGTCTGGTCTCGCGACGGACGCCGGATCGTCTTCACCTCACGCCGCGACGGCATCGCCGGCCTGTGGTGGAAGGCGAGTGACGCCACCGATCAGGCGGAACACCTCCTCGAGGGGAACGAAGTCCGTTTCCCGGGGTCGATCACCCCCGACGGTCGAACGCTGTTGTTCCGCGAGATCTCCGCGAGTGGCGGATTCGACATCTATGGGCTTTCACTCGAGAGCGACCGGACGCTCGACTCGGTGCTGGTGACACAGTTCGACGAGGGGTCGCCCATGATCTCTCCCGATGGGTCGTGGCTGGCGTACGTCTCCAACGAGTCCGGACAGAACGAGATCTATCTCATGCGATACCCCGAAGGCGGCGCCCGGTGGCGGGTGTCCCACCGGGGGGGCACCGAGCCCATATGGCATCCCCAGGGCCGCGAATTGTTTTATCGCGACGGCACGGTGCTGTGGAGCGCCCGACTCCAATTGGGCGAAACGGCGGTCGTCACCGTACGCGATTCGCTGTTCGACGGTCCCTACTACACCAATGTCCGATGGCCCGAATACGACGTTGCGCCTGACGGCGACCACTTCGTCATGATCAAGATGAGCGGGGAAACCCGGGAGCCGGTGGTGGCGCTCGGCTGGGTGCAGGAAGTAATTCGACAGGCACAGGAGCAACTGGCCGATGACTGATCTCGCCTCACTCCAGGTTGCACTCGAGGGCCGCTACACCATCGAACGCGAACTCGGCGCCGGTGGCATGGCGACCGTGTTCCTGGCGGAAGACGTGCGCCACCACCGGAACGTGGCCGTCAAGGTGCTGCGGCCCGAACTCGCTGCGGTGATCGGGGCCGAGCGTTTCCTCGCCGAAATCGAGACGACCGCCAACCTGCAACACCCGCACATCCTGCCGCTGTTCGATTCCGGTGAAGTCGACGGCACGGTGTTCTACGTCATGCCGTACATCAAAGGCGAGTCGCTGCGCGACCGGCTCGATAGCGAGAAACAGCTTCCCATCGACGACGCCGTCCGCCTGACGAGTGAAATCGCCAGCGCGCTCGACTACGCCCACCGGCATGACGTCATTCACCGTGACATCAAGCCCGAGAACATCCTGCTGCACGAGGGCCAGGCCATGGTGGCCGACTTCGGCATCGCCCTGGCGGCCAGTGGTGCCGGCGCTACCCGGATGACCGAGACCGGCATGAGCCTAGGCACGCCGCACTACATGAGTCCTGAGCAGGCCATGGGCGAGCGCGAGATCACCGCCCGGAGCGACGTATACGCCCTGGGCGTGATTTTGTACGAGATGCTGGTAGGTGAACCGCCCTTCAATGGCCCCACGGCACAAGCGATCGTGGCGCAGGTGGTGACCGAGAGTCCGCGTGGGCTGGTGGCCCGGCGCGGCACCATCCCGGTCAACGTAGAAGCGGCGGCCCTGACGGCGCTCGAGAAGCTGCCCGCCGATCGGTTCGCCACCGCAGCGGAGTTTGCTGCCGCGCTGGCCAATCCTTCATACATCGGGACTCACGGGTCTACGCCACCGGCCGGCATTGAGACGGTGGGCCCGTGGAAGCCGATCGCCCTTGGACTTGCTGCGATCTCCCTGGTGTTGCTGGCCGCGACCATTTGGGCATTCCAGGGTCGAGGTGCAGAGGCGGCCAGGACCGAACCCTCGTTTCATCACGTGCGGATCGCCAGTTGGCCCTTCAATCTCCCTGGCAGGCTCACGGGGGATATGGGCCTGGCTCCTGACGGGTCCGCCATCGTCTACCGCGATACCGTCGGCGGGATCTTTCGGCTGTGGCTCAAGGAACGGAACGCGCTGGCGCCGGTCCCCCTGGCGGGGACGGAACGTGGTTTCGCGCCCTTCTTCTCCCCTGACGGCCGCTGGATCGCGTTCAGTGAGACGGGCCGTCTTCTCAAAGTCCCCCGCGGTGGTGGCTCGGCCGTCACGGTTTCCGATTCTGGTGGGAGTTCCGTGGCTGGGGTGTGGTATGAGGACGGCACCATCGTGTTTTCGGGGCGTGACCAGGATGTCGTCTACCAGGTGAATCACGACGGTACCCAGCACCGACGACTGTTCAACGCGGACAGCCTCGGGTTGACCGTCACACGGATCGCTGGGATTCGTGGGACACGCGCCTTGCTCCTGAGCGGATGTCCCAACCTCCCATGCAACGGAAGTAATGTCTTGGTGTATGACGCCGAGGCTGGCGAGTTGCGCCCGTTGGTGGAGCAGGCATCAGGCGCGTGGTATGTCTCTCCGGAAATCCTGATCTATAGTCGCCTCGATGGCGGCGTGTTTGCCACGCCGTTCGATCGCCGCACCCTCACGACGCACGGCGCGGTCGTGCCGGTCATGAGTGGCACCCAGACGGGGAATGGCCTCACCGATATCGTGGTCGGTGCTGACGGCACTATGGTCTACGTGGCCGGACAATCCAATACTGCCAGACCCGATGCCCAGGTTGTGTGGGTGGACCGGGATGGTAAGGCAACGCCGGTTGATTCGAACTGGACGGGGTCATTCGTTACCAATGGCGGGCCAGCACTGTCTCCCGACGAAAGTCGGATCGCGGTCAGCCTGGTCGATGACGTCACTGGCAACAGCAACCTCTACGTCAAACGCCTCCCCGATGGGCCCCTTTCACGATTGTCCTTCGAGGGGAGCCAGAACATTCGGCCGATATGGACACCGGATGGGCGCGACGTCGTCTACGTTTCGAACCGGGCGGGGGGGAAGCAGGCCTTGTGGCGTCAACGGGCTGATGGAGGTCAGCAGGCGGTGCTGCTGGTCGAGGAGGAGCGGCCAGTCTTCGAGGGTCATTACACTCCCGACGGAGAATGGCTGTTGTTTCGCACCGATGATCTTGCGGTCGGTCGTGGAGACATCTACGCCCGCCGGCTGAACGGAGACACCACCACGGTGACCCTCGCCGCCACACAGTTTGAAGAAACATCGCCGATCGTTTCACCCGACGGGCGATGGTTGGCCTACACGTCCGATGAGACCGGCCGGAAGGAAATCTACGTACGGCCGTTCCCCAACACCGACGACGGCCGATGGCTGGTGTCGAGCAACGGCGGTACCGAGCCAATCTGGTCACAGGATGGGACCGAGCTATGGTATCGTACCATTGCGGGAGATGTCTTCTCCGCACGGGTCGAACTGACGGGAGAGTTCCTCCTGGGGGAACGCCGGAGGCTGTTTCGGCTCGCCGGCGCTCTTGCGAATGATGACCATCGGTATTGGGCTGCCCAGGCCGATGGGCAACGGTTCATGATGATCCTCCCACTGAGTACAGGCGCCGCTATCGCTGGAAGCGATCTCGTCTTGGTTGAGAACTGGTTCACCACAGTTCGAGGTGCCGTGGCGGCAGCCAACGAATGACCGACACCGTCGACCGCATCCGAACCGCCCTCAAGGGGCGCTACGCTATCGAGCGCGAACTCGGCCGCGGCGGCATGGCCACCGTATATCTGGCCGAAGACGTCAAGCACCGACGCCAGGTGGCGGTCAAGGTGCTACACCAGGAACTTGGTGAGGCGCTAGGGAAAGACCGCTTCCTTCGCGAGATCGAAATCGCCGCTCGGCTGAGTCACCCTCACATCCTGCCGCTCTACGACTCGGGCGAGGCCGAAGGCTTCCTGTTCTTCGTCATGCCGCTGGCCGAGGACGAGTCGCTGCGTGACCGATTGGACCGTGAGAAGCAGCTGCCGATCGACGACGCGCTCCGTATCGCTAGAGAAGTGGCCGACGCGTTGTCCTACGCGCACTCGCACGACGTCGTCCACCGCGACATCAAGCCCGAGAACATCCTCCTGTCCAGCGGCCACGCCGTGGTGGCCGACTTCGGTATTGCCCGCGCCGTGAGTGCCGCCGGTGGTGACAGGCTCACCGAAACAGGCATGGCCGTCGGCACCCCGTCCTACATGA
>CAXMUQ010000144.1:0-5494 GCA_964196605.1 uncultured Acidimicrobiia bacterium
TGGCCGAGGGTCGGTTCCACGAAGTGCTGGACGACCGCGGCGCGAGAGAACACGCCGCGGCGGTCACCAAGGTGGTGCTGTGCTCGGGAAAGGTGTATTACGACCTGGCCGCCGCGGCCGCCCAGCTGGACTTCAATTCCATAGCCATCGTGCGCGTGGAACAACTCTACCCGATTCCCGATGTGGCTCTGCGGGAGGTCCTGGATCACTACCCCCAGGTCGACGAGGTGAGGTGGGTACAGGAAGAACCGCGCAACATGGGAGCGTGGGCGTTCGTCCACGGACGGCTCAGGAATATTCTTCCAGAGAGTGTTCGGTTGTCGTATGTTGGCCGTCCCTATCGGGCCAGCACGGCGGAGGGGTATCCGGCGGCTCATGCGGCGGAGCAGGGTCGGATTGTGAGTGAGGCGCTCGAGAGTCGGTAGTTGGTGGGGTGTCGTGCGTAGGGCCTTGCGGGGAGTGGGGGGAGTGCGGAGGGGCCTGGAACTAGGTAATCAAGAAGATAGCAGGGGGCGTTCAGAGGCTTTGCGGGCTAGTTCCTGGAGGGCTTCGGAGAGGTGGTCGCCGTAGTGGAGGAGGTAGACGCCACGGGAGCGTTTGCCCAGCAGGAAAGTCAGTAGAGGGACGTCGGCTTTTTCGGCGTTGCAGGGGCGACAACACAGCACCAGGTTGTCGGGCCGGTCGTAGGCCGACTGGCCTTTGCGGGGGCGCACGTGGTCGAGGGTCATCTCGTCGGGATTGGTTTCGACCCCACAATAGGCGCAGATCGAGCCGTGCCGGTCGACAAGCCATTCCCGGTGTGCCTGATAGGAGCGCCCACCGGACCGTCTGAGGGTCTTGCTGGTGACGCTTGACGCTGAAGAGCGTTTTCTCGGTGATCTGGCCACAAAACCCCACTAATCGATATGCATCCCGCAGGCCCACCGCTTCCGGGAGGGTCTGTTTTCAATGCATAAGGTATCAAGGAAGGTGCCGCGACGGAAATCGTCTCGGAAAAGGGTCTGCCGGGCCACCCGCCTATAGGTTACTTTCTCTGGCCAAGTCTCCGGTTTCGACACGCCTAGAGGATCGACCCCTGACCCTTCACGCCCCACAACGGCCGGCCATGCAAACGACTCCGGCTCCTGACAATCACCACATCGCCTGGCTGAGCATCAATTCTATCCGCGTCCTTTCCATGGACGCGGTAGAGCAGGCCAATTCGGGCCATCCAGGCACACCGATGGCCCTGGCCCCAGCGGCTTACGTGTTGTGGACCAATCACTTGCGGTACAATCCCCGGGGGCCCGACTGGCCCGACAGAGACCGGTTCGTGCTGTCGTGTGGGCACTCCTCAATGCTGCTGTACAGCCTGCTCCACCTGAGCGGTTATGATCTCCCGCTGGATGAGATCAAGGCGTTCCGCCAGTGGGAATCGGCCACTCCGGGCCATCCGGAGCGGGGCGTTACCCCGGGAGTAGAGGTAACCACGGGCCCTCTGGGACAGGGTGTGGGGAACGCGGTGGGAATGGCGATGGCGGAGCGAGTAATGGCCGAGCGATTCAACCGTCCCGACTTCCCCATCGTGGACCACCGGGTGTGGGCCTTCGTCAGCGACGGTGACCTCATGGAAGGGGTTGCCAGTGAAGCGGCCTCGCTGGCGGGCCATCTCCGGCTGGGCAAGCTCACCCTCATTTACGACGACAACCGCATCACCATCGACGGCGAGACTTCCCTGGCCTTTTCGGAGGACGTCGGAGCTCGCTTCGGCGCCTACGGGTGGCACGTGGTTGAAGTTGCCGACGGCAACGACCTTCATGCCATCGACGCGGCACTGACGGCGGCCACAGACGACCACCGGCCCACGCTGATCAGGTTGCGGACCATCATCGCCGATCCGGCACCGACCAAGAAGAATACCTCAGGCGCCCACGGCGCTCCCCTGGGCAAGGACGAGATCCGGCGGACCAAGGAAATCATGGGTTGGCCGGTCGACGAACCGTTCTTCGTACCTCAGGAAGCCCGGGAGGACATGGGTCGCGCGGTGGCCAGAGGTGAACAGCGGCAATCCCAGTGGGAGTCAACGGTCTCCCGGTATCGCGAGCAGCACCCCGATCTGGCGGCCATGCTCGCCCGGTGGCTGGCGGGCGACCTGCCAGACGGCTGGGACGCCGATCTCCCGGTCTATCAGCCATCCGACGGGCCGCTGGCGACTCGCCAGGCTTCCGCCGGTGCGCTGAAGGTGTTGGACCACTCGGTGGAGAACCTGATCGGCGGTTCGGCCGACCTGGCGGGAAGCACCGGCGTCAAACTAGCCGACACCGCCAGCTTCGCCGCCGGCGAGGCCGGGCGGCAAATCCACTGGGGCATCCGGGAGCACGGCATGGCCGCCTGCCTCAACGGCATCGCCGCTCATGGCGGCCTACGGCCGTACGGCAGCACCTTCCTGGTGTTCACCGACTACATGAAGCCGTCGATGCGGCTGTCGGCCCTGATGGGTCTCCCGGTCACCTACATAGGCACCCACGATTCCATCGGTGTGGGTGAGGACGGCCCGACGCACCAGCCGATCGAGCACCTGGCCATGCTGCGGGCCGTTCCCAATCTGACGGTCATCCGGCCGGCAGATGCCAACGAGGCGGTGACGGCGTGGCAGGTGGCCGTCGAATCGCGGACCACGCCCACTGTCCTGGTGCTCACACGGCAGAAGCTGCCGATTATCGACCGCACCATGTGCGCCGCTGCGGATGGCCTGCGTCGCGGGGCGTACGTCCTGCTGGAACCGGCCACGAAACCGGAGGCAATAATCATGGCCACGGGGTCGGAGGTCCATCCGGCCATGGAAGCAGCGGACGCGTTGACCGCGGCCGGGACGCCGACACGAGTGGTGTCGTTCCCGTCCTGGGAGTTGTTCGAGGCCCAACCGGAGGCCTATCGCGAGTCGGTCCTCCCCTCGGCGATCACCGCTCGCGTGGCAGTCGAAACTGGTACCACCATGGGGTGGCACAAGTACGTCACCGACGGCGGAGCGGTAATCGGACTCGACCATTTCGGCGCGTCGGCCCCGGCCGAAAAGTTGTTCGCCGAATTCGGATTCACGGCGCACCACATCGCGGCCACCGTTCGCGACATCGTTGGCGGGAAGGTCTGATGGCATCAAACCCATTACTGGAACTCGCGTCACTGGGGCAGAGCGTGTGGTACGACTTCGTGACCCGCGAGTTGCTGACGTCGGGAACGCTCGCCCGGTTGATCGCAGATGACGGGCTTCAGGGCATGACCTCGAACCCGACGATCTTCCAGATGGCGATCGCCGGCAGCACCGACTACGACGTCGACATCCGAGAGCACGCGTCCCAGGGGAAATCGTCCCAGGAAATCTTCGAGGCCCTCGCCGTGACCGACGTGCGCGCAGCGTGTGACGCGTTCGCGGCGCTCTACGCGTCGACCGGAGGCGTCGACGGGCTGGTCTCGCTGGAGGTGTCGCCGGAGCTGGCCTACGACACGGAAGCCACGGTAAAGGAGGCCACCCGGCTGTGGCACGCGGTAGACCGCCCCAACGTGCAGATCAAGATTCCCGGCACGGCTGCCGGACTTCCCGCGGTCGAGCAGTGCATCGCCGACGGGATCAACGTCAACATCACGCTGCTGTTCGACGTCGACCGTTACCGTGAAGTAGTCGACGCCTTCGTTACCGGATTGGAATTTCGAGTTGGTAAGGGTCTTCCGATCGACAGCATCGTCTCCGTCGCCAGTTTCTTCGTCAGTAGGCTCGACACCAAGATCGATCCCATGCTCGACGGCCTCAGCGCCCCGGCAGCCCTCAGGAGCAAGGCGGCCATCGCCAACGCCGCCACGGCGTACGGTGAATTCGAGCACTTCATCCACAGCCACCGCTGGGAGCGGCTGGCGGAGAAGGGCGCCAAGGTTCAGCGTCCGTTGTGGGCCTCGACCAGCACCAAGGATCCCGGCCTCCCCGACGTGTACTACGTCGAGGCGCTGATTGCATCAGACACGGTCAACACGCTTCCGCCGGCCACGTACGACGCTTACCGCGACCACGGCGAGCCCGCCGTGCGCATCCATGAGACTCTGGCACAGGCTCCTTCGCAGCTGGCGGCATTGGCGGACGTGGGAATCGACCTCAAGGCGGTCACCGCGGAATTGGAACGGGAAGGCGTGGAGAAATTCGCCGAGTCGTACCGGTCATTGCTGGCCGAAATCGATTCCAAGGCACGTGAACTCGCGGGAGCCTGAGAAGGAACGCCATGCCCTGGTACCGTAAACTCCACTGGCAAATAATCATCGGCCTACTGGTCGGCGTGGTCTATGGATCAATTGCCGCGGCCAAGGGCTGGGGCGGTTTTACCCAGGACTGGATTCAGCCATTCGGCACCGTGTTCCTCAACGGCCTGAAACTGATCGCCGTACCGCTGGTGCTGTCGTCGTTGATCACCGGGGTAGCATCGCTGGGCGACCTCAAGAAGTTGTCGCGTATCGGCGGCAAGACCATCGGCATATACCTCGGCACCACGGTCGTGGCGGTGACCATCGGGCTGGTTTTGGTAAACACCATGCGCCCCGGCGATAGAGTGCCCGAAGAAATGCGGCTGAAGCTGGCTCAAACCTATGCCACACAGACGGCGGACCGTGAGGCCGCGGCTGAAGTAACCAAAGAGCGTGGCCCACTAGAGCTGCTGATCGACATCGTTCCCGAAAACGCTTTTACGGCAATCTCGAACAACCGCAACATGCTCCAGGTCGTGTTCATCGCCATGTTGTTGGGAATCGGTCTGATCCAGGTGCCGCCCGACCGCGCCAAGCCGTTGCTCGGTGTGTTCGACGGCCTGACCCACGTGATCATCCGGTTGGTCGATCTGATCATGAAGATCGCACCCCTTGGCGTATTCGCCCTGATAGCGAGCACCATCACTTCGGTAGCGGGAGACGATCCCAGTCAGATTCTCCAACTGCTCGGCGCGCTGACGTTCTACATGATCGCCGTCATTCTGGGTCTGGCAATCCACACGTTCGTCACCTACCCAATCCTGCTGCGAACCATGTCCCCGATGCCGGCCAAGACTTTCTTCAAGGGTATCGCTCCGGCACAACTGGTAGCATTCACCACCAGTTCCAGTGGCGCCACGCTGCCGGTCACCATGGAGCGAGTGGAAGAAAAATTGGGAGTGTCGGAGGAAATCTCATCTTTCGTCCTGCCGCTCGGCGCCACGATCAACATGGATGGTACGGCTCTGTACCAAGCCGTTGCCGCCGTGTTCATTGCCCAGACTCTTGGCATGGAGCTTACCCTGGGCGCACAACTGACCATCGTGCTCACGGCCGTCCTGGCCTCGATCGGCACCGCAGCCGTGCCGGGCGTCGGCATCATCATGCTGGTGATCATTCTGGAAGCGATCGGTGTGCCCACGGCGGGCATCGCGCTCATCCTCGGTGTCGACAGAATATTGGACATGCTTAGAACAGTTACCAACGTGACTGGGGACGCTACGGTGGC
>CAXMUQ010000145.1:0-31265 GCA_964196605.1 uncultured Acidimicrobiia bacterium
GCGCGGAGTGCCCGCCAGTTGATCCGCAAGTACTCCAGGAACCGAGGGATCGGGAACCGACGGGGCGGGGGCGCGGGATCGGCCGATTCGAGGACCGCGAGAAAATCCTGCGGCCCCACCTGGCGTGTCATAGTATCCAGCGAGCGCGCCAGTACCGTTCGCTCTTGCCCGACGGCAATGACGGCTGGGATGGGAATTCCATCGTGTTCGTGTTCGTTCAACAGGTCCCACGCCCGAATGACCGTGCGATCGGTATCGCATAGCAAGTCATAGGGAACGTAGAGTTCGGCTTGCAACAATGCGGCAGTCCGAGGCGGGTCGACCGATATGGCAGCCACGTCGAACCCGGCGGCTCTGATCGTGTCATAGTGATCGCGGAAATCCGCCAACTGGCGGACACAGAACGGTCACCAGTAACCGCGGTAGAACAGGAGGATGGTGGGTCGGGTACGTACCCGCGCAGTCAGGTGCCACGTTTGTTGGCTGGTGTTGGCGAGTTGGAAGTCGGGGGCAACGGCTCCCACTCGAGGGATGTTGGGCCGCTCGGCCGGTTGGTCATCGCCCATCGGCGGCCTTGTCCTGCCTTACCGACACGCTCAACGTTTGTTTAGCGGGCCAGACGCGCATTGGTGTACCCGGGTTCATCGGTGACTTCCCGGATGACGTGTGGTGTCAGCCATTCCGGAATGGTGGGGTGTCTCTCGTCCATAAGTTCTATTTCGCCCAGGACCAAGGGTTGGTCCAGGAACTCGTCGATCTCCCAAGTGAAGTCACCGTCTGGGACCAAGTACCGGCGCTTGTGAATGCGCCGCCCGGCGGTCAGGGGCCACAGAGCATCGAAGAGTTGCTTGGTCATCGGCTCCTCGACTTCGATGCGCGATACTCCGCGGCCGAGTTTGATGGTGCGAACGAAACGATCCTCATCGGCTTGGCGTATGCGCCTGATGCGCTCCAAGATCTTCGTGCCCGGAAGATATCCTTGTACTATCTCGATGGATGTCGCGGCTGTGGCTCGATCCGGTAGTCCCTCGAGCAGGTACTTGCGTTCGATCTCTCGGTCGAGGGGTAGGTCGGTTAACGCGGCCATCGACGATTATATTTCGACCACTACGGGATTGTCGAATTCCACCCGCTGTATGGCTTGCTCCCGCATCATCTGGACGAATGGCCCCGAGAACTGGTGATCGAAATCGTCGCCGGTTTCATCTTCGATCAACTTCAGCGCTTTTTCCGACGTCCAGGAGCCGCGGTAGGGACGATTGGTGCGCAAGGCGTCGTACACGTCGCACACATGAACAAGGCGGCTGGCGATGTGAGTAGGACGCTCATAGTGCAGGGATGGATAGCCGGCACCGTTCAACATTATGTGATGCTCGTAGGCCACGATGGCGGGCACTTCCAACCGGACGTCCCGGCCCATGATGATCTTGGCGCCTTCTCCGGGGTGGCGTTGCATCTCGAGGCGTTCTTCGTCGGTAAATTTCCCGGGTTTGACGAGAATCTCTTTGGGAATCCGGACCTTGCCCAAGTCGTGTAACAACCCGGCCACCCCCATGACTCGCACGTCTTGCCCCCGGAGTCCGATGTACTCAGCGAGGCCCATCGCCAGGATCGCCACGTTGGTGGAGTGCGTCGTGGTGTACTGATCAAACTCTTTCAACTCGAGGAGCGGGAGGAGAACTTCCTCCTGGTTGTGCATGGCGGTAGACAACGATCGTACAACCATCTCCGCTTCGAGCAGTGGTAACTCACCCTCCTCCTGCACTTGCGAATGCATCCACTCGATGGCGTCGATGTCCTCCTGCATTGAATAGGAAACCGAGGCGCTGGTCTCGATGATTGTTTCAGTCTGTTCCATGTCTTCTGCGTCGACCAGAGTTGGGCCGTAGCGGATCCCAGTGTGCCGCATGTACCTGGCTTCGGTCGTGTCCAAGGATTCTCCCTTGAACCGGACGTAGGCGTCTCGGAGAAATTCTTCGTAGTCGTCCCGGGTCACGCTCTCGTTGAATTCGACCCGCTCGATTCCCACCGCGGCCAGTCGAGTCCCCCACTCCCATTCTTTGAGATCCCGGATTACCCGCTGGTCGTAGACGACTTCGCGGTTGACGAAGGTAAACTGCCGATCCCCCTCCCCGTTCACGAGGTCGCGCAGTTTCTCGTACGATTCATCCACCGCTCGCTCGCGTGCCGGATGGCCCTTCTGGTACAAGGACATGGCGGCCAACACGTGCCCCATCGACGTCAGGAACTGAACCGGATCGGTCATACGTTGGATACCACGGCACGGACCTCCTCTAAAGAACTCTTGCGAGCCGATTCGAGGACCGGCTGCACCTCCGGCGAATTGGCCCAGGACTTGGCCAAGGCACCCAGGGCCGCCAGCATTTCGGGAGAGGTGTCAGCCAGGCGGCGCCGGCGCTGCCACCAACGGCGTCTTGCCAGTGCGTGGTCCAGCAGGACACTGAGGGCCCTGGGGGTACCCATAACGCCGAATACTCGTATGGCCAGGACGCGGATGTCCCCGTCATCGTTGTCCACCAGTTGCAACACCGAGAGCTGGGCCTTGGGAGGGCACGCCGTTGCAGCGGCTGTAAGGGCCATGCGAACGATCGACACATCGTCATCGTCTACCCCGATGAGTATTGCGCTGTCACGTGTTTCTGGGTCATCCACCTGGAGCATCAGCTTTACGGCTTCGCGGCGCACCCGCGCATCGTCGGCCCTGGTGTACATCTCGGGCGAAAAACCCTCGGGCCACTCGGGGAGTGATCCGAGCAAGATTAGGAGGTTCCGCTTGACGAACCATACGGATTTGGCCAATCGGGCCAGTGCCATCGGGCCGATGTCCGAGCCCATCGCCGTCATGGTGCTCAGCAGCCGATGCCGCATGGCTCGCGACGAGGCCGTTTCCAGTGCGTTCAACAGCTGATCTGCGTCCTCAGGCCCGAGCCGTTCGAGCACCCGCTGGACGCCTTCGATGTTGTGTTCGTAGTGCTCCAGCAGGTAGCGCACGTGCTCGGGTGACGACAGAAGACTCCAGATATTCTCCCGGCCGCCGGACTCTTCCGGGGCGCCATCGAGGATCTCCAGGAGCTCCTGGAACCGGCCCGTGTGCAACATGTCGGCAGTTGCGTACGCCACCGTTGCACCAAAAGCCCCGACCTCCATGGCCATCTGGATGATGCGTGGAGAAGCGCTGACTTTCTCGACGGCCGTGCTCAACGTCTCGTCGGACTCGTAGGCCGCAAGGCCCTCCAGAACATTGGTGTAGGCATCCGGATTGGGATCTTCGAGATTCCAATCCGCGATGAGGGCCTGGACCGATGCCCGGAAGTTTTCACCGGCATGGGGTTTCAGGGCCACTCTTCCACCCGCGTCGGAGTGATCAGCCATCTTGGACAACATGCGTAGGAATGAGTGAGAGATCGTCTGCCCGCCGGTATCCGCTGCGGCCTGTACCAGGTCCATGACCGCATCGACCGGCAGGGTGGACGACAGGTCCGAGAGCAACTTGGTACGATCGGCCGGCGAACCGCCCACTTCCAGGAGACGCTTGAGGGTGTCCTGGTCGAGTGACTTAACGAGTCCGGAGATTTGTTGTTGGAGGGCTCTGGCCACAGTACCCTCGCGAACCTTGAGTTCCCGCCCCGCCTGGGTGAGGTAGCCCACAATGACCTTGTCGTAGCTGCGATCGTCCCGTCGTGCCTTGATCGCCTCGGCGATCTGGCTCGGCCCCACGTCCGAGGTACGGGGCCCGCCGCCGGCATCGTCGCTTAGCGCCGCCGCCGCGAGTCCGAGCCAGAGTTGTGATTGGTTGCCTTGGCCTTCGCCTTCCGTGCCGTCTTCGGCAAGGACCAGCGACTCGAACGTGTGAGGGATCACCTGGATGTGCTGCCAACGATCCATTTCTTCGCTCGATCTGAGACCGAACGGAATTTCTTCCCGGTCGGCCTCAAGGCACACGATGGCGAGGAAGTCCGTCAACTCTTCGAGTGTAGTGCCCGCCTGAAGCCGGACGGCGCCGATTTGGTGCCGGTGCAGCCGCTTGGCCAGTTCGGCCAACACACTGCTCTTTGGGTCCGTCGCCATGTCGTCGATGATCAGTTGGTCGCTAGCCACCCCGATCGCTAGCACGTCGCGCTCAGTTTGCAGGGCCAGCAACTGGACGTAGACCGCTTCAACGGCTTCCCTGACGACCGGGTGATTGGGGGGGTACGCTCCCGCTTTGTGAAGGGCAACGGAAAGCTGCACCAGGAATACTGAGATTTCCCTGGCAAGTTCTTCACCCTGGGGCGAAGTTTCGGGCTGGTTCACGATAGAATGTGGCTGAAAGGCGGTTCACACCGGCAGTTGTCTACCACGCTACCCCCGGCGGATGTCACACTCGGTGATCCTTTACCACGAATCATTCCAGAAAAGTATTCACCAACTGGGTTTGTGGTACCCCTCAGGCACTTGGCGCCCGCCTACTCGACGCCGGTCTGGATGGCCACGAGCATGGCCTCGGCAAATTGGTCTACCTCGTCAACCGTGGTATACACGTTCGGTGTCACTCTTAGCCCTTGGAATTCCGGGTGGAGTATTGGCACCGTGACGATACCGTAGTTCCGCCGCAGCCAGCCAGGCAGGGCCTTGGTATCGATCCCGTCGACGCTCACCAACCCGATGGCGCCGCCGTAGTCGGAGTCGAGTGGAGTGAGCACGGCAACCCGGTCGCTCTCTTCCAGGAGGCGTTTGGCCCATCTGTCCCGCAGGTACCGCAAACGAGCGATCTTGCGTTCGGCGCCGATCCCCTGATGAAAGGCCAGGGCCGCTGCGATGGCGTTGTGGTTGGCCGCCGGATGCGTTCCGATTTCCTCGTACTTGCGGATGTTGTCATCCATCGACTCGGGCGCCGCCATGAGGGGCCACAGCCCGCGCTGCTTGTCCTTGCGGACATAGAGGAAACCTGTGCCGATCGGGGCCAGCAGCCATTTGTGCAGGCTGGTACCGTAGTAGTCACAATCGAGTTCGTCACGCGTGAACGGAAAATGAGCAAAGGCATGGGCCCCGTCGACGAATACCTCGATACCCTGAGGCCGGGCCAGCTCCACGATCTCCCGGACTGGCATGATCTGGCCCGACAGATTGGTAATGTGGGTGACCTCAATGACCTTCGTTCGCGGGGTAATGGCCTCGGCGTATCGTTCAACGATGTGCTCCAGAGATGGTGGTGGCACGGTAAAGGAAATTTCCTTCAGCACGATACCGTCGCGGCGTGCCCGTTGCTGCCATCCGGTGATCATCCGGGGATAGTTTTGGGTAGTGACCAGCACCTCGTCACCCGGCTGGAGGTCGAGGCCGAATATCATGATCTCCATTGCCTCAGACGCGTTCCGGGTAATCGCCATTTCCTCTGGGTCGCAACCAAACTCCTCGGCCAACTCCCGCCTCACGAACTCGACTCTTGGCTCCAGAACGCGCCACATGTGTTCAACCGGGAGTTCGTTGGTGAATTGGAGGTCGCGGATCATCGCTTCCAGAACGTGGGTCGGCGTGGGGCATACACCTCCGTTGTTCAGGTTGATCAGCGTACGATCCGTATCGAAGGCGCGCTGAATGTGGCTCCAATACTCCTCGTCGTCGGCGACGCCCGCCGGAGACCGCGTGCCGGCCTGCTCGGTGGCGTGGTAGACCCGCCTTATGGCGTCGGAACGAAAAGGTGGCAGGGCAAGCGTAGCTCCGGCAACGGAACTAACGAACGATCGGCGGTTCAGCATGAGGCGCTCCTTTAAGGTGGGCCGCACTGCGAGTGCTCAGTCTTCATTTGATCATTCAATGTCATCACTCAATACTTGTTATTCGCCTACTTCCCCCTTCTCAGACCCAGATTGACGACCTTCTGCAACAGCTGCGGATAACTGATCCCGATGTGCGCCGCCGCCGAAGCGAACTCTTCGCTCCTAGCGATCTCGGGGTTGGGATTCGCCTCCAGGAAGAACAGGGCGCCGTCCTGCCGTAGCCGAAAATCGATTCGGGCATACCCCTCGAGCTCGAGGGCCTGGTAGATGCGCCTGCAGGTGCGTTCGATGTGGGCTTCCTGCGAGGGCGTCAGATTCTCTGCCGAGCGCTGGTAGATCCCCCACTCCGCCTGGATGTCGGTATCGTGCTTGACCTTTTCAGTGGCGATGTGAGGCATGTTGACCGGAAGGTTCTCAAATAGGAGTTCCCATATCGGGAGCACGGTGAGGCGCCGATTGCCGATAACGCCGACGTAGATTTCCCGCCCCTCGATATACTCCTCGATGATGGCGTCCGTCCCCAGCTGATTGTGGACGTAGCTGACCCGCTCGGCGAGCGCTCGATCGCTATGGACCACCGACGACCGTGAAATCCCGAATGATGCATGTTCCACCAGGCTCTTTACGATCACCGGATAGCACAGGTGATCGGCCAGCCGCCCTCGGTGTCCACGGCGCACCACCGTGAAGCCCGGCACCTGGATGCCATGGTACGCCAAAATCTTCTTGGCCTGGGCCTTGTCGCGGGTCAGCACCAGCCCACGGGGATTGTTACCCGTATACCGAACCTTTAGCAGTTCCAGGTAACTGACGACGTGGTGATCAAAGAGCGCCTGGTTGTGGAACTCCTCCAACAGGTTGAACACGATGTGGGGGCGCCACGACTGGACGGCGTCCCGTATGGCGAGTGCCTCGTCCTGCACGCCGAGGGGCCGCACCTCGTGACCCAGGCGGCGCAGGGTCGTAGTCACGTCGTACTCGGTTTTCCAGACGTTGATCTCCTGGGTCGTGTGGCCCTTGAGGGTCTTCGGAGGCATCAGGTCGGGATGCATGAGTACCAGAATGCGCTGAGGGGTCATACCGGTATCCATTCCCGGGCCGAGGGATCATTGAACGATGCACGAAGATGGCGGCGGACAAAACGAATTACTTCGCGGACCACGGCCTGCTCCTCCTGGTCGGTCTTGAGTGCCAGCACATGAGAGCGGCCGATGAGATCGTCATACACCATGGCCAATGCATACTCCGCTTCAACCGAGCGCGGGGCAACCCCTGCCTCGACCGTGGATCTGATACGACGCAGGAGAGCGGCTCCCCTCCTCCGATTTCCTGCCGGGCGGCCGGTGTCGAAGAACGACCGAAGGGGAGCGTCTAGCGAGGTGGTCCGGTTTACGCCGAATCGTTCCTGCCGCTCGTCATAGTGTTCGCGAAGCGTCGCCTTGAGTCTGTGAACAGGGTCGATGGCCCGCCGGCTGACTCGGGGAACAGGGCGGGACGACACTTCTCCCATGAGACGGTCGACGTACTCCAGCTTCGCCAACGCGGGCCACCCTGTGTAGCTGTTCCGCCACCGGGATCGGCTTGGCAACCACACCGAGAAGGTCTCGGCGAAATCCTCGTCCGGATGACATTGAGCGTACCAGTCCTGCAGGTGATGCACGTAATCCCTGCTGGCTGGGTCGGGTCGGTATCTGTCGGGGTACTTGAGCGACGAGCGACCGAACGTCCGCCGCCAGTCCCGCAGGCGTTCGAAACGATATGCGTGCTGCAGTGCGTGAGCCGTCTCGTGCCGTACCAATTTCAGGCACTCTCGACGGGTGCCACCCTCTACGGCATGCATCATTTTTCTTTCGAGACGTCTTAGCCGGGAATGCGTCAGATAGAACGGGACTGCAAATCCTCCGATGCCATCAGGCGAGAACCACTCATCCGACACCCAAACGCGCGGCCGAAACCGGATGCCGCGTTGCGCCAATTCGGTGAAGGCCCGCTCCAGGCACGGTTCCAGAAGGATGCCGGGTGAATCGATCTCCAGATCGGAAAATCGCAGATCCAGGAGTTCCTCGTCGGCGTAGCTGGCCCAAGCCGGTGCCCCGCCCCGTCCGCTCCGATTGCCCGTCACGTCGGAGGAAGACCTTGGCGTAGCGGCGCCATGACGGCCGGTACGTTGGTGATGATCCCCGTTGCCCCTCTGCGCCAAAGACGTGTGGCAACCACGGGGTCGTCGATGGTCCAAACGTGCACGGGTATGCCGCTTCCGGTGGCCGATGCCAGCCGCCGAGTAGCCACCAGCTCGAGCTTCCCTTTCCGCTGCGGCATTGAGAGTAGGTCATATCCGCGATGTGCCGGAGAAAGGCCCGCAACCGAGAGGAAATACCACCAGGCAATCTCCCTCCGCGAGGCCGAACGGCGGTAGACGCCGTCCCCGAAGGCCCGCAAGGCCGCGTGCAAGGCCGACGCAACCACTACATGACGATTGGCTTGGTGCCGATCCAGCACGCGCCGCACCTGTTCCTGACCTCGTGGCGATTTGAGTTCGAGAAGAATGGGGACTACGGCAAAACGCTCGAGCACCTGGGACAGGGTCGGCGCCACCAATCCTCGGCCCCGCCAGGGATATGTCAGTCCGCCGTCGGTCGAAAACCCATGGCCGGAATCGATCTCCTGTAGGACGGCGGCGCTGCTGTCCTCGACCAGAGCATCCGCATCCCCTAACCGGCCTGTAGTAGGGTCATGGATGATGATTGGTATTCCATCCGCCGAAACCTGGACGTCCATCTCGAGGGCGTCGGCTCCCTGACGCAGGGCCAATTCAAACGCTTCAAGAGTGTTTTCCGGTCGGTCGGCCGACGCGCCCCGGTGGGCGACGACTACCCGGTGACCAGGGTCCACTAGGGTGGCAACCGGGAGGTTGTCAGTGGGCGGTTGGGGACCTGGCGAGGCCATATGGCTCCCTAGCTCTTGTTTTGTAAATGCCTTACTGACAAGAAGATACCTCACATGGCCTGGGCGTGACAACGAGCGTCTTGTCGGTCTTGGTTTATGAAGAAGGCTTCATAGTCGATTCACGGTGAACATCAGGTCGGGTCGTAGATTGCCGTCACCAGATCGGGTATTGGCCGCCGTCGCCTGAGACTGGCAAGGCATCCCCCCTAGGATCTTGAGAGCAACAGACGACTGGGGTGAGCCTGGATGTACGGTGGCAATGTTTGAGGGGATGCGAATGACGATGATTTCGAGCGTGACGGCTGTCCGGTTGGCGGCAGCCCTCTTGATAGTTGGTGCGGCGGCCTGTGGCGGCTCATCGGACGACTCCGTGGATGCCGCGTCGAACCAGGCGCAAGCTGGTAGCGGGAGTGGCGACCTCACGGCCTTCCAACTGGAACACGGTATCGGTCCGGTGACCGAGGTCGTCGAGCTGGGTGCACTGGATCCCGTAATGGCCCAAACCGGTGAGGAGATCTTCACCATGAAGTGTGCCGCGTGCCACAAGCTGCCGGAGCGCTATGTGGGGCCGGCGTTGGGCGGCGTGACCGAGCGGCGTTCCGCCAGCTATATCATGAACATGATCCTCAACCCGAAGGAAATGTACGAACGGCACCCCGAGGCGAAGGCGCTACTGGCCGAGTATCTGTCCTTCATGCCCGATCAGAACATTACGTCCGACGAAGCGCGCGCCATCGTGGAGTATTTGCGTTCGGCCGCTTCGGAGGACGCCGAGTAGTCGTCTTAGTCCATTTGTTCATTCAATTCCATGGGTGGCCGGATAGCCGGTCGCTGGAGGATTATCATGATTCGAACAACCAAGTTTGCGACGGGCCTGCTTGCCGCAGCCGTCACGCTCCTGGCTGCGTGTGGCGGTGGTACTCCGATTGGAGGGAATGGTGACGCGGCGTCGGCCGTCTATGTCGCTCCTGGTGAGTACGACGAGTTCTACTTTTTCACTTCCGGTGGCTTCAGCGGCCAGCTCGGCGTCTATGGACTGCCATCCGGGCGGCTGTTGAAACAGGTCCCGATTTTTTCTCAGTGGGCCGAAAACGGTTGGGGCTACACCGAAGAGACGAAGGCTATGCTGGAGACGAGCTACGGTTTCGTGCCGTGGGGTGACTCCCACCATCCGGAACTCTCGCAGACCGAGGGTGTAGTCGACGGCCGGTGGCTTTTTATTAATGAAAACAACACGCCCCGGATTGCCCGGATCGACCTGACTACCTTCGAGACGGCCGAAATCATCGAAATCCCCAATTCGGCTGGCAACCACGCGTCGCCGTTCGTTACGCAGAATACCGAGTACACGGTTGCCGCGACGCGGTTCAGCGTTCCCACGCCGCAGGCGGATGTACCGATCGACTCTTACAAGGAGAACTTCTCCGGGATGTTGTCGTTCGTGAAGGTGGCGGACAACGGCCGCATGAACATCGCTTTCCAGATCCTGGTCCCAGGATACAACTACGATCTGTCGCACTCGGGCAAAGGCCCGTCACACGGCTGGTCGTTCTTCACTTCCTATAACAGCGAGCAGGCCAACACGCTGCTCGAGGTGAACGCGTCCCAGAATGACAAGGACTACATCGCGGCGATCAACTGGATGCGGGCGGAGGAGTGCGTCGCCAATGGGCAGGGAGAGCAGTGGGGTACGGACTATGTACACAACTACTTCAACGATCAGCATATCGCCGTGTCCGACATGGAGACCGGCACCACGGTAATAACGCCGGCCTCTTGCAGTGACATGGTCTACTACCTGCCGACGCCGAAATCACCTCACGGTGTCGACGTCGACCCGAGCGGCCTCTTGATTGCGGCCGGCGGTAAGCTGGCCGCGGTCATCCCCGTGCATTCCTTCACCAAGATGATCCAGGCCATCGAGGCCGAAGATTTCATCGGCGAGGTGGAAGGCATTCCCATCCTGCGATACGAGTCCATCATCGCGGGCGAAGTACAAAACCCGGGTCTCGGCCCCCTCCACACCGAGTTCGACGGCAAGGGATACGCCTATACCAGCGCGTTCATCTCCTCCGAGATCGTCAAGTGGAGTCTGGAAACCTTCGAGGTCGTCGATCGCATTCCCACGTACTACTCGATCGGACACCTGTCCATTCCCGGTGGCGACACCAGGGAGCCATGGGGCAAGTGGGTGATCGCCCTCAACAAGGTCACCAAGGACCGGTATCTGCCCACTGGGCCAGAGTTGGCCCACTCGGCCCAACTGATCGACATCAGTGGCGACAAGATGCGGCTGTTGCTGGACTTCCCCACCGCGGGAGAACCACACTACGCCCAGGGCCTGCCGGCATCCTTGATCAAGGACAAGCAGGTGCAGATCTACCCGATCGAGGATAATCACCATCCGCGAGCCACCAAGAGCGAGGCGGATGCACGGGTCGAGCGCGAGGGACGCAACGTCCGCGTGTACATGACGACCATCAGGACCCACTTCGTGCCTGACAACATCGAGGGCATCCAGGTGGGCGATTCGGTCTTCTTCCACGTGACCAACCTGGAGCAGGATTGGGATGTGCCGCACGGCTTTGCGATTACCGGTGCCAATACCTCGGAATTGTTGCTCATGCCGGGCGAGACACGAACGTTGGTGTGGGTACCGAAGCGAATCGGTGTCTATCCATTCTACTGCACCGATTTCTGCTCGGCGCTGCACCAGGAGATGCAAGGCTACGCCCGCGTGTCGCCGCGTGGGTCGAGCGTGCCGATCTCGTTCAATACACCGTAGATTGCGGTAACGAAAACAGGGATCGGGGGGCGTTCATCGCCCCCCGATCTTTGCCGCTATACATAAAGGATTCTTCATGTTACGCTCATCGCGCGTCTTGATAGCGACAGCCTCGATCCTGCTGGGCCTGGTGTTCGTGTTCCCGTTGTGGCGTATCGAACTTCAGGCGCCGCAGTATCCGGAAGGCCTGGGATTGTTGATCAAGGTCAGCGACATCACCGGTGTGAAGCCCCATGATCTGCAGAATATCAACGGGCTCAACCACTACATTGGAATGAAGTCCATCGAACCTGATTCAATCCCGGAACTGCGGTTCATGCCCGTGTTCGTGGTGGTCATGATAATCGCCGGATTCATGGTGGCCGCCACCGGGAACCGCGTCTTGCTGTATCTCTGGGTTGGCGCGTTCCTCGTCGGGGCAGTCGCCGGCCTGGTCGACTTCTGGTTGTGGTCATACGACTACGGCCATAATCTCGATCCCACCGCAGCCATCAAGGTTCCCGGAATGACCTACCAGCCGCCGCTCATCGGGAGCAAGCAGTTGTTGAATTTTGTGGCTACTTCCTGGCCCGCACTGGGCGGGTTGGCCGCCATGGTCTCGGTCGGCATCGGCAGCGTGGTGACTGTAGGCGAATGGCGAAGGGCTCGCAGTGGCACGGAGGCCACTGGGTGACCCGTTACCGCCAGGCGTTGGGCATGCTCGTGGGCCTGGCCCTGGTGATCGCGTGCAGTCCACGTGGACCCAAGGACATCCGTTACGGTGAAGAGCTATGTGACTACTGTCACATGACCATCACCGATCCTGCCTTCGCCGCGCAATTGGTCACCAGCACCGGGAAGGTTTACGTCTTCGACGATCTCGGTGACTTGGCATCCTTTACCACGGAAGGGCGTGTCCCGGTGGACCAGGTCTATGGCATCTGGGTCAACCTGTTTCTCCGTCCCGCCGATCGCGTCCCCGTCGATGACGCGGTGTTCCTCCAGAGTGATCGATTGCGAAGTCCCATGAGCAGCGGATTGGCGGCGTTCCAGTCGGGCGAAACCGCGGACAGCCTGCGGGGCGAGATCGGCGGCCAAGTACTGATGTGGAGCGACGTGCTGCGCCGAGACCGCTCATCCCGCCGGGGCGCAGACGGAGAATGAGCCTCGCCGTCACCTCGTCCGTGTGTCTGGGGCTTCTCATACCGTTCACGGTGGGGATCGCCCAGGACCTAGTCGTCCAGGAGGGGACGTCAGTGCCGACGCTCGGTGCGGCGATGCTCATTGCCCGCTCAGGCAACCACATCGTGGTGCGGAAGGGCGTTTATCGAGAACCCACCATCGTCATCGACGTACCGGGGATTACCATCGAGGGTGATTCGGGGGCTGTGCTCGACGGCCGCGACGCCGAGGACGTCCTGCTGGTCACCGCCGACAGCGTGACGATCCGGGGTCTCACCATTCGCCACGTGGCCACCAGTTACATCGACGATCGTGCCGCCATCAAGTTCCAGGAAGTCACCGGCTGCGTGGCCGAGCACAATCGCATCGAGGACGCCTTCTTCGGCATCTATCTGGCCAAGTCCACCGATTGCACCATACGCCACAACCTGGCCCTTGGACGAAAGACGACCGAAACAAAGTCCGGCAATGCCATCCATCTGTGGAACTCGCGAGACGTTCTGGTGGAAGACAACGTCGTGAGCGGCCATCGCGACGGCATCTATTTCGAATTCGTGACCGGCGCCATGGTGCGCCGGAACGTGAGTACCAACAACCTGCGATACGGCCTACACTTCATGTTCTCACACCAGTGTGAATACTGGGACAATGAATTTATCAGCAACGGTGCCGGTGTGGCGGTGATGTACACCAAGAGAGTGGTCATGGTCGGCAACAAATTCGAGGACAACTGGGGGTCGGCGGCATTCGGTCTTCTCCTCAAGGACATCACCGACAGCCGGGTGGAGAACAACGTATTCCGCAGCAACAGCACCGCCATCCATGCCGAGGGTTCCAACCGGCTCACCGTCAGGGGGAACGAGTTCGTAGCCAACGGCTGGGCCGTCAAGATCATGGCCAACTCCATTGACAACGAGTTCACAGGAAATCGGTTCTCGGGAAACGCGTTCGACGTGTCAACCAACAGCCGATCGAGTTTCAGCCGATTTTCCAAGAACTACTGGGATGCCTATCAAGGATACGACCTCGACCGTGACGGGTACGGTGATGTGCCGTTTCGGCCGGTGAGGCTGTTCGCTCTGCTAGTCGAGCAATATCCGCCCTCCATCATCCTCATGCGGAGCGCCTTCGTCGACATGCTAGACCTGGCCGAACGGATAATGCCGATACTGACGCCGGAAGCGCTGGTCGACGAGCACCCGCTGATGGAGTGGCGGCAGTGACGTCCCCTGAACGGTTCCCCTCTGCGCCGCCGGAGGCCCACGACACTCCGCACTTGGTTGCCTCCACCGCCTCCATCGTGGAGGTGAGCGATTTGGCGAAGTCGTTCGGCGACCTGACAGTCCTCGACGGGGTTAGCACCGCCTTCGGTGTGGGGCGGATCACAGCGGTGGTGGGACCCAATGCCGCCGGGAAGTCGACGCTCATCAAGGCCATCCTGGGGCTGGTTCGGCCCGATCGTGGCCGCATCATCGTCAACGGCCATGTGGTCAGCCAGGACTGGGACTATCGCCGGGGGATCGGCTATATGCCCCAGGCCAGTCACTTCCCCGAGAACCTCACGGGCCGTGAAGTGCTTTCCATGCTGAAACACCTTCGCGGGCCAAGCGCGGAGCTTGACGAAGAACTGCTTGACGCTTTCGTGCTGGGACCGGAATTGGGCAAGCAGATCCGCACGTTGTCCGGAGGGACACGGCAGAAACTCAACGCCGTGATCGCCTTTCTGTTCAGGCCACCGCTGCTGATCCTCGACGAGCCCACCGCCGGGCTCGACCCGGTCGCCAGTGGCATCATCAAAAACAAGATATTTCGATCCAGGGAGTCAGGCGTCTCCATCCTCCTGACCAGTCATATCATGAGCGAAATCGAGCAACTGGCCGATTCCGTAGTGTTCCTCCATGAGGGGCGAGTCCAGTTCGACGGCCCTCGCATGGATCTGCGGCGCCTGACGGGGCAGCAAGACGTGGAACGGGCCATCGCCGCACTGATGCAGGGAGGGCTGTCGTGAAGAGCGCGGGCAAGATTCTGCGTTACCAACTGCGCGATGTCATTCGTGGGCGCTGGATTCTGGCATACACACTACTTTTTCTCCTCGCCACCGACGTACTGTTCCGCTTCGGGGGCAGCGGCGATCGTGTGGTCCTGAGCCTGATGAATGTCGTGTTGCTGCTGGTGCCGCTGGTGAGCATCATTTTCGGCACCATGTATCTGTACCAGGCCAGAGAATTCATAGTGATGCTCCTGGCACAACCTGTCGACCGCACCTCGCTGTTTCTCGGACTGTACGCCGGGATGGCCTTGCCACTTTCCGGGGGCTACGTCATAGGCGTGGGTCTTCCGTTCCTGTGGCACGCTGGAGGCGGAGTCGGTCCGGCCCTGGGCATGTTGCTTCTCGTCGGAGTCCTGCTGACCTGCGCCTTCACCGCCTTGGCGTTCTTGGTATCCCTCCTCTTCGAAGACCGGGCCAAGGGGTTTGGTGTCGCGGTACTCGTGTGGCTCCTGGCCGCCGTGGTGTACGACGGACTGGTGCTCCTGGTGGTGACCACCTTGTGGCGCTACCCGCTCGAGCAACCTCTTCTGGTCCTGACAATGCTAAATCCCATCGACCTCGGCCGGGTCCTCCTCCTGTTACAGTTTGACATCGCCGCGCTGATGGGATATACCGGAGCGGTGTTCCAGAGGTTCTTCGGGACTTTGCTGGGACTGACCGTAGCGTTCGGTGCACTCGCACTGTGGACTACCCTGCCTTTCTTCCTCGGCATCAGACGCTTTCGCCTCAAGGATTTCTAGTCAGAAAATCGATCATCATGAGGATTGCCGACATGCTGGACGTGCTACCTAATCGACCCGCATTCCGCTGGACGGCAATTGTAGCCTTCCCCAGAGCCTTAGCCTTAGCCCTAGCCGTAGCCCTAGCCGTGGCCACGTCCTCCTCCCTCATGAGCCAGGAGGCGCAGACGGCCGCCGATCCGGACATCGAGACCGATCACCTGGGTTTGATGGTGATGCCGCTGCGGCGGGGTCAATTGGCTGCGGAAGCCGAAGCGTGGATCCAATTGGTGCAAGCCAAAGCGGTGGAATTGAGCCAGGTCGAGATCGCCGCCCGGTCGACCGATGGGGACGCTCAAACCGCCTTGCTCGAGCAGGCGGCTGAGATCCGCATGGAGCGCGGCGCGCTGGCCGAGCGGGCCACGGTAGTGTTGGATGAATGGCAGGGTAAGGGCGGCGACCCGGAGGAGTACACCAACTACTTGGTGGCGATTTCGGGGGTCGAGGTGGACGTGTCTGATACCAACGCCTTGTGGACTACTGTCCGGGTGTGGCTCACCTCGCCCGATGGCGGCATCCGCTGGATCACCCGCCTGCTCTTGTTCATGGTAACGCTTGCTGTGGCCTGGATAATCGCTGGAATACTGAGCGGCTTGGTCCGCAAGAGCCTGGAAAAATTCGGCAAGGGTTCCGACCTGCTGCGCGATTTCTTCGTCAAGATCACCAGACAACTCACGTTGCTGGTCGGATTCATCGTCGCGCTTTCCATGATGGGATTGCAAATCGGTCCGCTGCTGGCGGCCATGGGCGCCGCCGGCTTTGTTATTGGATTCGCCTTGCAGGGTACCCTGAGCAACTTCGCCAGTGGCGTGATGCTGTTGATGTACCGGCCTTTCGATATCGGTGATGCGGTCGAGGTGGCCGGGGTCATGGGTGTGGTTGATTCGATGAGCCTGGTCTCGACCACGATCAATACGTTCGACAATCGCTTGGTGATGATCCCCAACAATTCGATTTGGGGCGGCGTGATTACCAACATCACCGGCAACGATACCCGCCGAGTAGACATGGTCTTCGGCATCGGTTACGGCGACGACATCGACAAGGCCAACAGGATTCTGCAGGATGTCATCGAGTCCCAAGAAAAGGTCCTACAGGATCCGCCGCCGGTCATCAAAGTGCACGAATTGGCCGATTCGTCGGTCAACTTCGTGGTGCGGCCCTGGGCCCGTACGGTGGACTATTGGGATGTGTACTGGGATGTGACGCGCAAAGTGAAGGAGCGGTTCGATGCCGAGGGCGTTTCGATCCCGTTCCCGCAACGTGATGTGCACGTGTACCAGGAGTCGGAAGCCTAGTCTCTCCCCCGGCCGAACTCCTTGATTCGCGGCCAGGCGTTGCCGGCGAACAGCAGGACGGCAGCCAACTCCGCCACCCGGCCGGCCACTGCCAGGTCTGTCCGGCCCATCGCCGGGCCCAGACCCGCGCCTATCACCCCGGCGTTTATCAGCAGAGCCGCGGCCATTACCGGCGCTGCCAGCCCGCGCACCGGCTGTTGCGCGTGTTTGGGCAGGATCCAGTAGGCCACGCCCATCGCCAGTTGTACCATCCATCCCAGAAGCATCATCTCGCCATGCAACGGCCAGGTTCTGGCAACCCAGTGTGGCGTCCCGAGGTCGGCCTTGGTCACCAGCAGCAAGGCGCCGAGCGCGGTGCCGATCAGCAAGTGCACCAACGCAGCGCGCACCAGCCAGATGGTCGGTAACGGCACTAGGGGCGCGCCTTGAGCCGCGGCCACATGTTGGCCACGAAGCACCCCGCCGCACCTAGCTGAAACAGGGCGGATAGCACCAGGGCCGACTGGTCCGCCACGCCCAGATCGAACGGTTCCGCCGCTACCCGGAGCACCAGGCCGGCGTTCAGCAGCACCAGGCTGGCCCAGATGTAACCCTCACGGCCGCGCTTGTATTCGCGGCTCGCCCTCGGGAACAGCCAGAAGGCCACGCCGAAAATGAGCTGAGTGAGCCAACCGACGGTGATCAGGTGGAGGTAGGTCGGCCAAAAAGTGCGCAGCGTGGGATCGAACGCCAGGGCGGTCCCGGCTACCAACCCGATCAACAGGTAGCCCACGGCGAATCGGATGAACAGGCGGGTGGCAAGTGGCATGGTGTAACGGGTTAAGGGGTGTGCATTGACCCTCGGATTCTTCTACCATAGCATTCGAAAGCCGCCAGGGGGATCCCGCACCGGGATTGAGAGCCTACCCTTGGAACCTGATCCGGTTCAAACCGGCGGAGGGAGCGCGGCAGGTTGTTGCCGATTACCGTTCCCGACCGCCGCCGTGTTCCGGCCGGCGGTCGTTTTTCTTGTCTTGAGACCTCAGTCCCGTTTGGAGAATTCCATGGCCACCACCTTGAAAGAGCCAGTCAATGCCCCGGCCCAGGCGCCTTCCACTCTGGAAGACGCCTTCCCCAATTCTCACAAGGTGTACCTGGATGGGAGCCGCGGTATCCGGGTGCCCATGCGGGAGATCACGCTGTCCGGCGGCGAACCATCGCTCAGGGTATACGACCCGAGTGGACCCCAAGGCCATGACGTGCGGGACGGCCTGCCCTCGGTGCGCGCAAAGTGGATTGCGGATCGCGAGGTGGAGGAGCGGGACGCAGACCAATCGCTGGGGTTGGCCATGCCGGACAATCTCACGCGCGTGGTGCTGCGCGGTACGGGACCGGTCACCCAGCTGTACTTCGCTCGAAAAGGGGAGATCACCCCGGAAATGGAGTTCGTGGCCATCCGGGAGGGCCTGGAGCCGGAATTCGTGCGGGCTGAAGTGGCCCGCGGCCGCGCTATCATCCCCGCAAACATCAACCATCCAGAAATCGAGCCAATGGCGATCGGCCGGAATTTTCTGGTGAAGATCAACGCCAACATCGGTAACTCTATCGTGTCTTCTTCCATCGATGAAGAAGTGGAGAAACTGCGGTGGGCCACGTTGTGGGGCGCTGACACCGTAATGGACTTGTCGACCGGTTCACAGATTCACGAGACCCGCCAGTGGATCATCCGCAACTCGGCGGTGCCCATCGGCACCGTGCCGATCTACCAGGCGCTGGAAAAGGTAGATGGCGTTCCCGAAGATCTGACGTGGGACATCTATCGCGATACGCTCATCGAGCAGGCAGAGCAAGGCGTCGATTACTTCACGGTCCACGCCGGAGTGTTGCTTCGCTATGTCCCGATGACCGCCAACCGGGTTACGGGGATTGTCTCACGCGGCGGCGCCATAATGGCCAAGTGGTGCCTGGCTCACCATCAGGAAAGCTTCCTGTACACGCGGTTCGAGGAAATCTGCGAGATCATGGCCGCCTACGACGTGTCATTCTCCCTGGGAGACGGTCTCCGGCCGGGGAGTATCGCCGACGCCAATGACGAAGCCCAGTTCGCCGAACTGCGGACTCAGGGAGAACTCAACAAGATTGCCTGGCGCAACGACGTGCAGGTGATGAACGAGGGGCCCGGCCACATCCCCATGCACCTCATCAAGGAAAACATGGACAAGCAGCTAGAGTGGTGCGGCGAAGCCCCGTTCTACACCCTGGGCCCCCTGACAACCGACATAGCGCCGGGTTACGACCACATAACCAGCGCCATCGGCGCCGCCCAGATCGGCTGGTACGGTACCGCGATGCTGTGTTACGTCACGCCCAAGGAACATCTGGGGCTTCCCAACCGCGATGACGTGAAGCAGGGGGTGATCGTCTACAAGATTGCCGCGCACGCGGCCGACCTGGCCAAGGGACACGCCCGCGCGCAGCAGTGGGACGATGCTCTCTCGCGGGCCCGGTTCGATTTCCGCTGGGAGGATCAGTTCAACCTGGCCCTCGATCCCGTTACCGCCCGGGCCTACCACGACGAGACGCTCCCCGCAGAAGGCGCCAAGGTAGCGCACTTCTGCTCGATGTGCGGTCCCAAGTTCTGCTCGATGAAGATTACCCAGGACGTGCGGGACTATGCCGCCCAACTCGAAGAGCGCCAGGAGGGCCTGCGCGAGAAGTCAGCAGAGTTTCGCCGGAGAGGGGCAGAGATCTACGTCGAGGAACGGTAGGGCAGGTTAGCCGCCGGTTCCCTCAACCGTCTCCCTTTTTCCATTTGCGGATATCCCGGCGCTGCTTCTTGCTGGGACGGCCCTTGGTCTGGAACAACGTGGGTTCGGCGTGCTTCATCCGGAAGGCGAGTTTCTCACGCGCCTCCAGGGACTCGGCCGACTCCTGGTACAACGTAGCGGCCACCTTGGCCGAGCCTCGCTTGTCGGCCAGTCCCGTAACTTCCACGGCGTATTCGTAAGGGGTCTGCCGGATGCGGACCTTATCGCCAGGTTTGATGACCTTGGACCGCTTGACCCGGTCGCCATTGACCTGGACCTTGCCGCCGTCGATGGCCGCAACGGCTAGCGGCCTGGTCTTGTAGAAGCGGGCGGCCCACAGCCACCGATCAAGCCTTACCGCCGCGAGCGGCTCGCTCACCCCCCGGCGCCTTGGACCATCGCGTCCCGCTGTCGGTCGAGGTGATCGCGAATCTTGCCGCACACCAGATCGCACAGTTCGAAGACCGCCGGATCGTCGACCCGGTAGATCGTCCGGGTGCCTTGTTTGCGGCGCTCCACGAATCCTTGCCGATGAAGCGTCTGGAGGTGCTTGGACACGTTGGCCTGGCCCAGTCCGGTCTCCAAAACCAACTCGCCTACCGTGCGTTCTTCCTCGCGCAGGGCGTTCAGAATGCGCAGCCGGGTGGCATCGCCCAACGCCCGGAACCGGTCGGCCACTATTTCCGCCGTCTGGTCGTTGAGTTCAATCATGGCAGCCTCCAATGGGAATAATCAACTATAGAGCAATATAATCGTTTGGTGGGCTTGCACCCTCTTGGCGCCCCCGTGTGCGTCATATTGGCGCGAAGATAGGACATTATGGCGGGGAAATTTGGGCACGCAGGGTGCTTTTCAGTGGTCGTGAATTGCGATCGGCGCCCTAGCCGACTTGAGATAGATCTCAATACACCTGAAGAAGAGGAGATTTACACATGTTCCTGATTCCCAATGGACGGAGAACCCCGCAGACCGCATTGGCCCCGGCCAACAGGCTCGACCGAGTGTTTGATGACGTGTTCAGCGGCTTCCCCGCCTTTGCCTCCGGCGACCGTGCCCTGTTGGCGGTCACCGACATTTCGGAGAGCGAGAACTCCGTGACGCTGGCGATCGAGTTGCCGGGCGTACCCTCCGAAGACGTAAACGTGTCGCTGGAGAATGACACCATGACGATCAAAGCGGAGAAGAAGCAGGATTCCGGCGACAACACCGACCGGGTGCACCGCGTCGAGCGGAGGTTCGGCACGTTCGAGCGCCGGTTCAATATTTCGAAGGGTGTCGATGTCGATGGTATCGAGGCGTCGCAGGTCGATGGTGTGCTCACGGTCGTCTTGCCCAAGTCCGAGCGGGCCAAGAGCCGTGATATCGAAGTGAAGTAGCGCGGTGACGGGGAGTGGTTGGCGGCGTTCTTCCACTCCCCGCACCGGTTTCTCCTACCCGATGAGTCCAGTCTCCAGGGCCAGCTTGGTCAGGCCCGCCACGTGACGAATTCCCAGCTTCCGCATGAGGCTTTCCCGGTGGGTCTCCACCGTGCGCGGACTGATGCCCAGTTCTGTGGCGATGTCCTTGTTGGTCAGCCCCCGGGCTATTCCCCGGAGGACCTCCCGCTCGCGGGCGGTGAGGCTGGCTAGTTCGCCGGTGGCGTGTTGGTCGCCGAAGTCACCTTTCAACGCGGCCGCCAGTTTGGCGGCGATGGGCGGACTGTAGAACGCTTCTCCCGAATGGATCGATCTGATTGCCGCCGGCAGGTCATCGGCGGCGGTGTCCTTTAGGAGATAGCCGTGCGCGCCCGCCCGGACCGCCTCGATGACGTATTCCTGATTGTCGTACATGCTGAGAATGAGCACCCGGCATTCGGGGAATCGATTTCGCAAAACGGCGGTGACTTCGATACCGGACTGGCCGGGCATACTGATGTCGAGCACGACCACATCGGGCTGTGTCTGGGCCACCAACTCCGCCACTTCGTTGCCGTCCTCCGCCTCGGCCACCACGGTGAACTCCTCGGCGCCTTCCAGGACATGTCGTATCCCTTGCCGGACTACTGAGTGATCGTCGGCCACCAAGATTCGAATCGGTGTTTTCACGTGGTTTTGTCTCCTGCTTTAAGCGGCACTGCGACCGTCACGGAAAACCCACCCTCGGTGGGCACATCGATGGTAACCGTTCCACCCAGGGCGCCGATCCGCTCCTGCATTCCCGTCAATCCCATATGTTCCGTCCCGCCGCCCGAGAGATCGGTGGAGGGTCCCTTGCCGTCGTCCCGGATCATCAATGACAGAGCGGTGGCTCCTTCTCGAACGGTAATATGCACACGTGTTGCCTGGGCGTGGCGCAGTACGTTGGACAGCGCCTCCTGCATGGCGCGAAACAGGGCCAATTCCGCGTCCTTGGAAATAGCTGGTAAATGTTGAGGTGTCTCCAGGTCGACCGACAGCCCGGCCCGCTCACTGAATTCGCTGGCCAGGGAGCGCAGTGCCGGCGCCAGCCCCAGGTCGTCCAACAGGCTGGGACGCAGCCGGTGGGTCACGTTTCGGATGCTGCGGATTCCAGTGTCGGTCAGTGCCAGCACGTGATCGAGACTCTGGGCCACCTGTGAAGTAGCCTGCTGCCGGATAACACCCAATTCCATCCTGACCGCGGAAAAGACCTGGGCGGTCTCGTCGTGTAGTTCGCGCCGGAGCCGGCGGCGCTCCTCCTCGTGCTGTTCGACCATGCGCGACGACAACCTTGCCAGTTGCTCGTTCCGTTGCTGAAGCGAGTGGTACAAGTCCGCGTTTTCCAGCGCCGCGCCTACCTGTTGTCCCAGGGCGGCCAGGAATCTCTCGTCGAGGGCCGTGAAAGGATCGCGGGCGCTCCCCACCAGAACCAACACTCCGGTCACTTCGGTGCCTCTCAGTACCGGGAGGAAGGCACCAAATTTGTGGCCCGCGCCCAGGGACGCATCGGAGGAAGTCACTTGGGGACGGCCGTCGCGCATGGCACGTTCGATGGCTGACGATACCTGTCCTCTCGGTGTTCGGCCCTCCCAGTCATGGCACACACCCCGTCCCCGCACGAACTCGCCGCGCTCGTCGCCGGCGTCTTGGTTCATGAACAAGGCGCTCCCATTGACCGCCGGCAGCGTCAGTGGGCGCTCCAGCAGCCGGTCGAGCACGTCTTCGGTGTCCCGGCCTGATTGGAGGTCGCCCGACAGGGTGGCCAGCGCCATCAGGCCGCGGCGCAGGTCGTCTTGCACGGCGACCAGGATTCCCGCACCGATCGACAATTCGAAAAGGATGTCGAGGTAATAGCTCCACGGGTTGAGCACCCCGCGGGCACGCAGGAACGGATAGTTGAGGTGATTGATGCCCCAGAGCATCAGACCCCAGGCCAATAGCCCGACGCCAGTGCCACCGACCAGTCGCTGCTGGCGCCAGAATACCCACCCGGTCCAGAAGGTGGCGCCGCTCAGGAACAGTACGGCAGGCCCGGCGGCCAGCAGGAAGTTGTTGAGTTGGTACACCGCTACGTAGGACCAGATCACCGGGAAGAGCACGATCGGGAGGTAGTGCCAGCGCCAGGTGAGCTGGCGCGAGAATACCAGCGCCGCCCACAGTAACGCCAACGCGGTCAAGCCGGTCATGACCTGGTGCCAGTAGAGCCACTGCGACTGACCGGTACTGAGGAAGGTGATGATGGCCCCGATCCGGAGCGTGAACACGGCCCAAGCCACGGCCCACCAGGCGAAGTACGGCTTGCGGTACCGTTGGTACAGGTACCAGCACAGCAACACCAGCAGCACCGTGATCGTGGCCTGCAGAATGGCCGGTGCCAATTCCGCCATGCCGTCCGTCCGGAAGTCTTCCCACATCATCACAAACAAACGCCGCCCACCCACCCGTGCAAAGGGCTGGCATCAGGGTCCTTCTCAATCCTGCCGTTTCATGCGATTGTTAAGCCTTGGATCGCGACCTATATCCAGGTGAACGGTGCCCCCGAAACCTTCCTTCGAGCAGGCATTCTCCAACATCATCGACCACCTGCGCGCTCGGCCCGACGATGCCGCCGAGACGCATGGGCTGCTGCGCGTACTCAGCGCACAGATCACCAGGGAAGGCGTGATCATCGAGGCTGGGGTAGAAATGGGGAGCACGCTCAACAACCCGGGACTTCTCGGGCGCATGCATCGGCGTCGCGTCGAGACCATCACGGTGCATCATGGTGCCCCAGTCGACGAACTCCTGCAACTGGCCCGTGCCCTCGTGGCCGAGGAGGCCCCGATCCCGGTCACCGACAGAGTTCAGGTGTCTTTCGTCGTCGACGTCACTCCTGGCGAGATGGTTGGCCGCCCGGAGGCCGCCGACGCCGGGATTCCGCTGGTGACGGCGTTCGACCAGAAAGGGGATCGAGCACCTCGCCTGGCGGATGCATCCGCCGACGAACTGCGGCGCCTCACCCTGGCCATCAAGGAGAGCGAACGGAAAGAGTTGTGGACCGAGGCACTTCACGCGGCCCAGGCACTGACCCACCTGACGGAACGCGCCCCGAGTGGCAGCCGCCGGCAGACGGCCATACAAGGGAGGCGGGTGCTTTCCCAGAAACTCATGCGGGCGTTTATCGATCACGCCGTCAGATTGCCAGAGGAACGCGACCGGGTTGTCCAGGTGCTCGATTGGGTCGGCCGCGACGCGACCGAAGTGGTGATCGACGCCCTCTGCGAGACGGCGTCGGTTGGCCCTAGAGCGTTTCTGTGCGATCTGGCCGCGAGGTTGCCGGACTCCTATCCGATGGTGGAAGCTCTTCTGAAGAGCCCTGATTGGCATCAGGTGCTCCTGGGGGCTGACCTGTTAGTGCGCAGGGGAGAACCCGCCGCCGCCGCTGGTGCCTTGGCAGCCCAATGTGGCCACCATGACCCCAAGGTGCGCCTGGCGGTGATGTCGGCGTTGGGACACATCGATGCTCCCACCACTGCCGAGCCACTCCTGCAGGGTCTGGTGGATCCCGAGGCGACAGTTCGAGCGGCCGCGGCAGCGGGCCTAGGTGGGCGGTCGACCAGGGGGGTGACCATGGCCCTGACGCAGGCCTTGGAGCAGGAGCGGGATCCGAGTGCTCGGATCGCCATGATCGAGGCGTTGGGAGCAATTGGCTCTTATGACGCCGCCTCGGTTCTCTCGACCGTTGCCACGACCCCCCGGACATTCTTCAGGCGGCACGGGTACCTCAAGGACCAGCGGCTGGCGGCGGTGGTGGCGCTGGCCAGTTGTCCGGCCCGCAGTGGGGAACGAGCGCTCGAGCGAGTTGCTGCCGGGGCCCGGGGGGAGGTCGCTGAGGTGGCCCGACGGGCTCTCGAGCATCATGACTCGGAAGCCCGACGAAGTCTGGCCGATGGTTAGCTCCGCTCCACCGCAAACCCTTCGATGTGGAGATCGAGGTTGTGATTGACTCTCATCCCGACGATTCCCTCGGTCTGGAACTGGTCGACCGGCCCGGCGAATACCTCCTGACCGTTGATCATGAATCGCACCTGACTCTTCTCCACCACCACCGATAGCGTGTTGCTACTCTTTCCTGAGGCGTCCTGCGCTTGGATGGCCGGGTGGGAGGTCCAGGGACCGCTCACGGACGATGTCTCCGACCCGTTGCGGTTTTTCACCAGAAACTGGCCGTTTCCCCTGATCAGGAAGTAGCTGTATCGCTGGTCATCCTGCTGAAGGTTTGAGCCGCCGAGTATAAGGCCGTACGCTTCCGCGTGGCGTGGCGCCTGCGTCTGGGTGTAAGTGACGTTCACGGAGTAGGCTCCGTCGACGGCGTCCGACTCGCGATAGAAAATGGTACGGGGCCCCAGGGTGACGTGATATCCCTGCCCCATGGCGACAAATTTCACTTGGTCCTGTTTGGTGCCCTTGTCGGTTCTAATCGACCAGCCGGCTGGGAGGGTGCCAGCTCCGGCTACCCCCTGGTCGGGGTCGTGATCCTGTGCCGGGAGCGTGGCTACTCCCAACAGCATGGTGGCGGCAATACAGGCTGCGGTTTTCATGGTTCCCTCCGGCTATGGGACTATGCAGTGTAAGGGGTGGCGCGGCCCCGATCGGTTGCGGGTTGCTCCGGGGCAGAGTACTGTACGACGGTTCAATCTTCCAAGTTTACTCGGGAAGGCAAGTCATGCACTGGATTGTCATTATCTTGGCGGGTCTCGGCGCCGGTATGTTGTTGACAGCCTTGGCGTTCGTGTCGACGCTGATCGGTGTTCTGGTCAATTTCATGATCCTGCTGTTCTCGGGCCCCATGATCGACGCCCGCTTTCCTGAGAAGTCCCAGGGCTAGGTAGCCCTCGAGCCACTACCGGGTCCGGCGCCTAGCTCCATCTCCGCCCGATTCCTGTCGTGCCCTCCCCGGTTCGCCACATCTAACATACATTATGGCTCCCCAGTTCAGGACCCGGCCCATGAGTGCAATGCGCCTTGTGGGGGTCGAGCCCAAGGTGACTGGCGGAAGCTTTAACCTGTTACACGGCAAGGCGGTCGAACAATAGTGCCGCCTCGGATACAGCCGAAACAGCCGTTGGAGGACTCGCAACTCCACGGGAGGAATCTCCGTACATCTACGGAATCAGCGGCCCTCCCCCTTGGAAACGCTAGCTAGAGGGCTCCTCCGCAACTGCAAGACGGGAACGAGTACCATGATTCTCTCAGATACTTCCATCAAGCGGCCGGTGCTGGCCACCATGATGAGCCTGGCACTGGTGCTGTTCGGTGTCATCTCGTACAACCGGCTTTCTGTGCGGGAATTCCCCGATATCGACCCCCCCATCGTCTCGGTGTCTACCATTCTGCCCGGGGCTAACCCGCGGGTGGTAGAATCTGCGGTGACGGATATCCTCGAAGAGGAACTGGCCACTCTCGAAGGCCTGCGCACGCTCACCAGCATCAGTGGTGAGCAGAGCAGCAACATTACGCTCGAGTTCACCCTGGAGCGGGACATAGAGACTTCCGCGCAGGATGTCCGGGAAAAGGTGGCCCGGGTCAGGAACCGTCTTCCCCGGGAGGTACTCGAGCCCGTGGTGGCCAAGCAGGATGCCGATGCGCGACCGTTTTATTGGCTGGCGCTCTCGGGCCAGGGTTACAGTCTGCTCCAGTTGTCCGACATCGGCGACCGGATCGTGAAAACGCGGTTGCAGACCATTTCCGGTGTTGGGCGGGCGTTCATCGCGGGCGAGCGGCGGTACTCCATGCGGGTATGGCTGTCGCCCAAGGAACTGGCCGCGCGTGGGCTGACGGTGCAGGACGTGGAGGAGGCTATCCGTTCCCGCAACGTGGAAATCCCCTCGGGCCGGATCGAGTCGAGCCAGCGGGAATTCACAGTCCGCTCGATGGGAGAACTCAAGACTCCCGATCAGTTCTCCAACATCACCGTGGCCAATCAGAACGGCAGCCTGGTAAAACTCCGCGATCTGGCTGTAGTCGAGCTTGGGCCGAGAAACGAGCGGAGTTATCTGCGCTTCCAGGGAGATCCTGCCGTGGGCGTGGGCATCGTGCGCCAGTCGAAGGCCAACATGGTCGACGTAGCAGATGCCATTCGAGCAGCGCTCCCCGAAATTCAGGTCTTGCTTCCACCCGGGGTCAGCATCGGCACTGCGTTCGACAGCTCGGTATTCGTGAAGCGATCGATCCGCGAGACGCTGTACACGCTGGGACTGGCCGCGGTGCTCGTGGTTATCATCATCTTCGTGTTTCTCAGGAACCTGAGGGCCACCATCATCCCCGGTCTGGCGATCCCCGTTTCGATCATCGCCTCGTTCGGCTTGATGTTCGTATTCGGATATACCATCAACACGTTCACGCTGTTG
The DNA here is from genome assembly GCA_964196605.1 of uncultured Acidimicrobiia bacterium. Classification (GTDB taxonomy): domain Bacteria; phylum Gemmatimonadota; class Gemmatimonadetes; order Gemmatimonadales; family GWC2-71-9; genus N074bin45. Next base: position 27,411 of record CAXMUQ010000145.1, read on the forward strand.
GCCTTGATCCTGGCCATCGGCCTGGTGGTAGACGATGCCATCGTCGTGCTGGAGAACGCCTACCGGCACCAGGAAACCATGAACGACGATCCTGAGGTGGCGGCCATCACCGGCACCCGGGAAATTGCCTTCGCGGTGATCGCCACTACCGTGGCCCTGGTAGCGGTGTTCACTCCGCTGGCATTCCTTCAGGGTACCACCGGGCGGCTGTTCAACGAGTTCGGAGTCACCCTGGCGGGTGCGGTCGTCGTTTCGAGCTTCGTGGCGCTGACGTTTACCCCTATGCTGTGCGCCAAGATCCTGCGAGTGCCGAAGAGCCACGGTCGGGTCTTCCAGTTCCTGGAAGCCGGCTTCAACTGGCTGTCCCAGCACTACGCCACTGGCCTAGGTTGGGCCATCCGCCATCGCTGGTTCGTGGTTGGGGGGGCATTCGCCACAATCCTGATGGCGTTCTGGTCTTTCAACTCGCTCAAGCGGGAGTTCATCCCAGCTGAGGACCGCGGCTGGTTCATGGCCTTTGCTACGGCGCCCGAAGGCTCCACACCGGATTACACCGACAAGTACATCCGCCAAATCGAAGCCATCGTCGACCGGACGGAAGGCGTAGCAACATATTTCGCCATCACCGGGGGCTTTGTGCCGGTCAACCAGGGGATCGTGTTTGCCAACCTGGAAGACTGGGCCGACCGGGAGCAGACCACCCAGGAAATCCTTGGTGGTGTGCTCCCGCAATTGTTCGGCATCCCCGGAGTGTTCGCCTTCGCCTTTACGCCCTCGCCGGTCGGTGGCTTCGGCCAGCCGGTCCAGTACGTCATCAAGAACGCGGACGTCGATTCGCTCAACGTGGCTAAAGACCGATTTCTCCAACGAGCAAGTCAGTTGGCGGGACTCGTTCGGCCGGATATCAGTCCCAAGGTCAACAAACCCGAACTGACCATCGTGTACGACCGCGACAGGGCCGAGGATCTGGGAGTCTCGGTGCGCGACGTGGGCTCCACCCTGGAAACAATGCTTGGAGGTCGCCGGGTCAACACCTTCACCCGGCAGAACAAGTTGTACGACGTGGTGGTGCGCATGACTCCGGAAGACCGCGCCACCCCGGGTGACATCAGCAACCTGTACATTCGAGGCCGCGGCGGAGAACTGATTAACCTCGATCAGGTTGCTGATGTGGTAGAAGGTGTGGGCCCCGCGTCACTGGCCCATCACAACCGCGTCCGTTCGTTCACCCTGTCGGCCAGCTTGGCGCCGGGTTTTGTCCTGGGAGAAGCGATCGACTCCCTCGACGCCATCGCCGCCGAAGTGTTGCCGGTCGGGAGTTCCACGGCGCTGGCCGGGGAATCACGCGAGTTTCGCGATAGCGGCAACGCGCTGTTCTTCGCTTTCATTCTGGCGCTGATCGTGACCTACATGGTCCTGGCGGCGCAGTTCGAGTCGCTGATCCACCCGTTCACGGTATTGATGGCGGTCCCTCTGGCAGTGACCGGTGCCTTGGCCACTCTGCAGATCGCTGGCTCGACGCTGAACGTGTACAGCCAGATCGGCCTGATTTTGTTGATCGGTTTGTCGTCCAAGAATTCCATCTTGTTGGTGGAGTTTGCCAACCAACTCAAGGCGCGCGGGAAGAACACCGTCGAAGCGATTCAGGAAGCTGGGAAAATTCGTCTCCGGCCCATTCTCATGACCGCCGTTTCGACCGTCGCCGGCGCCACACCGATTGCGCTCGGCATCAGCGCCGGATCCGAGAGCCGTATTCCTCTGGGATTGGTTATCGTCGGGGGCATTACCATCTCGACCGTACTCACTCTGTTCCTGGTGCCGGTCGTCTTCGTGCTACTCGATTCGCTGCATGCCCGATTGAGCAGTCCGGCCAAGGTCGTTCTCCAGCCGGCCCCGGAGGCGCAATGATCCTGGCGTTCATCGCCGCCTTGCAGGTCGTCGTTCCGCAAGCCACACCGGCGGCGGCCTTGCAGGACTCTATCCCGGTTGTCAGTTTGGCCGAGGCGCTCAGGCGAGCCACCAAACTGGACCCGAACTATGTAGCCGCGCTGGGGCGGGTAAAGAACTCCGAATGGGGCCGACGCGCCGCCATCTCGGCCTTCGTCCTGCCATCATTGACGATTGTGGGGGTGTACCAGAAGTCCAATTCGCCCTCGTTCAACGTGGGAACAGGGGGAGCATCACGCACCTTCGTGTCGGCCAGCGCCATCGCCAACTACGAGTTGTTTGCCGGCGGCCGCCGCTTCGCCGACCTGTCGTTTGCCAACGCCAGCCTCGAAGGAGCCAAGGCCGGGCGGGCAGAGGCTCGCTTCGCTTCCGCGCTCATCACCGAGGCGGCCTACTACGACGTTTTGGCCACCACTGCGCTGGTCGAGGTGGCGCACGAAAGGCTCAATAGGGCCGAGCAACAATTCGCCATCGCCAGAGCTCGGGTGCTCTCCGGAGCGACGGTACAGACCGACTCTCTACAATTGTATACCGAGCGAACGCGCGCGCAGGTGGATCTGCTGATCGAACAGAGCAGGCTGCGGGTGGCACGACTCAATCTGGGGAGCCTGATCGGCGTCACCTACCCGGTCAACGCCCAACCTCTGGGGATCGCACGCATCCCGGACCTCCCCTTGACCGTGGAACAGGCGGTGCAAGAGGCTCTGGAAACCGGTCCCCTGTGGCGTGTGGCTCGGGCGGGCGAGAGTGCCGCCGTGGCAGCTCACAAGGCCTTGTTGTCAAACTATCTCCCGCACATTGGTCTAGTGGCCACGACCTCCGCCTTCGACGAGAAGGTGTTTCCTTCAGCCGTGAACCGATCCACCATCAGTATTGGGGTGAGCCTTCCCATTTGGGACGGCGGCTTCCGAGAAATCGCCGTCACCCAGGCCAGCGTTAACCGTGACGTGGCCGGGGCGATCCGCGCTGAGCTGGAACGCTCGGCACGTCGGGACGTGGCCTTCGCCTTCGAAGCGTTCGAAACCTCACGGGCCGCCGAGGCTCTGGCGCGGGATGCCTTGGTCGCCGCGGAAGAGACCTATCGGGTTCAGACTGCGCGCTATCAGGCTGGCGCCACCGACATTCTCAATCTGTTGGAGGCTCAGTTCACTCTTTCGCAAGCCCAGGCGGGGATCGTGACAGCTCGACAAGCAACTTTGCTAGCACTGGCGGGGCTCGAGGCAATCCTCGGCCGCCGCCTGTTTCCGGGGAAGGAATGATCGTGAGAAGTTCATTGGTGTGGCTCTTGAGCGCCGCGGCCGTGGTCGGGTGCAACAAGGCCGAATCTGAAAACGGTGGCGGTGATGGAGGTGATGGTGCTGGCGGTTTCAGTCTGCCGGTTGAGGTGGCAACCGCCCGGGTCGACACGGTGGTGGACGCCATTCGCACCACGGGCCAAATCGAAGCCGTCCAGTCTATCATGCTAAGGCCCGAAGTTGGCGGCCGTATCGTGGACATCCTGTTCCGTGAAGGGTCGATCGTTGCCAAGGACGAGCCGCTCTTCAAGGTCGACGACGCGGAACTCGTGGCGCAGGTGGCCAGGGCAGAAGCTGACCGCGACTTGGCCAAACAGGCGTACGAGCGGACCCGCAGGCTGGTGGATGACAACGCCAGTTCTCAGGCCGACCTCGAATTGGCCGAGGCCACTTTTCGCAGCAACGAGGCCCAATTGCGGTTGCTGCAGATTCGGCTCGATCGGACGGTGGTCCGGGCGCCGTTTCGCGGCGTCCTTGGCTCCCGATCAGTCAGTTTGGGCGACTACGTGACGACAACCACAGAAATGGTTTCCTTGCAGACGTATAACCCGCAGCGGGCGGCGTTCAAAGTTCCGGAACGATTCGCCCAACGGCTGGCTGCCGGCCAGGAGGT
>CAXMUQ010000146.1:0-5094 GCA_964196605.1 uncultured Acidimicrobiia bacterium
TACGGCGACGTCACCGACGCGGTAGACTTCGATTACGCCGCCGGCATCGTAGCAGTGAACGTAGCCACTATGGCCTCCTTGGCGTGGGCACCGCCACCGCCGGACAGTGTTCGCATTTCGGGGGCTATGAGTCCCTCAACCTCATTGTGGTGGTCCCGGGCCGCCACTGGAGGCTACCGAGTGTACTGGCGGGAGACCACCGAACCCCAGTGGACCCGCGGCCGTTGGGTCGGGGATACTACGGCCGTCACGCTCGAGAACATCGTGATCGACAATTACCTTTTCGGGGTGGCCGCGGTTGGACCAATGGGGAACGAAAGTGTCGTAGTATTCCCAATTCCCGGCCGGCGATGACTTGTGGGCCAGGGATCATGAATGTCGTCACCCTGGCTGACGGAATCCTGACCGAGGACTCCGTTCACCGTCCACCGTCTACTCACAACCCGTTCGTATGCGCTCATCCGCCAAGCGTATCGTCCTCGCCGCTGTCCTCCTAGCAGGTTGCGGCCACGCCGAACCGTTCGGTTCCACGCCGGAGCGGAGCGAGGGACCGCTCATGCCCGGCAGTCCCGCACAAATCACCCATAACCTTTTTCAGGACGTTCATCCCAGTTGGCTGCCGGACGGCTCCGGCATTATCTACACCTTCCAGAAGAGCCCGGTCGAGAACCGTGACCAGTGCCTGGCGATTCTCCCTCCGGATGGTGGTACCCGCGTCACCGAACTCTGCAGTACCAGCGTTGGCCATCTCGACTCAACCGAGGTGTACGGATCGTCCGCAGTATCGACTACCGGCCAGCTCGCCTACAGCTACGCCCAGTCAACGCCGTTTCAGTTGGCCCCCGATGCGAGCCAACTCCGCGTGGCCCCGCTGACCAATCCACAGGACTTCACGGTCGTCCACACCATGCCGCTGGATGTGGAGGGAACCAAGGTCGACGGCGTCGGCGATCTGCACTGGCTGAGCGACACTCGATTGGTGTACCTGGCCGAGGCCATCCTCTACACCTCACAGGGGGGAGCGTCGCGGGACACGACCATCAGCGGTCTGGCTGTGGTGATCATCGATTTGCCGAGCTTCCCTGCACCGGTCCTGGTTCCGGGAACGATGACGGCAACCGCCGTGTCGCTCGGCGAGGCACCGGAAACCATCGTCTACACGCTGGCTGGGGACAGCCGGGTCTATCGCCGGGAGCTGACCACCGGCGCCACCACGGTGCTGCATGATTTTGGGATATTGGGGATCGCCCGCGATCCGGTGATCCACGACGGTCAGCTACTCGCCGTCGTCGGCGGATTCGTAAGCTTCACAATCCACCCCCAACTGGGAGGAATCCAAACCGATCTCGGCGGCCCCCTCTACCAGGTGGACCTCGCAACGGGCCAGCAGGGCCAACTCCCTGACGGTGGGGTCCCGCGTGTGTTCCGACACCCGGCGGTTTCGCCGACTGGGGCAGTTACCGCCGAAGCGCATGCCCTCACCATCGCGGGTGGGTTCATCTTCGTTGACGCCATTGCCGACCTGGTGCTTTACGCCGCGCCATGAACACGCCGGTTCGATTCGCAACCACCTTTCGTCTATCGGTCCTGACCGCGGGCCTGGTATTCCTGGCGAGCACCATCGCCGCGGCCCAGGAGTCCGGTAACATTGCCGGCACGGTACAGGACGCCCTCACCGACACTCCCCTCCCCGGTGTGCAGATCCTCATCGACGACGGCCGACGCGGCACGGCGACCGATGGACAGGGCCGATTCCGCGTCCGCGAGCTCCGCAGCGGCTGGCACCTGCTCGAGGTGAGGCACATCGGGTACCGGCCGGCCAGGCGTGACAGCATCCTGGTGCGCGGCGGCGAAACAGTAGTCATCGACGTGTCGCTCCAAGCGCTCGCCGTGGAAGTCGACAGCATTGTGGTCACAGCCGTGGCGGACCCGGTTCTCGATCCGTTCGCCATGCGGGCGGAACAACGCATAACCGCCTCGGACCTGCGCGACCTTCCTGTCAGCACCCTCGAAGACGCGCTCCAACTCCAGGCGGGCGTCGTAGGCGAAAGCTATCGCGGCGGCAGGGTCGGTCAGCAAGCGTTGCTGGTCGATGGACTGGGCATCAAGAATCAATTGGACGCCCAGAACGAACCGACGGGTCTCCACCTCCCGCCCGACATGCTGACGGAGGCATCGCTGACGACCAGCGGATTCTCCGCCCGCTACGGCCAGACCATCTCCGGACTGGTCAACGTGGTCACCAAGGATGGCGGCGACCGCTGGCGAGGACGTACCGCCTATGAAACCGACCGTCCCTTCGACGCCGCCAACAACCGGGGACTCGATCGCCTGCTGCTGCAAGCCGACGGACCGATCGCGGGCGGAGTTACCTTCGCGGGAGCGTTCGAACTCAAGGGGCGGCTTGACTCCGATCCCGTCAACGCACCTGCGCCCGCCGATCCGCGAGACCCGCGCGCCAGCCAGCCGTACACCCTGCCACACAACAGCGCCGAGCAACTGGACCTGGTCGGCAAACTCCGCATCCCGGTTGCCGGTCGGCACACCGCGCGGCTGTTTGGCATCCACTCCGAGGAGCAGCGCCTGCTGTTCGATCCGTTGTACAAGTACGAGCCTGAGCTGTCACCGGCACGCCGCCTGACCGCCGACCTGGTTACCGGGAGCTTCCAGTTTGTCAACGGACCCACTGCGGGGACGCCCTTGGTAGTCGATTTCAGGACGTCGCTGTACGACCGCGACTTCACCCGCGGTACCCTGGTGGAACCGGTGCAGTATCAGGTCGGGGCGTTTACCGCCGACCGGTTCCGCTTCGTGGGCGAAGATCTGGCCAAGCGCCAGGACACCACCATGGCTCAGGCCCCCATCGACGGCTTCGACTTGCCAGATCTAACGGACCGATCGCCTTGGGGCGTTCCGGCTTTCTTCGCGGGCGGGGCGTCTGAGGGAAGCATTGGCTGGAACCACTACCGTGAGTGGCGCACTCAACTCGACGCCACCATCGGCGTGGGCCAGACGTCCGACATCTACGCCGGAGCACTACTCCTGAAGCAACGGGTGCAGACCTTCCAACGAGTGCTCGGATACCTCCCGGTGGGCGATTCGGTACCGACGGCTACCAGCTCGGATTTTTCCCCCGGCTCGGCGGCGGCCTACCTCGAGGGCCGCACGCGTTTGGCCGAGATGGCCTTCACCTTCGGTCTCCGGTGGGACACGTTCGATCCCAACACCACAAGCTTGAACAAAAGCATCAGCGCACAGAGCCGCATCAGCCCACGGTTCGGATTCTCAACCGTCCTCGGGCCGGCCACGGTGGTGGGGAGCTACGGGGTGTTCTACCAGGCGCCGGATTTCCAATTCATGGTAGACGCGGCCTTCGACGACACTACCCGCACCGGTCGCTTCCGCCGCGGGAACTCGGGCTTGGGCTTCGAGAAGGCCACCATGTTCGAGGGCAGTGTGCGGGTCCGTCCGGCGCCGTTCGTGGCCCTGACGGTCAACGGTTTCGTCAAGCAGCTCGACGGCCTCGTGTCGACCGTGCCGCTGGGATTCGATCCCGATTCTTCCATCTTCGCCAACGCTGACTTCGGCAACGTGAAGGGCCTGGAAATAATCGCCGAGCGCGAATTCGCCCGGGGATGGGGCATGAGCGTGGCCTACACACTCCAGAAAGCGACGGCCACGTCCACCAGCGCGTTCCTGCGGTTCCGCCTGCCGAGCATCAATCCCGCGACAGGCGATACCATCATCCCGGACCGCGTCGAGTACCCGCTAGACTTCGACCGGCGCCACGCCCTGACGTTCATAGCGCAAGGACAGACTCCAGACGGCCTGGGTCCGCGGCTCCTGGGAATAAACCTGTTGGCCGACTGGCACGCCTCGGGCATATACCGCTATCAGTCGGGACTGCCCTATTCGCGTACCAACGTGGCCGGCGATTCCCTGCTGGGCGCCCCCAACGATTTCCGGCTCCCCAGCCAGTCGACCATAGATCTGCTGATCCGCCGCAGCTTCCGGGTGGGGGCCCAGTGGGCTGGCATCTACCTCGACATCCGCAATCTGCTGAACACCGACAACGTGATAGCCGTCCGTCGCGACACCGGCACGCCGTTTCAGGACCTGGGTCAACTCGAGAGGATGGCGGACGACGCCCTTGCCCGCGATCCCAACCCCATCCCCTACGAATCTCCCCGCTATCGCAGATGGGCAGACCTCGACGGCAACGGACTGATCGAGGGCCCGATTGAGTTGCGGCCGTTGTACCTGCAAGCGGCGACAGATTTTTCCCAACCATTGTTTCTCTATGGGCCGCCGAGGATTGTCCGGTTGGGGTTTGAGTTCCTGTTCTAAGAGCGCTGTTGTCGATCCAATTCCTCTTCACTCCTCGCCCACCTTATGGCCACTACGATCATCGCTGTCCACATGATCACGTCCCCCAACACCTTCATTGCGATACCCGCCACCAATTGATCCTGGACGGCGGCAATGCCGTTGACTCTGGGCGCCAATTCGTAGAGGGCGTACAGCGGGTAGTCTGCGAACACCAGGAACGCGGAGGGAATTGTGGGAAGGATGGTGCTGATGAACAGGTACCCGAATTTCCACGGATACGACAGCCGGCTCACATCAGGTACCGGCGCGATCACGGGCCACCACAGGGCCAGGCCGCCGACAAGCCACGTCATGTCGACAGCGAATGAACCGAGTTGTGACGGGCGGACACCGTCTATCACTTGCGGCGTGTGAGAGCCGAGGAGCACGACATTGAAGATGAGGAGGGCCACCAACGGGTTGGCCAGGAACCGCAACACCCGCCACAGCCTGGGAGCCGAATGTTCGACACCCAGGATGAGCCACTGTGGTATTCCCAATAGCAGCAGCGGCGGCGCCACCAGGCAATAGAGAGCGTACTGCAACGTGTGTACGCTCAGGAGGTAGCCTGATCCCAGGGTGCCGATGGGCCAATCAGAGGCTGCCCACAGGACGGCGACCCCCGCAAGATAGCTGGTCAGTTGGAGCCTGGTTGCCCGCTGCTTATCAGGTGCAAACCTGACCCCCATGCGAGCGAGTACCACCATGTAGCCGGCGACCAGTGCC
>CAXMUQ010000147.1:0-20453 GCA_964196605.1 uncultured Acidimicrobiia bacterium
CGGAAGGTTCTTGAGCGCCCGTTGCAGTTCCTCCAGCGAACGTGCCCGAACGGCTGAACCCTGCCCCCGTGTGACGGTAAAACGCAGCGGGCGGTCCAGTTCCGGCAGATCTCCCGGCTTCAGACGTCTGGCCTGCCCTTCCTTGAGCCGCATCCTCACGACCGGCGTTGCCCCTTCGAGGTCGTAGTCGAGTGGAACCATGTCCCCCATCAGGTGGACCTTGTCGGGCAGCGCTTGCAGCGCCTTGCGGGTAGTCTGGGGGACCATTTCGGCTGGATTCAGCGTCAAGGGTGTTTGCAGAAACGAGTCCCAACCGTCGATTCCCGCAAGCTGCCCGGCGAGCGTCGACCGGATCGAAGCAGACTCGGCCTGCTGCAGGGTGCCGCCGGACCGCCGGTAAAGTTCGCCCAATTCCTCCAAGGCACGCCGGATGTTGTGTTGCTGGCGATGGACGGTCGCTCCCGACACAAGGGCTTCGACCATTCCTTCGACGGCCGCCTCGCGCAACGCGGGAGGGATCTTGCCCTTGAGTATGGTCAGTTCCCCGTCCAGCGAGAACCCGTGGTAGGTGATGTCCCTGGTGACCGCGAGGTTCTGTCGCTTGCCCGTTCCCCTGACTTCGACCCGAGCCGGCTCGCGAACGGCGAAGCGCCGCACCAAATCCAACGGCAGGGTGGTTCCTTCAATGGCGGCGCGGGGGACGCCGAAACGGTCGGCGAAATACCTCATCGACCCGACTACAGCGCCCCAGTCCCCCGCCATCGACCGGCGGGAAACCCGGGCCGACTCTCCGTCGGCAGTATGTTGGTCGATCACCAGGTCGAACGGCATGACCTTGGCCAGCAACTCGGTGAACCGCTTGCGCAGTTCGCGCGACGGATAGGGGAGGTTGGCTGGTAGCGGCAACTCCAATGACCGGTACACGGATGCCATGCCGAGGGCGGCGTCTTCCATGGCTTTGACGAGCACTCCGCGGTCGTCGGCCCAATCTTCCAGCTCCTCGTGAAACAGGTGCCGCGCGAGGCCGTACACCTCGCCCAGGTATCCAAATCGATTCACCGCTTCGGCGAACAGGTGGTAAATGGTCAGGTGGTCGCTGCCGTTGGCGATCAGACCCTGCAGATCCCGTTCGTCCCGTGTCATCCGGTGGAGCGAGTCCAGGTTCGACATGACCGCCAGGAGGGGAATCAAATCCGGGTCGGCCTGTACCAGGAGCTCACCCCAAGAGCGGTCGACGGGGAGCGCTTCCACTTCCCGGCCGTAACGGGTCAGCCGGCCGCCGTCGATCAACTTCCTGGCGGCTAGCATCTCGATGGCCTTGCGATAGGCGATACGGTCAAGCGCCACCGGCAAGTCGAGTTCACCGGCATCGACGCCGAGCGCGGCACAGGTGATGGCGACACGCTCGGTATCACCGGCCAACTGGAACTCGGGCGGTCCCGGAGTGAGGCTTTCGAAATCAATGTCCCGATCGGTGAGTATGTCCACCTCTCCCTGCGACACGCGGCCGTGCACTCGCCCTGCCATTTGCAGGATCTCGTTGGGCCCGAGGTAGGTGCGGTGGAGGACGTTTCTGCCGCGATCGACCACGATACCGTACCGGGCGTCGTAGATAACGACTGTGTTGAGCCCCTGGATGTTGAGCGCCGATTGGCCGGCGGCGGTCATGGCCAGGAGCCAGGGGCGCTCCACCTCGCCTTCGAGAAATGGACGGATCGCCCGGATGGGCTCTCCGCCGTGGTAGAAGGCCGTGGTCAGCCCGGCCCACTGTTCCCCCAGGCCGGCGGCCAACTGCTCGACCTCAGCACGAGTGGGCACGAAGACCGCAACGCCGCGCTTCTCCTTGATGATCCGCCGGATGTACCGGTCGTCCAGGAAATCTGCCGGCCGCTGGGCTACGATCGATACTTCGGCCTTGAGAGCCGGGTCGAAGGCGCTCGTCTGGAGCACGTTGGCGCTGTCGAGGTACTCGCGATAGAACACCGGATCGACGGTAGCCGAAAGCCAGATGAACCGGCACCCGGCACGTTTGCCCAGAGCCAGAACCAGTTCGAGTTCGGCGGACGTCTGGTGGATCTCGTCGGCGACCACGGTGTCGTGACCGGTAATGAGGTCGTCCTGGAACCAGCGCCGGGCAATGCCGGTGGTAACGATGACCACGTTCCAGGAGGGGGTTTCGGGAGTGGCTTCGCGTTCGCGGTTGACCACTCCCACCGATAGCGGCTCTTGCAGTATCTCCTCGGCGATGGGCCTGACACCCAGCGTTTTCCCCGTGCCGGTTCCGGCGACGATGCCAAATCCCTTGCCTTCCGCGGCCCAGCGCCGCAACTCGTCCCCGTGTTCGCGTTCGAGTACCGTGTGGACCCGGGCGTGCATGGCGAGTTCGATGGTCTCGCACGCGGCGCGCGTCGGGGCGATGATGATCACCCGGCCACGCTGGTGCGGAGCCTGGCGATACGCCTCAGGATCGAGCGGGAGGTGGTGGTTTCGGGAAGGATGCACGGCGGGAAGGAATAGTATTGCCGCCGGGAATGGAAGGGAGCGGGATCAGATGCCGGTGGGTCCGTGGGTGTCGCGCTCGGTCATAACGAGATGTACCGGGACATCGTGCGATAGCATGGGCACGTTCTCAACCATCTGGGACTCGAACGCCAGCGCCAGGAAAACCGCGCCGGGCCGGGCGGTACCGAGGAGGCGGTCATAGTAACCCTTGCCGTACCCGAGGCGGCCCCCCTCCCGGTCGAAGGCAAGGCCAGGCACCAGAAAGAGGTCCACGTCGGAGGGAGCGCAGCGGCGGTCCGGATCCGCCACCACGGATGGAACCGGCTCCAACAGCCCAAACGAAGCCGGCACCAGCTCGTCGATCGATTGGATCAGGGCCAAGGCAAGATCCCCATCCTGGCGATAGACCACCGCCGTCGGCTCCCCGCGGGCGAGGCGGCCATCGATCAGGCTCCGGGTACCAACCTCACTCTTGACGCCGACATACGTGGCGACCGTCCCGGCCTGCCGGTATTGGGGAAGCTGCTCCACCCGGACGGCGATCACCGCCTCCTTGAGATCGCGTTGCGGCTCGGCGTCGCGAGCCGCCCTGGCTTGGGCACGGAGTTCGGACTTGGCGTTCATGACGGCAATATGCCGCGGCCGGAAGCCTGTGGCGAGCAGCACCAACTTGGGAGGCGTCGAGCCTACCGTCCGGTCAGCCCGGGTCGTACCTTTCCCGCTATACGCCGAACGCGGCGTGCCAATCGCCAATCCTGGTCAGAGGGACATCGACCATGAATGCCAATTTCCAGGTAACCGTCAGCAAGGATTACCTCTCCTTCTCCTCAGCGCACTTCATCACCCTACGAGGGCACAAGTGCGAATCGCTGCACGGCCATAACTACCGTGTGGGAGTCACCGTAACCGGCCAAGTGGATCCGGAGTGTCAGTTCGTACTCGACTTCGCTCTGCTGAAGGAGATCCTCCGGCCGATGGTCGACGCCATCGACCACAAGGTCCTCTTGCCGACGGCCAGTCCCAAACTGACGTTGGAAGAATCCGGAGACCGGCTGACTGTGATCTACCTGGGAGCACCACGCTACCACTTCCCGCGTTCTGATTGCGCCCTCCTGCCGGTGACCAACACTACCGCCGAGATGCTGGCCGAGTATTTCGCCACCAAACTGCGGGCTGAGATCGAGAGCCGTGGTTTCGACCACCTGGCGCAACTGGAAATCGAAGTTGAGGAGAGCCCGGGGCAGGCGGCCAGGTATCGTACCGTGTTGGCCCCGGCCGTCGAAACCGCGCCCAGCACATCGACCGCGGGTCATGCGTCGGTACCCAGTAGTTCACCAACAGGATGACGGAGGCCCACCGTGGCTAAACAAGTCCCGACCTATACCGCGGAGACCATTGGCGACAAACTTGCGGCGCTTCCGGGTTGGTCGTTTGCGGAGGATCTGATCTATCAGGAATACCGCACAGACGGGTGGCCCACCACTCTCATGTTGGTCAACGCGATCGGATTCGTGTGTGAGGCGGCGGATCACCATCCCGACCTGATGGTGACTTGGGGCAAAGTGGTTGTCAGCCTCAGCACCCACAGTGCGGGTGGAGTTACCGATTTCGATCTCGCCATGGCCAGGAAGATCGACGAAGTGGTACTGTGGAAGCCGGGGGCTGACACACCGTTGGCCGGGACGAGTCGGCCGTTCGTCCAAGGAGGCTGAGGATCGCCGCGTTGCCACTGGTCGAACGGCTTACCGAAGTTGCCAGCCCGCAGGCCTGCGCCACCAGGATCCGGAGCCTCCCCTTTCCACTGTGGCTCGACAGCGCCGCCACTGGGAATCCTCACGCTCGATACTCCTACGTAACCGCTGACCCATCGATCGTCATCAGGGGATTCGGCGCGCGAACCGAAATCTCCCGACCACATTCCGGAAACGACGAATGGGTGCCTGTCGACGGCAACGCGCTCGCGGCGGGTCGCGAGCTCATGCGGCCGTTCAGGAACAATTTGGTTCCAGGACTACCACCATTTCAGGGCGGCTTGGCAGGTTACCTGGGTTACGAGTTTGCGGCTGCGCTCGATCGTGTGCCCACGCCGCACCGGCGTGACCGATCACTGCCCGACGTGGTGCTGGCGCTTTACGACTGGGTTATCGCCTGGGACCACGATGCAGCGGAAGCCTGGATCATCTCCACGGGTGTTCCGGACGTGGCACAAGAGCGCCGGCGGCGAGCGGAAACGAGACTGATCCAGATCAAGGAGTTGCTGGAAGGGGCCACGTCAGTTCACGACATGGCGCCGAGCCGCTCGCTACCATATCGCGGCGATCCTACAGTAGCCGGCGGCTTGGTTTCGACGTTTTCACCTGACGCCTACCGGGCGGCTGTTACCCGCGTGCGGGACTACATCCTTGCCGGCGACATCTTCCAGGCCAACCTCTCACAACGGTTCGCCGCCCCGCTGCCGTGCCCCCCCTTCGACCTGTACACGCGGCTGCGGAACCGGAACCCGGCACCGTTCGCGGCGTACTTCGAGGTGGACGGCACGGCGGTTCTGAGTGTGTCTCCCGAGCGATTCCTCAGGCTGGAAGAGGACGGGTCGGTCGAAACACGCCCCATCAAGGGAACTCGGCCGCGCGGCGGCGATCCGGCGGATGACGCCCGGCTGGCGCAGGAACTCCTGTCGAGTGACAAGGATCGGGCGGAGAACGTGATGATCGTGGACCTACTCCGCAATGACATGTCCCGGGTGTGCCGGGCCGGATCTATCCATGCGTCGTCCCTATGCTCGCTGGAAAGCCACCCAACGGTTCACCACCTCGTCTCGGTGGTACAGGGCCGGCTGAACCCAGGTGAAGACGCCCTGGGTTTGCTGGCGGCGGCATTTCCAGGCGGGTCGATAACCGGCGCGCCCAAGGTCAGGGCGATGGAGATCATCGCCGAGTTGGAGCCCACGGCGCGGAGTATCTACAGCGGAGCAATCGGATATATCGGGTTCAGCGGGGCGATGGACACCAGCATCGCCATTCGTACGGCCATCGCCGAGGATGGGGAACTGTACTTCAATGCCGGTGGAGGAATCGTCGCCGATTCGGACCCCGATGCCGAGTACCGGGAGACGCTCGACAAGGCACAGGCCTTCATTCAAGTTCTGTCGGAAGGCGCCGTGCCCGAAGCGTCAGTCACATGATACTGCTGATCGACAACTACGATTCGTTCGTCTACAATCTCGCCCGGTACGTCACCGAACTTGGGGAGCAGACGACCGTGGTCAGGAACGACGCTATCACACCGGCCGATATCAGCCGGTTGTCTCCCAGTCACATAATCATCTCTCCGGGGCCGTGTACCCCAACGGAAGCCGGCGTGTCGGTGGACGTAGTCCGCCAGTTGGCCGATCGCATTCCCATTCTCGGTGTGTGCCTGGGCCACCAGTGTATCGGTACCGCGTACGGCATGCGCATCACCCGGGCCAGAGAGCCCAGGCACGGGAAAACGTCGACCATAACGCACAGTGGTACGGGCTTGTTCGCCGAGATGCCCAACCCGTTCCTGGCGGCCCGGTACCACTCGCTGGTGGTTGACCCGATGTCCGTACCCGACGAGGTAGAGGTGACCGCCACCGCCGAAGACGGGGAGATCATGGCCATGAGCCACAAGACCAAACCTGTGTGGGGGATCCAGTTTCATCCAGAGTCGGTGCTAACCGACTTCGGCTACCACCTGCTCCACCGGTTCCTGTGGCCGGAACGGCCCATAGATGCACTGCCGGTAAAGGCAGATCAGTGTACTGTCAGTCTCCCAGACTGACTCCGAGTTGTCGAGCGGTTTGAACGGTGTCGGAATCGAGCGGGACCAACTTGGGTTTGCCGACGACTTCCGCCAGTGACACCCGGTCAATGTTCGGCGGACTGTAGCTCATCATGGTACCGAGGGCGCCATCGGCCACTGCTCTCACAGCGGCCGTCCCGAAGCGGAGTCCCAGGAGCCGGTCGAAGCTGGTGGGCGCCCCGCCACGCTGCAGGTGCCCGAGGACCAGGCAGCGGGTTTCCTTGCCGGTGACGTCGGCTATGGCCCCGGCGACTTGGCTCCCGATGCCACCAAACCGATCAGCCGCCCCCACGCGATCGCCTTCGACCAGCACCGCAGAGCCCTCCACCGGGCGTGCGCCCTCCGCCACCACGACGATGCTGTACCGCAGACCGCGCCGCTCCCGTTCGCAGATCTTGTCGCACACCTTGTTGATGTCGAAGGGAAGTTCGGGAATGAGAATGACGTCGGCCGTGGCAGCCACGCCGGCGTACAGCGCGATCCATCCGGTATCTCTACCCATGAGTTCCACCACCATCACCCGGTCGTGCGCTTCGGCGGTGGGGTGGAGTTTGTCGATGGCTTCGGTAGCGGTAGTTAGGGCCGTGTCGAACCCGAAGGTACGGAGCGTACCGGCCACGTCGTTGTCGATGGTCTTGGGAACACCGACGACCGGCAGGCCTTTCTGGTGTAGCCGATAGGCTATTTGGAGACTGCCGTCTCCGCCTATGGCCACCAGGGCATCGAACCCTCTTTCCTTGAATTTGGCAATCAACTCGTCCGAGCGATCGACCTCGATTTCCGATCCCGAATCGTCTTTCTCGACCCAGCGGAACGGATTGCCCCGATTGGTGGTGCCCAGGATGGTGCCGCCGGTGTGGGTAATACCTCGGACCTCATCTGGTCCCAGAGGGATGACACCTTCGCCCGTGAGCAGGCCGCGGTAGCCCCGGCGTATGCCGTAGGTTTCCCACCCCATATTGTGGGCCGAGAGTACCGCGGCCCGGATGACCGCGTTGAGTCCGGGTGCGTCGCCGCCGCCGGTCGAGATCGCTATTCGCATGGTTGGGTCTGCCAGTTGTCGCTCAGCCGGCCGTATCGGTGACCAGCGCCAGCACCTCGCCCGGGTCGGCGTGGCGCCCGAGGGATTTCTTGGAGAACACCAGCGTGCCGTCTACCTCGACCTCGAACGCTCCGCCAGACGAATCCAGTATCTGGATGTCGCTGTCGGGGAACGCCTGCTTCAGCTCCGCCGCCAGACTGGCGGCGCGTGGTTGGTAGTTTCAGACGACGCAGTATTCGATGGTGATCGTCATGCGATTGCCTCGCGTTTTTGGAGCCATCAACAGCCCGGACCACCAATCGTAGCCCGGACGATGGGGGAAACCAAGGGCCCCGAGGGCGTTGCAGTACGCCCTCGGATTGGGCACCCTGAGAGACTCGCACCAACTGCCACCTCACGAGCCGGCATAATCTGACGCGCCCACAGGATGTGTTATCCAGATCACAGACCGCGGCACGTCGATTGCCTTATTATTCACCATGATGGCAACGACTTCCAGACACTTCCTGTTCCTCATTGCATGCTCGCTCCCGACCGGTACCGGCTGGGCCGCCCAATCGTCCGTCGACTGGGGAAACGAATTGGAGCCGCAGGAGGCGGCGGCATCGGTCGACACCGGAGCAACGGACGCGGCCTCCTGGCCGGCGACGCCTTTGCTGCAGCCGCCGGCGGCGGTTCGAGCCATATACATGAACGCCTGGGTGTTCGGCGGGAAGCGGTTCTACAATCTCGTGGCCCTGGCAGACACCACGGAAGTCAACGCCTTCGTAATCGACATCAAGGACGACACCGGCTACTTGACGTATCGCTCGTCGGTGCCCACGGCAATAGAAATCGGCGCCAACAAACAACGGCGGGCTCGAGACACGCGCGAGCGCCTGCGGTTACTTCACGCCAAGGGCATCTATCCGATCGCCCGTATCGTGGTGGCCAAGGATCCGCTCCTGGCTCAGGAAAAGATGGAGTGGTCCGTCCGGCACCTCGACGGAGGCCTGTGGCGGGACCGATTGGACTTCGCCTGGGTCGATGCCTATAACGACTCGATCTGGATCTATGCCGCCGACCTGGCAGAGGAAGCGATCGGCATGGGGTTCAGCGAAGTGCAGTTCGACTACGTCCGCTTCCCCGACGAACCCAAAGAAATGATGAAGAGCGCTGTCTTCAACGCTCGGCGCGAAGGAGAGACCACCCGCAACGGCGTCGCTCGCAACCTCCGGCTCCTGCGGGACAGGATGCACGCCATCGACTCCCCGTTCACCATCGACGTGTTCGGCATGACCGCCAGTACCAGCGTGGACCTCGGCATCGGCCAAGTATGGGAAGACCTGGTAACGACGGCGGATGTGGTATTGCCGATGGTATATCCCAGCCACTATTACCACAGCTTCTACGGCATCAGCTACCCCAACGGCGAACCGTATCGTGTGGTGAAGCACGCCCTGGAAGACGCGCTCGAGAAGAACGAAGCGCTGGGCGTAGACACCGAAATCCGCCCCTTCCTGCAGGCCTTCACGCTGCGGAAACCCCGATACACGCCGTGGTACATCCGGGAACAAATTCGGGCGGCGGAGGATCTGGGGATCGAATCGTGGGTGCTGTGGAATGCGCGAGGAGTCTACGATCCGGAAATTTTCAGGAAGAAAACGGCAGACGACAGCGGGGGCAATGACAGCGGGGGCAGCGAGGGCAGGTGACCGCGAGGGCAGTGGGAAGAGGCTCAGATTCCAGCACCAACACCAATTACTACAACTACCGCCCCGCTGCCCCGTTGCCCTGTTGTCCCGTTCTCACCGGCTCCCAACTCGTGATATACCCTGCCAGTGCTGACGCGGCCGTCGTATAGGGACTCGCCAGATACAACTGGCCAGGCCCTGAGCGCCCCGGGAAGTTTCGGTTGATGGCGCTGATGGTGACGGTTTCGGTCTCGTATGACACGCCGGGACCGGCGTTGATGCAGGCGCCGCACGACGGCTCGATGATTTCGGCTCCGACGGCCTCGAAGATGTCGATATAGCCACTGGCCTCGGCGTACCGTTTGACGTCCTGACTGCCGAACTGGATGTAGAACCGCAAGTCGGGATCGACCTTTTCACCAGCCTCCGCGGCCTCCCGTAGCACCCGCGCGTACATGTCCATGTCTTCCTTCTTGCCCGCGGTGCAACTGCCGGCGTAGGCGATATCGATCTTGATCCTGTCGCCGATTTCGTCGATGAACAGTCCGTTTCCCGGATCGCCAGGGAGGGCAATCATCGGCTTGAGGGCGCTGGCGTCGATCTTGATGACTTCCTGGTACTCGGCGTCCGGATCCGAGAACAGCCCCGCCAGCATTGATTCGGCCTCGGCTCGATCGATGCCACGTTCACCGACGAGGTAGTCGACAGTTATCTGGTCCGGCTTGATGATCCCGGTGAAGGCGACGACTTCGGCGGCCATGTTGGTCATGGTCGCCCGCTCGTCGATGGAAAGCGCCGCCACCGCCTCGCCGGCGTATTCGACTACCTGGCCGATGGCCTGGCCGGTCTTGACGTACGGTTGCCGCAAGATCTGCAGCATGAAGTCTTTGGCGGTCACGTTGTCGGGCTTGGATCCATGGACTTCGATCAGTACCTGGGGCGGCACCTTGATGCGCACGTCCTTGGTGAGCCAGGAATTGAAGATGGCCGTGGTACCCACGCCGAAGGCGAACGACCCCACCGCTCCCGAGTGAGGCGTATGGCTGTCGCTGCCGATGATGACATGGCCGGGCAGGGCGTGCTGTTCCAACATCTTGGAATGACAGATGGCTTCCGAGCCCTGCGCCTGCATGTTCCGGCCCAGCCGGGGCAACTCGCCATACAGTTTGATCGCCTGTTCGGCGGCGAACTCTTCCTGCTTCTTCTTGAGTTCGAGCGCCACGTCCAATAACCCGGCCGCCTTGCGCTCGTCGGTCATGGCGAGTTCGAGAAACGTCAGGTGATCGCGGAAGAAGTAGATCGAATCCGGGTCGACCACAGGCTCGTCTTTGCCGACGTAGTCGCACCAGAAGATGGCGGCCATCGGGGTGACGTATTCGTGGCTGAAGCGGATATCCGTCCTGATGAAGCCTTCGTCGCCGGGACGAACAGCCGGAATACCGATTCGATCGTTGGCAAGATCGGTTACCCAGTGACGGGCGATGATCTTCTCCGCCAGGGTCATCGGTCTCGCCGGCGTGTCGGGGAGGGGCACCTGCACCTTCCCCTGGAGCCGGGCGACATTGTACTGGAACAGCCCGCCGTACTCGATGATCCCTCTGGTGATGTTACCTTCGCCCTCGGTAAACACCGAGAGTGGGATCGACTCACCGCGACGCAGCCGTTCGATGAGCGAAAAATCGGTACTGGTCAGCATTCCCAGGTTCTGACAGTTCTCCTGGTAAATCCGCTCGATGTTCTCGGCGATGACCAACTGGATCCCGGCGCACATTTCCGCGTAGGGCGACTGTTCACGACTCGACCCCTTGCCCCGCCGCTTTCCACTAACCGAGGCAACGAACCCACCCTGGCGAACCAAACCCCGGGAAATGGGAAATTCTCCCTGGCATTTGAGGCCGAGGTAGGGGAAATCCCCCAAAGTGTCGTCGTAGTAGTAGCAGATGTAGGCGGGGGTGATCTCGTCGGTCGATATATCGTCCCGCAGGGCCATTTCCTGGGGCCAGTCGAGATCCTCGCCTTCGAGTTGCCGCTTGACGAGGTCGGCGTCCTCCGCGAGGAACAGGACCCGCCCGGAAAGGGTCACCTGGTCGGGGCGCTTGTTCACCGTGCTTTTCTTCAGGCTATCGAGCATCAAGTATCATCTCCTTGGGGTTCGAAAGATGTCCCGGCGCCGGAAGGGGAGCAAGGAGTTGGGATTGCCCGCGGGGCCCGGCTAACATTCAGGAATGCGGACTGTCTCTGCGCTGATACTCGCGCTCGTCAACACCAATTGCGCCCTGGCGCAAACCACCGCGGACGCTCCTGAGCCTATCCATGTCGGGCCGGTTACCCGGTTTGAGGACGGCACCATTTCCGAGAGTTCCGGCGTGGTTGCCAGCCGCCAGTTCGGCGGTGTCCTGTGGACGCATAACGACGGGGGAAACGCAGCTTACCTCTTTGCCACCGACACCCTCGCCCGCATGCTGGGCACCTGGGCCGTTTCCGGCGGCGAGAACCGCGATTGGGAAGACATCGCGGTGGGACCGTGTCCCGATGGCGGTCACTGCCTCTACCTCGCCGATGTGGGAGACAACAGCCGGAGACGGAATACCGTTCGCATTTACCGGTTTGGTGAACCCGAGCCCGGTGCCATACCCGCGGATTCTATTGGTGTTACGCGGGCCGCCGAAATCTTGACGTTTCAGTACCCCGACGGCCCCACGGACGTGGAGGCGATGTACCTGGACCCGGGCGGCAGTGTGTATCTGATCAGCAAGGGTGGCTCGGGTCCGGTTACCCACCACCGACTCCCGGCCGACGCCTGGGGTACTGGCCACGTGGTGACGGCGGAGCGGTTGGGCCTGTTCCCGGTCGATCCGGGGACTACCCGCCTGGCGGGAGTAACCGGGGCCGACCTTTCGGTGGACGGCCGCCGGCTGGTGGTACGGACTTATCGAGAACTGTTCTTCTTCGCAGTGGATGCGGCCGGCGCAGTGGGGGACGGGCCGGTCACCACTTGCCCGGTTCTAGGACTCGAATCACAGGGCGAGGGAGTCGCCTGGCTGGACGACGAGCGCGTGGTGTTGACGAGCGAGCGCGGTGTGTTCGGCCGGGGTACCGTAGCGGTAGTCCACTGTCCGCTCCCGCCGTCCTTTTTCTGAAGGTGACAGTCAAGTGCGTGTGAGTCTCCGGTGGCTGTTGATCGTACCCCTCCTGGCAAGTCTGATCCTGCTGGTGGACCGACGCTCTACCAACCGTCCGCCACACGAGGCGGAGTGGTTGAGCGCCGACGACGTCCAAGTGCGGACAGTGCGAGCAGGCACCGGAGACACCACCGTGGTCATGTTCCACGGGTACGCCGAATCGTTGATGGCCTTCCGACCGATGTTTGACCAGCTGGCCGCCCGTACCAGTGTCGTGGCGGTGGACCTCCCGGGATTCGGCCTGAGCGACAAGCCGCGGGCTCCCTACGATTTGCCGAGCTACATCAGACGAATGACGGCGTTCGTCGATCGGCACGTCCCCGGGCCAATCGTGTTGGTGGGGCACTCGATGGGGGGAGAAGTGGCGGCGGCTGTGGCGCTCGAGCGGCCCGGCCAGGTGGTCGGATTGGTGCTGATCGCGTCGGCCGGTTGGGGACTGAGCCCGGCAACCACGGCACTGGCCCAAGAGGGAGCCGATGTCATGGGTTGGATCAACTCGGTGGTGGGCGAACTGGTGGTCCCACTGCACGACCCGGCGTGGCTGGCTGAGCCCAAGGAACGGCGCCGGTACGATCCGCTACTCGATCCCGCGTTCCGGGAGGCCTCGGCGCAGGTGCTGAAAGAATTTGATTTCGCGGGCCTCCAGACGAGGTTTGGTGACATCCGGCAGCCAACATTGCTGATTTGGGGGGAGCGGGACCCCACCATTCCCTTTGCCTTCGGCAAGGCCATCGATGAAGCCATCGAGTGCAGCCGGATGATGACGATTCGCCGCACCCTGCACCGGCCACACCAGACCGAACCTGATACCGTGGCTGGGGCAATCAAACATTTTCTGGACGACCCACCTGCGTGTCCGCCGGGGTCGAGGCCGTCAGAGGAGACAGGATGAAACGGGTGTTGTTGATGGCGGCGCTGGCCCTGACCGGCTGCAACGAAGGATCTGTCGTCACGCTGGTTGATTCGGCAGAGGATCGACTGGCAGACGCGGTGAGCCGAACGACGTTCTGGGCGGCGCTGGAATTCCTGTCAGATGACGGCCTGGAGGGCCGAGCACCCGGCACCCGCGGGGGCGTCCTGGCGGCCAAGTACATCGCGGCGGAATTCCGCCAGATCGGACTGGAACCGGCGGGAGAAGACGGGACGTTCTTTCATCGCGTTCCCATCATCTCTCTGACTCCCAATCCAACCTTGTCCCTTCTAGCCGCGGGACGGTCCACACGACGACTGAGCCACCCGGACGACTACGTTCTGTGGTCGATGCGGGATGAGCCGGTGATCGAGGCACGGAGTGATCTCGTGTTCGTCGGCTACGGCGTGGTCGCGCCGGAGTACCAGTGGGACGACTATGCCGGGGTCGACGTGACGGGGAAGATTGTCCTGACTCTGGTCAACGACCCGGGCTTCGTCGATTCGACGATATTCCGCGGCGACGAGTTGACCTACTACGGCCGCTGGACCTACAAGATCGAAGAAGCTGCCCGCCATGGGGCATCCGGCATCCTGTTGGTCCACACTACCCCGAGTGCCACGTACGGTTGGGGCACTGTGTCCGGATCGTGGACCGGACCTCAGGTCCGGCTGGAAGCACCGCCGACTTCACTGCTCCTGGCAGGATGGCTGGCGGAACCGGTGGCGACGGAACTGTTGCAACCGGTGGCGCCATCGGTGGAGGCGGTGCTGCGAGTTGCAGCGTCTGGGAATTTCGCTCCAGTCGAACTGCCGGTCGCCGCAGTGGCTTCGGTGGTGAGTGCCATCGAGTTATCCGAGACGGTAAACGTCATCGGGCGGCTCACGGGCTGGGGCCACAACCCCAACGAGTCGGTCATGATCGGCGGCCACTACGACCATCTCGGAATCGGGACTCCGGTCGAGGAAGATTCGATCTATAACGGCGCCGTGGACAACGCTTCGGGCACCGCGGCAGTGATCGCCGCGGCCGAGGCATTCGTGACCAGCGGCGTGCGCCCCGACCGGTCGATCCTGTTCATTGCCTTCGGGGCCGAGGAATCCGGCCTCCTCGGCTCCAAGGCGTTCGCCACTCGGCCCACGCTCCCGCTTCGAGACTTGGCTGCGGTAATCAACCTCGACGAAATGAACCTTTACGGCCCCACGACCGACGTTTCCGCTTTGGGAGTCAATCAGTCTTCCGTCGGCGATGCCTTCACGGCCGCTGCCCGCGCCGAGAAGCTGGAAGTAACCGTCAACCCGGACGCCATCCGCAAAGGTTTCTTCTTCCGCTCGGATCATTTTCCGTTCGTCCTCGAAGGAGTGCCGGCCCTCTCGCTGCAGTTCGGCCAGGACTACGTAGGACGGGACCCCGGTTGGGGATCGCAGATGGATGACGAGTATGGGGAACTACGATACCACCAGCCGGGCGACGAACTCCTCACCTGGTACACACCCGACGGAGCAATACAACAACTCCGGACGATGCTCAGGACAGCCTTGAAGGTGGCGGAGGCGTCCGATCAACCGACATGGAACGAAGGCTCCGAGTTCAAGGCCGCGGGCGATTCCCGGTTGCAGTAGTAATCGCGCTCAGGGAGAGTCTTCCCCCCACCGATTTTCCAGAGCAACCCCCAGCCCGTCGGCGATGCGGTTCACAAAAGCAAAGTAGGCTGTGACCGCGACCAGGTCGTGGATGGCGGCGTCGCCCAGCCCGTGGGTCCGAAGCAGAACGATGTCGTCCGGGGTGATATCCCCGGGAGATCGAGTCAACTTCACCGCATAGTCGAGTATCGCCCGATCCACCGGAGGCAATTCCAACGTGCGATAGTCACGCACCAACTCCTCGACGAAACCGGCGTAGTCTTCGCCAGGATGGTCCCGCTGCAACACGACACGGAGTCCCGCTCCGTGATGTACCGTTCAATAGTGGCAATCGTTGTAGACCGAAACGACGACCCCGATCATCTCCCGTTGCCGGCGCGTGAGAGGACTCTTGCGCCGCATGAGTTCGATATACAGGTCGAAGTGGTGGCGCATTACCCTCGAGTGAACGCCATGGATACGGATGATGTTGTCATCATCCGAAACCCGGTCGCGTTCGGGGATGTCCGAATTCTGGACATAGGAAATAAAGGCCATAATGTGCCCCTCCGGCATGTCCCAGGCGGAAAATCGCTGCAATCCCGTCCTGTAAGTTATTATCATACAACAAGTTAACGAATTGGGGCTGGTCGCAGTCCACCAGTAATACTATAATTGCGGCCGTTTCCCGCTCCCACCATAAGGCAAGGAGTCCCCCCTGGAACTCCCTCAGCAGCATCAGGTACCACTCACGTGGCTCCTCGAACACGGCGGCCCGTCGATCCGCTACCGCGTCCTGCAGGACTTGGCGCCAGAGGGATATGCCTCGATTGAGGAACTGGCGGAGGCGGCCGAGGCCGTCAGCGACAACAAGGTGGCCTCCAGAACCGCCAAGAAGCAGCGGCCAACAGGCGTCTGGGCCAGCAACATTATGGGCCTGGCTCCGTCCGCGACGCAGGGCATTCGTGACGTCGGCACGGTAGCACAGTATCGCCGGCTGCTCCAGCTCGGCTGGCCGGCGGACGACCGGACCTTCAAGCTGACCAGCAGGGTGTTGTTCCGCCTGCTGTCACGGGACCCGGACCCTGCACTCCTGTTCGAGTTCAAGAAGACGGTCAAGGAAACTCCCGCCGCTGAAGGTTGGGTGAGAAACAACCTCAGAGAGGCGGCTTCGGCCGCGTTGGCCGAGGCTGGGTTCAACGTCGACCCACGCCTGCGCGGCTCGGCCCATCGGACGGCGTCGGCCATATCCCAATTCCTCAGAAGCCCCGAATCTGAAAAGCCGTTTGTGAAATCGGGGCAGAAGCACGTGCTCCACCCCGATGCGTATCCACCTACGTGGTACTCCCTGGCCATGCTGGCGTCGATGCCCAACCTCCAGCGAGAACGCGCCGGCTTCACCGAACGTTTAGGGCAATACCTGGCCCACCCGGCGCCCAAGAAACCGGTGGTCATCAAGATCGGCAAGAAGACGGTGAGACCGGCGCACGTGCTGCTGGGCAACCCTATCAAGGCCGATGCCAGGGGTGTGACCACCGATATCCCGCTGGCCCTCCACTTCATCAACATCCTGGCCCGGATCGATGCCTTGCACACCGCGCCCACAGCCATGCGAGTGCTGGGGAGATTGCTCAAGGAGTGTGATGATACCGGAGTGTGGCATCCCAAGAACCTCCGTTCGCAGCCCAAGGGAGCAAACAAGGCCAGCTACCACTTCTTCCCATTGGTGCCGCTGGACAAGACCCCAGAGTCCCGTCAGGTCGACGTCACCTTCCGGCTGGCCCATACGGCCAAACTGCTGGGCTGGGAGCTGGAATACACCTGATGTAGCTCAATCCGGTTGATTCTCAGGGCGTGGTAGCTCATACTACTACCATGACTGCGGTCGACCTCACGCCGTTCGGTTTCACACCAACCGAAAGCCACGTATACCAGGTCCTCCTGGAGCACGGCCCAGGTACGGGGTACGCCGTAGCCCGGGCCGCCAACCTGGCCCGGGCCAACGCCTACAGTGCGCTAGGCGGCCTGGTGGCCAAGGGAGCCGCCGTGGGCGAAAGCGGCAGGCCCAAGCGGTATCGGCCGGAACCGCCGCAGGTAGTGGTGGCCCGACTTTCTTCCCGACAAAACGAAGCCCTGGACATCCTGGCCCTGTCTCTAGAGACACTCGTCGGGCCTGAATCTCCCAGTCTGGTCGAGATCGATTCGCCACGCGCGGCGGTGCGGCTCATCAGCCACGACATCGCCCGGGCGGCGGATACGGTGACACTGGTTGCCCCAACCGACGCGTACCCGCTGTTGTCTCCGGTCCTGCGCCGGGCGGTTCAAGCGGGCAGGACTATGTCGCTGTGGTCGGTAGGACGGACGGAAGAAATATCGTTTGCCGAGGTGAGCCCCATTCCCAAGGGGTATCGCTGGCCGGGAATGCCCCTCGTCAATGTGGTGGACGACCGGACCGCGGTCATCGCCGCCAGGCAGGGGAGCGCCGTCCAGGGACATTGGGGCCAGGCGCCGGCGTTCGTAGCGGCAGCGCGGTTGAGCGTCGAACGACTGGGAGCCGGGTCGTGAGTGACTTCGTGGACGAGACGTTCGCGGAGGCATTTGCCCAATTACAGCAGGCCTACGCGGCTGCGTTGCCCGCTCGCTTTGCCGAGCTGCACAAGGACCTCGCCGCGCTGGCGGCCGGCGAGGAAGATGCGGCTGCCTCGCTCAAGAACCGCTTTCACCAACTGGCTGGATCGGGCGGGTCGCACGGCTTCCCCAAACTGAGTCAGATTGCCCGGGAAGCGGAACGGTGGATGATCGCAAACCCGACAGGGGGCCCGGAGACAATCGAGCGGTTGGAGGATGCGATAAACCAACTGACCAAGCTACTCGACGACGATGCTATTGTCGTGTCCTACGAGGAAGTCGAGACCGACGCCCAACGCTCGTTCGGTTGGCAAGCACGCGTAATCGGACAGGAAGACGCACTGCTGAACACCGTCGTCCAGACTCTGACGATAGCCGGGTTCCAGGTCACCGCGAGCCAAGAGTCCGAAGACATCATTGCCATCCCGGCGTCCGCCCGCCCGGATCTTCTGGTGATCGTCGGCGACGCCGCCGATTTCAACACCCGCACTACCGCGGCGGCGTGGTCGAGCATCCGCGCGCTCCGGCCGCGAGGGGTCGTTCTGGTCGACACCGGCAATGGCGAAGACCAGTTGGGGGCGGTTGCCGCGGGCGCGGACGCCATCTTCCGCCCGGACCAGATCCACGACGATCTGGCTCACTATTGCAAGACGCTCGCGAGGATCGGGATCCCCCCATCCAGCGTCCTCCTGGTCGAGGACGATTTGGCGCAGGCACAACTGGTGGCGTCGGCCCTCGAATCGTCCAACATCCGCGTGAACCACGCGGAGAACGCGACCCGAGCGCAGGAAATCCTGGCGCAGGAAATTCCTGACATAATCCTGCTTGACGTCGAACTTCCCGACCTCGACGGGTTTACCCTGGCGCGGCTCATCCGCCAGGATCCCAAATACAACCTGCTACCGATCGTGTTCCTGACCGGACTGGGCTCGATCTCGAGTCACATCGAAGCGCTCAGAGCCGGAGCGGATGATTTCCTGACCAAGCCGATCGACCAGAGCCTCAACCTGCTGTTGCAAGTCGTCATTACGCGGGCCGAACGCGGCCGGCGCATACGAGAGATGGTCCACAAGGACGGGCTTACCGGATTGCTCAACCACGCCACTCTCATGGCGGAACTGCAGAACGCCGTCGAGTACTCCCAGCGCAACGACGAAAAATTCGCTTTCCTGATGATTGACGTCGACCATTTCAAGCGGGTCAACGACCAGCACGGGCACCTGGTGGGCGATCAGGTGCTGCTCCATGTAGCGCACGTGTTTCAAGGTGTGGCCCGGGCCAGCGACCTGATCGGCCGATATGGAGGTGAGGAATTTGGCATGGTACTGCGGCGCAGCGATCAAGACGGAGCCGAGATGGTGGCCCGTAAGCTACAGGCCGCGTTGCGGGAGCGCCCAGCCGCTACCAAGAACGGCGAGACCGTCCCGGTAGAAGTGAGTATCGGGATCGCGGTCTATCCCAGTGACGGCTCTACCGGGTCGATACTGGCACACTCCGCCGACGTGGCCCTGTACCGGGCCAAGACCAGTGGCCGGAATAGCGTAGCACTCGCCAGCCAAGGCCTCGGAGCCATTGCACCGGCCAACAATCATTCACCCCCGGCCTGAATGCTCTAGCCGGCCAAACGAGCCGACACTCCAGCACCACCATCAGCCCGTTCATCAGCGAACAACAGACGGCCCTCGCGCAAAGTGGCGCCGCGCATGGTGAGGGCCAAAGCCTCTCCCAACTCATCGACCAGGTGCACTTCGAGGGTGTCGCGCACTTCCTCGGGCAGATCTTCGAGATCGGCTTCGTTTTCCTTGGGCAGTACCACGGCCGTGATGCCGGCCCTCACGGCACCGAGGACCTTTTCCTTGACTCCGCCGATGGGCAGGACGCGTCCCCGCAGGGTGATCTCCCCGGTCATGGCGATGTCGTGGCGCGCCGGCCAACCCGACAGGGCCGACACCAGCGCCGTCGCCATGGCGATACCAGCTGACGGGCCTTCCTTGGGTACCGCGCCGGCCGGGACGTGGATGTGGAGGTCCCGCTCGAACATCTCTTCGTCTATCTGAAGTGCCGCGGCGTGCGTCCGGGCATAGGTCAATGCCGCGCGAGCCGACTCCTTCATTACATCGCCTAACTGGCCGGTTAGAACCAGATCCCCTTTGCCGCGCATGGTGGAGGCCTCGACGAACATGATGTCGCCGCCGGCGGGCGTGTAGTACATCCCGGTAGCCACACCCACTTGATCGTGCTCGGCGGCGTGTTCGGGGTGCACTTTGGGCCGGCCGAGAATGTCACGAACCCCCTCGACATCAACGGTCAGGTTGGTGATCTCGCCACCGGCGATACGTCGGGCAACCTTGCGGGCCAACTTGCCCAGCTCTCGCTCCAACTGGCGTACGCCCGCTTCACGGGTATAGGCGGCGATGGACTCGGCGATGGCCTCGTCGGTCACGGCGAGACGCTCGGCGTCGAGTCCGTTGTCGGTGAGCTGGCGCGGAAGGAGGTAACGCCGCGCGATGTGCAGCTTTTCACGATCGGTGTAGCCCGAGAACTCCACCACCTCCATCCGGTCGAGCAACGGCCCGGGGATGTTTTCGATGAAGTTGGCCGTAGCGATGAACAACACTTCGCTGAGATCGAACGGCACGCCGAGGTAGTGGTCGGTGAAGCTGTCGTTCTGCGCGGGGTCGAGCACCTCCAACAACGCGCTGGCGGGGTCGCCCTGGAAAGAGACGCCGAGCTTGTCGACTTCATCCAGCAGGAAAACCGGGTTCTTGGTGCCGGCCTGCTTCATGCCGGCGATGATGCGGCCGGGCATGGCACCCACGTAAGTGCGCCGGTGGCCGCGTATGTCGGCCTCGTCGCGAGCACCACCGAGTGAGATACGCACGTACTCTCGCCCCATTGCCCGGGCGATCGACTTGGCGACCGACGTCTTGCCGACACCCGGAGGGCCGACGAACAGCAAGATCGGTCCTTTGGGGGCCTTGTCGTCTTCGTTGCCCATCCCTGCCGGGGCGTCGACCTCTGCTTCTACTCCGGCGCTTTCCTGTGGAGCGTTCTCGTCTGGAGCGTTCTCGT
>CAXMUQ010000148.1:0-21438 GCA_964196605.1 uncultured Acidimicrobiia bacterium
CAAGCTGGTGCCCGCCCAAGTATTATCCCGGTACGGCGGGCGTATGCTCAATATCCACCCGGCGCTGTTGCCGCTACATGGTGGCCGGGGAATGTACGGACGGCGGGTGCACCAAGCGGTCCTGGACAGTGGCGCCAGAGAAACCGGGGCCACGGTTCACTTGGTCGACGAGGAATACGACCGGGGCGCGATACTGGCCCAATCGCGTGTAGCCGTCCTGGCTGGAGACACATCCGAGACACTGGCGGCCAGAGTGTTGGAGGCCGAGCACACGCTGTTGCCAGCCGTGGTAATAGCCGCCTCGCACGCTGGCCGCCCAGTATCATTGTCTGAAACGCTGACCGAACTCGAATCTTGAGGACCGTTGTATGCCCCGTGCGTTGATCTCCGTGAGTGATAAACGCGGCGTTGTCCAGTTCGCCCGTGGCCTGATCGATATGGGGTGGGACATCATTTCCACCGGGGGCACCAAGCAGCTTCTGGTTGATTCCGGTTTGACTGTTACTGCCGTCGATTCGGTAACCGGCTTCCCGGAGATGCTCGACGGCCGCGTCAAGACGCTACACCCTCTCATCCACGGCGCCATCCTGGCCCGGCGTGACACGCAGCAACACATGACGACACTAAAAGAACAGAGCATCACGCCAATCGACCTAGTAGTGGTCAATCTCTATCCTTTCCGCGCCACCATCGCCAAACCCGACGTGGAATTCGACGACGCCATCGAGAACATCGACATCGGCGGCCCATCTCTGCTGCGTTCCGCCGCCAAAAACCACCAGTGGGTCCTCCCCGTGGTGGATCCGACCGACTACGAGACGGTACTCGAACGGATGAAGACGGGAGCTATATCACAGAAATTTCGGCGTGACATGGCCGCCAAGGTCTTCTCTCACACATCCGAATACGACGCCACCATCGCCCGATACCTCCCCATCGAGGAAGACGGGCTGCCCCAGCTGCTTGGCGGCACGTTCGAGCGCCAGCTGATGTTGCGCTATGGCGAGAACCCCACGCAACGAGCCGCCTTGTACGTAACCGAAGAACCACGCGGCATCCGCGACATGAAACACCTGCACGGCAAGGAACTGTCCTACAACAACATCCTCGACCTGGACTCCGCGGTGACCGCTGCTTCATTGTGGTCCGCTCGCCAGGCCTGCGCCGTCATCAAACACACCTCACCCTGTGGAATCGCACTCGGGAACAGCGCGGCCGATGCCTTCAACAAGGCGTTGGCGACCGACCCGGTGTCGGCCTTCGGGGGCGTGGTTGCCTACAACACGGTGGTAGATGAGGAAGCAGCCGAGGCCATGCTCGAGTTGTTCCTGGAGGTCGTGGCCGCGCCGAGTTTCCACGACCAAGCACTGGCCGTGCTCCGATCCAAGAGGAACCTGCGGTTGGTCGAGATCCCGACGAACAGAGGCGAGCGTGGCCTCGAAACCAAGTACGTCCGCGGAGGCTTTCTGGTCCAGGATCGGTTCCAATTCGACAGTGACGAAGACAAGTGGCGCGTGGTCACCAACCGGCCCCCCACCGAACAGGAGTGGATCGACCTCCGGTTCGCCTGGACGGCCTCGGCCCCGGTCAAATCCAACGCCATCGTCCTGGCCAAGAACGAAGCCGCAATCGGCATCGGCGGCGGACTGACCAGCCGGGTGGATGCAGCGTTCCTTGCCGCTCACAAGGCCGCCCAGCTGGGCCACGATACCAAAGGAAGCGTGCTGGCCTCCGATGGCTTCTTCCCGTTCCCCGACGGCATAGAGGAGGCCGCCAAGGTTGGTGTCACGGCCATCATCCAACCCGGCGGGTCCATCCGTGACGAAGAGGTCATCGCCGCTGCCGACAAGCACGACATCACCATGGTGCTGACCGGCACCCGTCAGTTCCGTCACTAACGAGTCCAGGCAACCGGTACCCATGACCGACTCCCGACCCTCCCCGCCATACGGCTGGGCCGCTGCCGTTGCTGCCGGCGTATTCGCCATCTACCTACTGACACTGGCTCCGACTACCGCGTTTTGGGACACTTCGGAGTACATCGCCGCCGCCAAGGTAATGGGAATCCCGCATCCGCCGGGCAACCCGTTGTTCACAGTCCTGGCCCATGCGTTCGGATTGCTGCCACTGGCCGCGTCCTACGCTGTCCGCCTCAACCTGTTCGCAGCTATCACCTCGGCCGCCTCGGCCGGCTTGTGGTTCCTGGTGGCAGACCGGTGGCTCCAGGACATCGTACCGGTGCGCTGGGCCCGCCTCCTGGCCGCAACGAGCGGCATTATGGTGTCGGCGTTTTCGTGGACCGTCTGGAACCAGTCGACCGTCAACGAGAAGGTTTACACGGTGTCGTTGTTCTCGATTGCCCTGGTAACGTGGCTGGCGGTGCACTGGGGCGACGACGAGCCCGGACCGCACCGCGACCGCTGGTTGGTGCTGATCATGTACATCATGGCCCTTTCGTCTACCAATCACATGATGGGTATCCTGGCCGTGCCGGCGGTCGGCATCTATGTGCTATGGACGGATTGGCGGGCGGCCACCCAGCCGTGGATCATTCTCTTGGGCTACGCCTTGCTGCTGGCCCTCACTGGCCAGTGGACCACGGTGGTGACCACACCGAACGGATTCGGCTTCAACCCTTCCCCGGCCGACTGGGGCGCCCTGGTTTACCTGGCGCCTATTGTGGTGGCGTACGCCGTGTGGCGGGCGCCAGACGACTTCCGCAGGCCACTGCTGTGGGTCGGCCTAATCGCCATAGTCGCGGGAGTGTCTCTCAACTATATCTACCTCCCGATGCGCGCGGCCCAGTTCCCGCCGATCAACGAGGGTGAGCCAACCAACTGGCAAGCCCTAATGGACGTCCTTAGCCGCAAGCAGTACCTCAAGCCACCCCTTGGCGAGCGGCAAGCAAGCCTGGTTGGGCAGTTCGCCAACTATTGGCAATATTTCTCATGGCAATTCGCCCGGGATTGGGGCGCGTTTGCCCAAATCGCCACCGCGCTGTTCACTGTCCTCGGCCTCGGCGGCCTGGTGGCACTGTTCAAGCGCGACCGTCGGGCGGGCTTGGCCGCGGCAGCCATGCTGTTGACGCTCACGGTGGCGCTGGTGTTCTACCTCAACTTCAAGTACGGGTACTCGATGTACCCGAATGAACCAAACTTCGTTCGCGAGGTCCGCGAGCGCGACTACTTCTTCATGGGTTCTTTCGCCTACTTCGGGGTGTTGGTAGCCGTGGGAGTCGGCGCCACCATGCGTGGAATCGTTGACTACATCATGCAGGTCAATGAGAGCACCCCCGATGGCACTGCGTGGGCCATGGCCTCTTCCGTTGCGTTGGTAGCGTTCATTCCGCTGCTGGGCAACCGAGTCACAGCCAGCAGGGCCAACGAATATCTGGCCCGCGACGTGGCCATCGATCTACTGCAATCGGTGGAACCTTACGGCATTCTCATCACCGCCGGCGACAACGACACGTTCCCCCTGTGGTACGCACAGGAGGTGGAAGGCGTCCGCCGTGACGTTACGCTGGCCAATCTGTCTCTGATGAACACGAAATGGCACCTTCGGCAGCTCGCCCGGCGTGAGACTCCGGAATTCGAACCGGACAAAGCGGCACCAATGTGGCGAGAGGGCTCATGGGCTCGTCCTACAACGCCCGCCATACGCATGACTCAGCAGGACCTGGATGTCCTGCCTGAATTGGTCCAGGTCGACCCCGGTACCCAGATCCCCATTGGAGGAGTTACCGTCACCCTGGACGATCAATACGTAGAACGGAAAGACCTGGCCACGCTGGCGCTGATCCGAGACAACTTAGGCATCAGGTCCGTCAATTTTGCCTGGAGCGCAGCTGGTTACCCCGACCAGACCCTGGGGCTTACGCCCTATCTGGTCACGCAAGGACTGGTTCGGCGGCTGGCCTCCACGACGGTCGAACCCAGTGACAACGTTGTGTTCAACACGACGATGGGCTTCGTCGACATCCAGCGTACCCGGGACTTGTTGTGGAATGTGTATCGCTGGTCGTCCGCTGCGGATCGGCGCCCTCGCGGGTGGGTAGATCTGCCATCAGCCTCGATCCTGCAACTGTACGCGGTGGTCTACAACGGCTCGAGTAGCACTCTGCGTGCCGCCGGTTTCGAAGAAGAAGCAACCAGGGCCGATTCTGTCGCCCGGGCCGTTCAAGCCAACATCTCTCGCTGACGTTCAGTCGGACGCCAGCGGGATCCTGAGCTCGGCGCGGCATCCCGATGTGTCGGTCCGGTTCCTCAACTGCAGGTCGCCTGAATGCGCCTCGGCGATTTGCCGGCTAAGCACCAGCCCGATGCCCGATCCCTTCGGCTTGGTGGTGAAGAACGGGACGAACAGGTTGCTGCTGTTCGTTAGGCCAGGCCCCCGGTCCTCTACCCAAACGACCAGGTATGCCGAGTCCACCGACCAGCCCACCCGCACATCACCACCGGTTTCCTGGGCGGCCTCAACTCCGTTGCTGACAAGGTTGATGAGCAATTGATCCAACTGGTCGCCGTCGGCCTTGATGGTTATTGACGGCCCAGGGTCCACCGCCACTTCCAACCGAGCTTCGAGTCGTGCCACTCGCCGAATCCAGGATTCGACCTCGAGCAACGCCATTTCGGGGGGTGGTAGTTTCGCCAACCGGGCGTAGGCGGCCATGAACCGGCGCAGTCCTTCGGCGCGATCGGCAATGATTGAAAGCCCGCTGACAAGATCCTCCTCGTGATCCTCGGCTTTGACGCTCCGCTCGAGCAATCTTTGGAGACTGTCGGCGATAGACGAAATCGGCGCCAGCGAGTTGTTTATCTCGTGGCCCAGCACGCGCACGATCCTCTTCCACGCCTGCCGTTCCTCTTCCCGCAGAGCCCGACTCACGTCGGACAGTACCAATAGTTGATGGGGCACACCATCCTGACGATAGGTGCTGCGCCGCACGTCCCAGCGTCCATCCCATCCCGGGAAGGTCAGATCCATGGTGCGGACCGGAGGTCCCCCAAGACACTGTGAGAGACCGATCTCGTCGGCGGTTCGGCCCAGGAGTCGCTCGGCCCGCTCACCAAGCATCCGTTCTCCCCATCGGTTGACCAACCGTAAGCGCCGTCCGCTGTCGAAGGCGAATAGCCCCACTTCGACTTCGCCCATCATCCGCCGCAACAGGGCCGTGGCCTCGACAGCGCCCAGCCGTTGTTCCTTGAGCGTGTCGGCCAGTTGATTGACCTCCGCCACCGCAAGGCCCAGTGCATCCCCGTGCCCGGCCCCTCGACCGCGTACGGAAAAGTCTCCCTCACGGAGCGCCCCCAACATGTTGGCGAGCGTCAGGAGGGAGTGCACCACCCGTCCACGAGCGATCCAGGCGAAGCCGAACCAGAAGGCTACCACCAACAGGCTTAGGGTGACTTGGAGATTTAAGGAGTGGATTCCGGTCCACAGAAGGACCAGTGCTATCACGCTCCCCGGGAATCCAGCCAGGAGGGCGAGTCCCAGGACGAACCGCTCTAGGGGTCCCGCGCTGCGCGGTTGCGGCTCAGAGGCCATGTGCCTTCAGTCGGCGGTACAGGGCGCTCCGGCTAAGCCCCAAAGAATGGGCCGCCTCCGTTACGTTGCCATCGCAGCGACGCAAGACGTTCTGGATAAGCACTCGTTCGGCTTGGTCGAGCGTCAAGTCGGACAGTTCGGCTTCTTCACCGCGCTCGACAGCGCGCCGCAGTCCGAGTTCGTCAGCCTGGATACTCGAGCCACGCGCCAGTAGAACGGCTCGTTCAATAGTGTGATCGAGCTCGCGGACGTTACCCGGCCAGGGATACTCCGCCAGGGCCTGTGTCGCCGCCGGCTCGAATCCCCCGATGGCCTTGCCGTATCGCTCGCTGTGGCGTTGGAGGAAATGTCCGGCCAGGGCCATGATGTCCGGGCCGCGGTCTCGCAACGGTGGTAGCGCGATTTCGATGGTGTTCAACCGGAACAGGAGGTCTTCGCGGAACCGGCCTGCCGCCACCTCGGATTCGATGTCGGCGTTGGTTGCAGAAATGACCCGGGCGTCGACCGTCGTAGTGCGCGACGATCCGACGCGTTCCAATTCGCCGGCTTGCAGCACGCGAAGGAGCTTGGCCTGAAGCGCCATGGGCACGTTGGCAATTTCATCGAGAAACAGGGTTCCACCATCAGCCGTCTCGAAACGGCCGACACGGTACATCTTGGCGTCGGTGAACGCGCCTTTGACGTGCCCGAACAACTCGCTCTCGAACAAACCTTCGGACAAACCACCGACGTTGACTGTCACCAACGGTTGGTCGGACCGATTAGAAGCCGCGTGAATCCAATTGGCCACGACTTCCTTCCCAGTACCGTGTTCTCCGGTAACCAGAACGTTGGCGTCTGACGGAGCGATCCGCTCCATCAGATCCAGTACCGGAAGCATTGCCGGCGAATCGGCGATCAGATCGGGCAGACCGTCGGCCCGAAGAAGCCGGTTTTCGTCCTCCAGCCGCCGAGTTCGGCGGAGTGCGCGCCCCAATTCGAACTGGGTGCCGAGGGTGGTCATGAGGCGCGCGTTGTCCCACGGCTTGCCGACATAGTCCCGCGCACCACGGCGCATGGCCTCTACGGCTCCCTCAACGCTCCCCCAAGCGGTCATGACTATCACAGGCAGGCTGCTGTCGAGCCCAGCGATCCGGGTGAGGAGATCGAGCCCCTCAACACCCGACGTCGTGTCCATGGTGTAGTTCATGTCCATGAGGAGTACATCGAACTCCTCGCCCTCGAGAGTCCGCAAGACTCCCGCCGGCGAAGTAGTGGTGGTCACCTTCCACCCTTCGCCTTTGAGAAGCAGTCGCAGAGCTTCCAGCACATCGCTCTGGTCGTCCGCTACGAGAATACGTTTAGGAGTCATGGGAATGCCAGGAATATTGAGTGCCACGGGAATATTGAATGATGGGAGAGGTCCTTCACGTCACCGTTCAATGTTCATGGCAAGCAAAATTCATTACTCATCCACTATCCAACCGTCCTTTAGCTGGATGATACGATGGCTGTAGGACGCGTTGTCTTCCGAGTGAGTTACCTGGACGATGGTGGCGCCCTGGCCGTTCAACTCGGTGAACAGTTCCATGATCTCTTTAGACTGGGCGGAGTGGAGATTGCCGGTTGGCTCGTCGGCCAGGATGACCTTGGGATTGGCAACTACCGCCCGGGCGACGCCTACCAACTGCTGCTGGCCACCGGATAGTTGTGACGGGAACAAGTCTTTCTTTCCTACGATGTTGAAGCGGTCCAACGTATCCGCGACAATGGCCTGTCGCTCGCTCGACTTGACACCGCGGTATGACAACGGGATGTCCAGGTTCTCCGCTACTGTCAGATCGTCGAGCAAATGGAAGCTCTGGAACACGAAGCCGATCAGGTCCCGGTTTAGTGCTGCGCGTTTCTTGGGAGGGAGGTGGTGCACTTCGTGGCCCGCGAGATAGTACTCGCCGGTCCACAGCGCGTCGAGCATACCGAGGATGCTCAGAAGGGTGGACTTCCCCGCACCGCTCGGTCCCATGATAGTGACGAACTCGCCTTTCTGAATTTCCAGGTCGATACGTCTGAGAAGGAAGATCCGGCCGGCCGCACTATCGATCGACTTTTCCAGATTACGCAGTGTTATCACACAAACTCCTTGAAGTCTGTAGCCAGTGCGGCCGTTGTCGGTCCACATGGTCCGGCGAAGCCGCAATGTACCGCGTTCTGCAGCCAGAGGGAAACGCCACCAACAGGCCTATTCGGATCGCTGTACGTTCATCGGCTGCGGTCGGGTCGCCCGGTGAGAAACAAACGCGGCGGGGAATATGCCGGATGCCACACCCGTCACCAGAGTCACTACGCAGGCGATGGCCAACAGACGAACGTCGAGTGCAACGGCGTCGAGTGAAGACCGATAGGACGGGAGCAGCGCCAGCAGCAGGTCGATACCCCACAGGGACACCACCAGGCCGGCAACCCCACTAATGGCAGCCAAGACAAGGCTTTCGGTTAGCAGTTGCCGCGCCAGGCGGCCGCGGGGAGCGCCTACGGCACTTCGAATCGCCATCTCGCCGGGGCGGACGGATGCCCGCGCCACCAACAAGCTCGCTACACTGACGGATGTCACCAGCAGCGTGAACCCCGAGGCTGCCAAGAGTGTCACGGGCACGGGTCCGCCCGCGGCGGGGTGGTATCGCCACAAGGTGACCAATTGCCGTAGATCCGGATAGGTGAGGTTTCTCAGGAAGAGCCCGTCGACGACACTAAACATCGCGGTTGCTCCACCGATACCAAACGCCAGCGTCACCAACGCCACGGCTGTAAAGCCGGGAGTCCGTCCCAGTGACCTGAACGCAAATCGTAGATCTTGTCCGATAGAGCCCATGGCACGCGAGGGGACCGCCCGCGTCCGCACAGACTGCGAACGGCAAGCGGCCCCCATTGATGGATTGATTGCTAACGAATGCCGGCGGTGTACTCACCCGATACGGCGGCGGCTTCTTCCTCACTGACGATGCGTCCGTCGAACAGGTGAACGCTCCGCTGGGCGTACCTGGCAAACCGTGAATCATGGGTCACCATGCAGATGGTGGCGCCACTTTGGTGCAGGTCCCGCAGCAACTCCATGACGGCCTCGCCGTTCTTGGAATCGAGGTTACCCGTAGGCTCGTCGGCCAGGAGGATGGCCGGTTCGCCGGCCACGGCTCGGGCCACAGCGACACGCTGTTGCTGACCGCCGGAAAGCTGCGAGGGATAGTGCTTCATCCTGTGTGCCATGCCCACCTTCTCCAGTGCTTCCTGTACTCGCTTCTTCCGGTCGGCACTCGGCATCTTCCTGTAGGTCAACGGCAGCTCGACGTTCTCTTCGACGTTGAGATCGCCGATGAGATTGAACGCCTGGAAGATGAAGCCGATTTGGCGATTACGAACCTGGGCGCGTTGAGATGCCGTCAGGTTGGCCACTGGTTCGCCGTCCAGAAGATAGGATCCCTCGCTCGCCGAATCGAGCAGCCCGAGGAGCGACAGCAAGGTACTCTTGCCGCAACCCGATGGTCCGGCGATGGCGAGATATTCCCCGGCCTGGACTTCCAAATGGATGTCGGAGAGCGCGTGGGTCTCTACCTCGTCGGTATAGAAGACCTTCTTGATGCTCTCGAGTTGAATGATGGGCTGCTGTTCCATGCCTAGTTCTCCTTGGACGACGCTGTGCGTCAGTTTACCCGTACGCGATCGAATCTGTCCCACCGTGACATGTCGGAGACGACGACCATGTCGCCTTCCGCCAGTCCGTCGACTACTTCGATGGTGCTGACCGAACTGCGGCCGAGCCGCACGTTGACCCGCACCGCTTCTCCATCTTCCTGCAACCTGAACATCCCTACGGTGCTGTTGGCCTGCCCGTAGGCCGGGCGGCTGACATACAGCACGTCCTCGACGTGCTCGATCTGAATAGTGCCGTCGACACTGAGGTCCGGTCGAGCGCCCCGCGGCAGCTCACCTACCAGACGGATGTCCACCGTGACGGTGCCGTTCAGCACCGCCGGGTCGATCCGCATTACCTGGCCCGCGATGAGCCCGTTCCGCGTGTCAATGGTGGCGTTCTGGCCGATGGTGATGTCCCTGGCCTGCGTCTCCGGAATCCGTAGCACGGCCTTGAGGCGGCCGGGCTCAACCACGACGGCGAGTGTCTGCCCCGACTGGGCCCACTGGCCTATTTCGAAGGGAAGTTCCCGCAACACGCCATGGGCGCCGGCCCTAACCATCATCGAGGCGACCCGGTCCCGTTGGAATTCGAAAACTGCCTCGAGCCGGTCGATTTGCTGCCGTTGCAGCACCAACTGGGCGTCGATGGTGCGGGTGAACAGATCGAGTCGGTCTCGCTCAACCTGATAACGAGACTCCATCTCCTCTGCTGTATCCCAGGCCCCTTGCGCCTCGAAGGCGGACATCAAGTTCCGCTTGACCAAGGTGTCGGCCGCTTCGGCGTTCCGCTTGGCGGAGCGGTATTGCGATTTGGTGCTTGCCACCACGCCGATCTGATTGAGCCGCTGGGTTTCCAGTGCGGTTTCCAGGGCAATGAGCGAGGCCTCGGCCGCGGCGAGTTGGCGTTGCGCTTCCAGTGATTCTAGTTGGACATCGGGGTTGGTCATCTCGAGGATGACCGTTTCAGGAGTCACTTCCTCGCCTGGCTCCAGGAGGCGTGAATCCACCCGGCCAGAGGTGACTGCAGTGATCCAGCGGATCTGTTCCGGGACCAGGGTACCGGGGCCGCGCACGCTGATTTCGAACGGGCCCCGCTGGACCGAGTCGACCCAGACGGTATTGCGGTCGATCTTGGGGGCGGCCGGCTCAAGGCTACGGAGGGCCAAGGTGCCCAACACCAACACCGACACGGCGCCAACCCCGATGAGGATGCGCTTGCCCTTTTGCGATTTCTTTTCGCGGGGAATGTCCAAAGCCTGCCCCTGATGAGTGTGGTCGATCCGGGTTTCCTGACCGCCGTAGAAGTCAAGGAGCGTGCCACCTGGAGTTTGCTCCCTAACCTATTCATTTGAATTGACTTGTGGGATTGGGTCTTGCCACGGTTTCGACTGTTACCGTTCGAAGGTGGGATTGGCCGTCCCATAAGCGAACAGTAGGGTCAGGTCACGGGAATCCAGTACGACACCTTGATGGCGAAGAAATTGTCACCAATGCCGGCGATGGACTCGAAGAAGCTTCCCAGTTTGACCCGTTCGTTGGGGTCGGCCGAGTTGCTGTTGTTTTGCTGCCATACTAGAAACAGGGTACTGCCAGGCCGCCATTCCCATCGCAGCACCACATTGCTGCGGAAGGAGAGGACGTTGAAGTTGGGATCCGCAAACTGGAATGTGCCCGGGTCGACGGCGTCGATGACGTTGTACGTGCCGGTGGAGTCCCGATTGATCATGGTGCCGGTGCCGGGGTCCCCGTAAGTACGCAGGTCATTGGTGCTGGCGGCCTTCAGTTCGCCGAAGTCGACGTACTGCCCACTGGACGCGAAAGGTTCGGCATACAACTCGAGTGTCATGTCCGGCGTGAAGGAGTAATTGACCCGCACCCGCGTGGAGATTGTGGTCTGATCGATCTTGCCGAAAATGTATCGCCCGCCGTAGACCTCAGGGCGGGTTCCCGATTCAGTAGTTACGTATTGCCGGGTGTCGATCGAACGGCTGTACCGTGGATCCAGACCGATCTCGAGCTGGGGGCCCGGCCGGAAGCTGATCCCCCCGGAGATACTGAAGAAACTCCCGCCGATGTCATCAGCCAAGTAGTTGGTGAAGACACGCCAGCTGGTATTGGCCGCACGGTTGCTGAACAAACCGGCATTTACGCTCCAATCGTTGGTGCGCTTCATTAGCGGCCCACCGCGTGTCAGGTTGTCGCTTTGGGCATCGGGGAACAAGCCAGCCCCGATAAAACCGCGCCAAAAGTTATTGAGCTCTGCCTCAGCATCGAAGCTGATCCTTCGGTACTGCTGCACTCCACCGAAGTTCCAGCCGGTATTGATTCGAGTCTGGAGTTGGTAGTTCCGGAACCACTTTCCCGGTGCGGTTTCACGATACTCCACGCTGGCGGACGCACTAATGTTGTCGGTCGCTCCGAGACGGCCGGCATCGTTGATTTCGAAACCGGGGCTCCACAACGAACCTCCCACCTCATAGAGCCAGTGCTTCCCGCCTCGCTTCTCGAATTCGAGAAAACCGGTATACCCGGTAAGAGATGTACGCGTTGAGTCTACGCCGACATAGTTCTGGTCGGGTCGTTGATAAAACCGCCGCGAGCTTAACTGCTGGCCGAGTATAGCGGTCTCCGTGCCCTTGATGTGCGAAAAACCGACGGCGCCGTTGAGTTCGTAGGTGCCGCCGGCGAACCGGAGGTTCCAGTCCACGCCGGCCCCGACAGCCGCGTCGTTATAAATGCCGGACAGGGGGCTCAACCTGTCGAGGTCCCGCTTGACGCCGGTAAGTGTCACTCCGATGGTCGATACTGAGGTCCCGAATTCCTGTTGTGCCCGACCGATGGCAAACCCGGTGAGCGGCGCTACCTCCTGACTTCCCCGGAGACCGAGGGTGTCAACGGTCTGGGCATGCGCCCGGTTGGTGAGGGCGAACAGTGTCCCAATTGACGTCCCCGAAGACAACCGCCCGCTGACCTTGGCAGCACCGAGAATGGTAGATCCTCCGGGCCTGTCCACGTACGCACCCACGGCGGCCCCCCTCGGCGTTTCACCTATCCGCCGGGAATAGTAGAAGTTTGCGCCCCGGCCCTGTAACAATCGGGCACCTTCTGTGAAGAACGGGCGCCGTTCGGGAAAGAACACCTCGAAAGCGCTGAGGTTCACCACCGCCGGATCCGCATCTACCTGGCCAAAATCGGGGTTTACGGTAGCATCGAGCGTCAGGCCCGGGCCCAGGCCCATCTTGAAATCACCTCCGAACTGTGTTTCGATGTTGCGGCCGTCATCGAAAGGATCGTTGAAGTCGCGGTCGGCGTGCACTGTGGCATTGGACGTGGCGTATGGCAGGACTTCGACCCGACGCGATGGAGTGATGCCACTGATGCCGTTGAGATCGGCCATGCGGGAGGACCACCCGGTCTCCTGCTTGGGGATGTAGATCCAGTACGCGTCTTCGTTTCGAGCTGGGATGAACCTGTTCATGTTCAAGCCCCAGACCTGCACGTCGGCTGGACTGAAGCGGAGTTGCGAGAACGGTATCCGCATCTCCGCCGTCCACCCCGCCGAATCGATTTGAGCTTGGGCCTCCCACACGGGGTCAAAGCTGTAGTCACGGCTGCGCTCGCTGTCGCTGCCATGGTAGTAGTCGATACGCACACTGGAGGCAGTCACACCGAACGTGTACGCCGTGCGCTTGTCATAGTAGGTGTCGAGCGAAACCAGAATCCGGTCGGAGTTGCCAGCATTGTCGCGACGTGTCACCTGAGCACGAATTTCGGCGGGGTTGGGCGTGTACATGCGGGCGCCGACATACAAGCTGCCACCGTCGTACAGGAAAGCGACTTCGGTGCGCAGCGTCGAAGGCTGCCCCTCTACTGGGTCCCGCTGGGTGAAATCGGTGACGAATACCGCGTTGTCCCATGCGGATTCGTCCAGAACCCCATCGACTGACACATTACTGCCGACCAACCTGGTGGCATCGGCCCACTGAGCGCGGGGGGAAGCTGGGTCACCGAAGACACTGGTCTGAGCCCGGGCCGAGCTCGACGGCAGCATAGCCCCGACCGCGACCAGACAAAGACAGATGGCCAGTGCCCGCAAGTAAAGCCTGGTAATGGGACCAACTCCTGGATGCTTATACAACGACCACTGTTCCCCTGCCCGTGTTTAGTTCTCGAATCAGAGGAAAGTAATGGTGACCCTACCCAGCCCACAGACTGACCGGCCATCTGCCAGAGGCTAGCGGAGATAACACATGTAGCCTTGTGCTAATTATCTAGCACTACAGGGCGGGTTGGTGTTGGTTTCACTCTGCAACTTGGGGGCGGGCCACCAGGACGGCGGAGCGGGAGCCGCGGATCACCTTGTCTGCCACGCTCCCCAGTAGTAACCGGGCAACACCCT
The DNA here is from genome assembly GCA_964196605.1 of uncultured Acidimicrobiia bacterium. GTDB lineage: Bacteria > Gemmatimonadota > Gemmatimonadetes > Gemmatimonadales > GWC2-71-9 > N074bin45. Next base: position 13,613 of record CAXMUQ010000148.1, read on the forward strand.
CCTTGCCGTGGGTAGCCAGGGCAACGATGCCGGCCTCCCGTTCGGCCTGCTCGAGAATAGTGTTTGCCACGACACCGCCGACTGTCACGCGGGTCACCACCCGACAGCCTCGTTCGCGAAGACCTGCGGCGACTGCTCCCAGATATGCTGTGGCCTCCTGCGACAGTTGTTCGATGATAGCGGGATCCCAGGGAGTCACGTACCCCTCCGGGATGCTCTGGGCCTGGAGATGCGGCTGGACTACCTGGAGCAGCGTTATTTCAGCATTCAGCGTCAAAGCCAGCTCGGCCGCGATCGGCAGCACGGCCTCACCGAACCCCGAACGGTCCAGGGCTACCACCATCGACTGGATTCTGGCGATGGCCGTCCCGTCCTCGGACGGACGGGCCAGCAGCACTGGCACCCGGCATTCACGGATCAACCGGTCCGCCACGCTACCGAGCCAGAATCGCTTGACGGCGCCCCAGCCATGCGTGCCCAGCACCAACAGGTCGATGGCGTGTTCCTGGGCGTACTGAGCGATGGCCTCCGCCGGAACGCCTTGGAGGAGAGCGCTAGGACATGGTTCGTCGGTCGTGCCAATTCGGGCAGCAACATCAGTGAGGTATCGGTCCTCACCCTTGCGGGCCCAGGCCAATAGTTCCTCGTAGGTCTCTTCATCCACCGATGGGAGGGCCTCGTGCACCAAGACCAGGTGCAGCTCCATGTTGCCCGCGGCCGCCAGGCTCTGGGCCAGTGGCAGTGCCGCCTCTGCAAACCGGGAGCCGTCGAGAGGTAGGAGAATCCGTTTGATCATTGGTGTCTCGTCATTGGCGGGGAAGTACCCCGGTGAGGGTGCACTCATCACCAATGAAGTTGGCATTCTGCCAATGAAAACAGCTCCCGACCGGGGTGAAGATCCCTTTACCCGGCAGGAGGACCCTGGGACCAGGAGGTATATTGGCACAGGGCCCCTAGTCCTTTGGCTCAGGCCCAGACGGTCCCGAAGTTGCACGTTGACAACCCGTTCCTCAGCCCGAGTCTAGCCCATGGACGAGTCCACCCGAAAACAAGCCTCTGGCCAACCGCCGGAATCCAGTGCCGAGGAGATGGGCGTGGACGGCTTGGCTCGGCAGGTGATCGAGGACAGCCTCCCGGCTACCGGGCCCCGAAGTCGCAAGCGCCGCGCGAAGGCTCGCCAGCAGGTGATAGAAGGAAATGGGACAGGAGAAGAGGCAACCGGGCCTGAGGAAATACCCCGTACACCATCGGACCATACACCCATCCCGGGCCCCGACGAGGCCGGGATGCACGATCTGGAGCATTCCGGGTATTTCCTCAATCGAGAACTCACTTGGCTGGGGTTCAACTACCGTGTGCTGCACGAAGCAGAGGACCCACGAACGCCGTTACTGGAGCGAATGAAGTTCGTAACAATTGTCAGCTCCAACCTGGACGAGTTTTTCATGAAGCGCATAGGCGGCCTGAAGCAGCAGGTCGGTGCCGGGGTCCAGGACCTTACGGTAGACGGCCGCACACCCGAACAGCAGATCGAGGAATGCCACACGGTGGTCCTTGACCTCGAAGAGCGCAAGCGGGCCATCTTCCTGCAGATAGTAGACGAACTGCGGGAACACGACGTGGAGCTGACGACGACAGACCAGCTGAACGAAGCAGAACGCGGTCAGCTGCGTGAGCGTTTCATGACGACCATCTACCCGCTACTCACACCGCAGGCCACGGACCCGGCTCACCCGTTCCCGTTCATCTCCAATCTGTCGCTGAATCTGCTGATCACGCTGCGCTACCCTGACGAACCAATCGAGGCGCTAGCTCGGCTGAAGATACCGGTCGGCCCCGGCGTGCCCCGGTTCATGCAGCTCGAGGGTACCAATCGGTACGTCGGTGTCGAAGAGATAGTCAAGGACAACCTGGACCTGATCTTCCCCGGAATGGACGTCGAGCGGTGTGATCTGTTCCGCGTTACGCGCAACGCCAACACCGACCTGGATGAGGAGGAAGCGGACGACCTACTGGCTCAAATCGAGACCGGCCTGCGCATGCGACGGTTTGCCTCGATCGTGCGATTGGAAGTGTCTTCGGGAATGTTGCCGCAGAATCGCGGCATGTTGGCCGCCGAGCTGGGGCTGGACGAAGCATCGGATGTATTTGAGGTCGACGGTTTCATGGGAATGGCCGATCTGTGGGATATCGTGGCGATAGACTTGCCGGCCTTGAAGGACCCACCACACCATCCTGTCGACCACCCCAAACTGATCGGCGAGGGCTCCATCTTCCACAAGATCCGTGACGCGGGGACGGTGCTGGTGTTCCAACCATACGAGTCCTTTGAGACGTCGGTGGAGCAACTCCTGCGCGAGGCCAGCCGCGACCCCAAGGTGCGAGCCATAAAGATGACGCTCTACCGAACCTCGGACGACTCCCGGGCGCTCGGTTATCTCATCGACGCGGCGCGCAACGGCAAGCAAGTGGCGGTGGTAATGGAATTAAAGGCCCGGTTCGACGAGGCTGCCAACATCCGGTGGGCCAACCGCATGGGCGAAATGGGCATCCACGTGACCTACGGTGTCGTAGGGCTCAAGACCCACTGCAAGGCCATCCTGATAGTCCGCCAGGACTACTACGGCATCAAACGGTACACTCACGTGGGCACCGGGAACTACCACGCCGGGACGGCTCGACTCTATTCGGACATCGGCTTGTTCACGTGCGACGACCAACTCGGTGAGGATCTTACCGAGTTGTTCAACTACCTGACGACAGGTTTCAAGCCCAACCGGCGGTACCACAAACTCCTGCCGTCACCCAAGATCTTCAAACGCGCGCTGCTCGAGAAAATCGAACGGGAGGTCAAGAAGCACCGGCGTGATGGTAAGGGCCTGATCCAATTCAAGATGAACGCGCTGGAGGACCCTGGCATCACCCGGGCCATATACCGGGCCGCCCAGGCTGGCGTCCACGTCGACCTGCTGGTTCGGGATTCGTGCCGGCTGCGCCCCGGGATTCCCGGTTTGTCGGAGAACGTCCGGGTCGTCAGCATCGTGGGGCGGTTCCTGGAACACGCCAGGGTGTACTACTTCAGGAACGGGGGCGATGAGGAATACTTCATTGGGTCGGCGGACTGCATGCGGCGGAACCTCATGAGCCGGGTGGAGATCATCGTACCGGTGGAGGCGCCTGACCTAAGAGAGCAACTCCGGTTCATGTTGGATACTCAACTCGAGGACCTTCGATCCGCCTGGGAGATGTTGTCCGACGGCAGCTACGTGCAGTGCCAAAGCGACGGCAAGCAGGCCAGGACCAACGATGTTCTTGCCGCCTGGGCCGAGCGGCGGCACAAGGAGGCCACCCGCCTCAAACGGCGCAAGCCGAGGGGCATAAGCCAGTTGCTGGATGACTGATCCCGGCGTTGTCGAGGTTGGTCTCAGCTCTTAGTTTCCCAGCCTGGGCGTGGTGGCAGAGCGGTTTAATGCACTGGTCTTGAAAACCAGCGAACCTTCGCGGGTTCCGTGAGTTCGAATCTCACCCACGCCGTTTTCCCGCAACATCTACGATTTTCACCACAACCACTCCCCAGCCAGCTTGGGGACGAATTTGGGGACATCCCCGACGAAGCCAAACGCGGGCTGAAAGGCGAAAGTCGACCGCCCCTACTTTGTGGCTCGCGCTGCCGACTTGACCATCTCGCTCAGGGTCGGGTGCACGTGGATCGACTTGCCAATCCGGTCGATGGTCCCGTGATCGTACATCGTAGCCGCGGTTTCGTGCAGGAGGTTATCGCCATCGGGGGCCAGGAGGTGTAAGCCGTGGTGGGGTTGTCAGCGGGGCTCATTACCCACGAACTGTGACAGATTGGTTCGGACTCCCGTGGCGCGGATGCCTGCCCCCCTTAGAGGGTTTGCTTACTTACCAAAGCGCCGTGGCACACCGAGGGCAGTCCCCGGGATCAGCCCGTCGTGAAAGTGAACAGCATCCCGTAATGGTCGCTGTGCATCCAGCCACCGCCCATCATGCCCATCGGTTGCCCGTTGTGCATCCCGCCCATCATTTCCCCGGTGGCCCACTCCCCTCCCCTGTGGGTCCAACTGTTCATGGCTATCACGTGGCCGGCGGCATCGGTTATGCCCGCGCCGATATGGACGCAGAACGGAGTGTGGGCACCGAGCGGCGTGCCGGGCGTGCAGGTGATGACCGTGCGGTCCGGATTCCAGGCGCAGTTCATGGGCACCGTAGGGCCGGTGATTCCGCCCTGGTGCAAATCGATGTACTGCTCCATGCCGGCCATCATCGGCTGGCCGAAGGTCAGGACAATCGTCGTCGAGGGCGACACTGCGGTCACACTGGGGGCTGGACTGACCGCCGTTAGCGAGACTGTGGTGGGCGCGGTCGAATCACTGCAGGCACTGAGCGCCAAAGCGATCATGGTAGCGAAGCTGGCTATGGAGATGAGTCGGGACATGGTGTGCTCCCGCGTGTCTTACACGCTGATGCCGCGAAAGTGTTGAGGCCCGAGGATACCCGGGGCTTCGAGTCCAATCGCGATGTATCGGGCAGTGTTCCGGTGGATCCTCACTCCGAACACTAATTCCGACGCGTGAAGATCATGATGAACGCAACTGGAAGATTCCCTTAGAATCAGTCTACTGAACAAGCTCTGCTGACAAACCCTCGCCCCAAGGCCCTCGCGGACTCGTTCCCGTCAGTTTCTGCAATCTTATCCGTGAATCTGGCTCGTCATTGGGGAACCAACTCCTTCCCTGTCCGTGGGAGACCCCACCGCCGCCACAACAGGTAAATCGCCGGAATCACGGCAAGCGTGAGGAGCGTCGTCGTGATCATGCCGCCCACCATGGGCGCGGCAATCCGTTTCATCGTTTCCGAGCCGGTTCCATGAGTTCGAATCTCACCCACGCCGTCTGAACACCCTCCAAGAAACACAAGGGGGCGCGCCGGCCAGGCCGGCGCACCCCGTGTGCCCCTCCAAGGAACTACCCTGCTCAGTTTTGGTAGGCGGCGAACCAAGTAACGGGATCGAAATTGGCCCCGTCCATCTCGACGACGGACTCCCCCTTGAACCCTCCGGTCGAGGGGAAGTGCGGCGGGGCACCTTGTCGAACACAACCGTTGTAGGAAATCCGCAGCTGATAGCCCGCACCACCTGCCGCGCCAAGGTCGTTCGGTCTGCGGTGACGCCGCAGCAGGCCTCCGGTGACATAAAGACAGCCACGCCCCCAGGGCACACCCTCACACGGTTCCGCTCCGAGACCGAGGTTGTCGGCCGCGTCCGGGCCGCCGGTGGCGTTGCTCACCCGAAAATTCTCCAGTGCCATGATGATGGCGTGGACGTATTCGTCCTTGGTGGCGCTCATGGTGTGGTAACCACCGGTGCCGCCATACCGCTGAGGCGTGTTAAGCGTATTGTCGGAAATGGCCACCTCCTCATTGGCGATGAGCCCGATGAGATCACCTCCGCATGAACTGGCACTCGGGTCGCTTTTTTGGACGAGGTCATCCACGATGATGATATCGTCCGCCGACACCAGCGTCACTCTACCCCGCACTAAGCCGCTCACCGCCACATCGCCATCGACGTAGATGACGCCCGTAGTGGTCGGATTGACGCCGGGGGTGTACGGGTGCAGATAATTCTTGTCTGAGCGGGCATTGAACCCAGCGCCGGATGGCAAATCTCCAAACCGTTCGAGCCAAACCCCTCCGTCAGGCGGGGTCGCCGAGAAGTTACCATCATTGAGGATTGGATCGCCGCCCAGAAAACATCGGTACTGATTCAAGTCAACGGCAACCTCTGCATCAGCGCGCGCGGCAAAACCACCGCCGGGAAACGACCTGAATGTGGTACCGTCCCACACGCCACAGTTCGGTGTATCGATCGGATTTCCCAACAGCGGCCACGCCATCAGGTGCCTGGCATCGACCGTGTTGCGGTACACTCGCACAAATCCTTCGACATCATCCGTCGTGGTGACCGTGTCACCGTCCATATCGACTGCTATGAACTCGAGTCGGGTTGTTGCCGCGAAGCCTCCCCCGGTGGTCCCTGGAATCAGCAGCCCCCCACTGATGGCCCGGTTCCTGAGAAGAGCGATGTCCGAGTGTGAGGGCAGCGAAATGGGACTCACTCCCTCGGTGAACCCATTCATGAACACGCCGCGTGCAGGATTCATGATATTTCCGCCGACGGTAACCTTTGCAAAGAACCTGGCCGAGTCCGACCCGACCGGCAGACCGATGCTGATGTCACTGTTGCTGTGGATCGGCCCGAACTGATCGTCAACCGCGGAAAACACGGTACTCGCCTGGGCGGAATCCATGAACTGCCCAAAAGACGCGAAACTGGTCGCCGAAACTACCAGTCGCCGTACCGCAACGACGCCTCCCTGAGTCCACACTTCGGACACGATGCTGCCGCGGGCCGGATCGGAGCTGGGCCCGAGATAAGTCGACCGCCGGATCCCAAAGATGGGATTTCCTGCCGCATCATATACCACCTCGCTGTTTTCCAGGGTGGTGTACCCGGTCGTGGGATACAGAGTGCTGTCAGCTAGGAGGGCACTCAGCCCCAGCTCCACGCCGGAGAGTGCTGCGTGGTCGGCTATGGAGGCCCGCTCGGAGAACTTTCGCACCATGGTACCGCTCATCGTCATCATCGACGCAGCAACGGCCACGGAACTCACGGCCAAGGCCACGAGCACTACGGTTATGAGGGCCACCCCTCGCTGGTCGTCTGTGAGACGGGGAAACACCATGGAACGCCACTCCACACAGGTTGAGGACTCTGGGGTAGTTGAGCAAGCCACAGGCCGTGTTGCATCGCCGCACAGGAAGGCCGATGCCCATCAAAAACTGTCTAGGTTTCAGTCAGGAGCGGCTGGAGGCTTCCACTTGCCAGACCAAGCCAACACCCGCTCGCTAGCCACCTACCGGGGACCCGGCAGGTGGTTCGGCGTCCGCGTCTAGTTTCGAGACACCACCCTGGAGTGCCATGCAGGCATTTGCGGCCCCGAGTTGCTGCAAAGCCGCACTTCTCCTGTGGTGACAGACCACCACCGGCCACGAGGTAACCTCCAGCCCCCGGCGTGGTTCCCATACCCGGGCAGAGTGGTAGAGCGGCTTAGTGAACTGGTCGGAGGATTGAGTGTGGGCGTTTGTGGGACACCCCTAGGTTCCTGATGTTTCAATCGCAACCAGCGTCATCAGAGTGCCCGGCACGAAAAACGCCACGGGGCACGCCGGTCAAATCGACGTGCCCCGTGGGCTCCTCTGAAGCACGACGATCCTCAGCTTTGGTAGTTGGCGAACCAGGTGACGGGATCGAAGTTGGCGCCGTCCATCTCGACGACACGCTGCTTGGAGAAGCTGCCCGAGGACGGGAACTGCGGCGGACCGCCCTGAAGCACACACTGGTTGTACGAATGCCGCAGGAAGTGGCCGGAGTGGCCGGTGCCGGTGCTGGTCCCAACGAGGCCCCTGTCACGTTGCAGTACTCCACCGGTCAGGTACAGACAGCCACGACCGGCGGGAATGCCCTCGCACGGTTCCGCCCCCACCCCACCATTGTCGGCTTGGTCCGGCCCAAACATCGCGTCTGCCACCCTGAAGTCTTGCAGATTCGGGCCATGACCCAACGCCATCACCACGGCGTGCACGTACTCGTCCTTGGTATCGTCCATCGTGTGGTAGCTACTACCGCCGAGATAGCGTTGCGGTGTGTTCAGCGTGTTGTCGGCGATGACCACTTCGTCGAAGGCAATCAGCCCGAGGAGATCGGCGGCGCACGCATTCTCCCCCGGGTCCGTGCGCTGCAC
>CAXMUQ010000149.1:0-5647 GCA_964196605.1 uncultured Acidimicrobiia bacterium
TCCTCCGCTGGGTTGTCAGCCCCGACGGCAAAGTAGCCGGCCAAGGCCTGGGCCTGGCAAGCCAGGCGCCGCTGACCGACGACGAGCAGTAGAAGCGGGGCAGCGGGACAGAAGCAGCCAGTGGTGGTGCCTAAAGGGGAACCAGGCGCGCCCGAGGAGGGATACCCGGTTCGGTCTCGATTATCCCGACCGTGGCGGGGAGGCCGAAGCGCTCCGTGCCGGCACTGCCGGGGTTCATGACGGTCACCACCATGTCCATCATTTCGAGCACGGGCCGATGGGTATGTCCGAACACCAGTACATCGGCTTCGGGGTACGCCTGGTGCATAGCCGCCGGCGTGGGCGATCCGAACTGGTCGCCGTGAGTGACGACGATCCTGAAGCCGTCGAGTTCGAGCTCCGCAACTCGTTCGAGTCGTTCCCGCAAATCGAAGCCGTCGGTGTTACCGTAAACTGCGGTGACCGGCGCCAGCGCCTCGAGTTCAGTGATAAGGTCGAATGGTCCCACGTCTCCAGCGTGGAGAATGTGGTCGACCTCTGTGAACACGTCGAACACTTCAGGCCGCAGCCAGCCATGGGTGTCGGAAATAATCCCCAACCGCATCTCGACCTAGTCCATCAATCGTCCGAGGTCTCGCCGGTCCAGCGATCGGCGACCTCGATTTCGAGTCCCACTCTATCGAGCACTCGCTGGACCACGAAGTCGACCAGTTGATCGATGCGTTCGGGTCGGTGGTAGAACCCGGGCATGGCGGGGAGCACAACGGCACCGGCTTCGGTGGCCAGCGTCATGTTCCGCAAGTGTACCAGTGAAAGTGGGGTCTCCCGTGGCACCACGATCATTGGCCGGCGTTCCTTGAGGGTCACGTCGGCGGCCCGCTCGATCAACGACCTGCTGGATCCGTGGGCAACGGCTGACAGGGTGCCCATGGAACAGGGGCAAATGACCATTCCTCTGGTCGGGCACGACCCGGAGGCGGGGTGGGCGCCACGATCGTCGTTGGGATAAAGCGTCACGTTGGACCAGTCGCCGCCGGTGGCCTCTTGAAGGCCGTCACGATCAGCGATGGCGCACTCAGTTTGCAGTAGTCGCCAACCGTGCGAGGAAACAATGAGCCAGGTGGGGACTTGTTGCCCGGCCAAGACCTGTAGCAAACGCACGGCGTATGGAGCACCGGAGGCGCCGGTGATGGCGAGGATTAGCGGCCTAGTTTCCAATTTTCATTTTCTCAAAAGACTCGGTCTACTAGCGCAAAACCAAACACGACCAACGCCATCACTCCGTTCATGGTAAAGAATGCGGCATCCAACCGACTGTGGTCGCCGGGGCGAACCAGATGATGCTCGTAGGCCAGTATTCCAGCGGCCGCAACCACGCCGAGGTAGTACCACACTCCAAAGCCGGCCCCGAAACCAAACGCGACCAACGCCGGAATAGTGAGCCCGTGCAGCAGCTTGGCCAGGAGAATGCTGCGCCGCTCTCCCAGCTTCACCACAGCGCTTTTCAGTCCGGACTGGCGGTCGAATTCCTCGTCCGGCAAGGCGTAGAAAATGTCGAACCCCGCCACCCACGTAGCCACCGCCACGGTGATCGCCAGTAACACCCACCAAGGATCGCTCCACCGGCCGGTGACTGCCAGGTAGCCTCCCACCGGAGCTATCGCCAAGCCGAGTCCCAACCACAGGTGGGGCCACCAGGTGAAGCGTTTGGTGAATGAGTAGAGCATGACCCAACCCAGCGCTATCGGACTGAGCACCAGACACAGTTGGTTCAGCATTCCTGCAGCCGCTACGAACACCAGGGCGGCCACCCCTACCGACAGCCATGCCTGCGTCACCGTAAGAGCCCCGGCCGGCAATTCGCGGTTGCGGGTGCGTGGGTTGCGCGCGTCGTAGCGGCGGTCGGCAATACGGTTGAAGCCCATCGCTACCCACCGCGCGGCGGTGAATGCGACCGTCACCAGTAGAACGACCTGCCAAGACACCGGGGCCACCCGCGATCCGGCCAACACCCCGACCAACGCAAAAGGAAGCGCGAACAGAGTGTGGGGCAGCTTGACCAGGTTGACGTACCGAACCAGAAGCGAGGCGCCTGTGAACGTCTGTCCCTCGCGCGCCTCAACACTCATGGCAGGTTGATGCCCAAGTGCGGCCACATCTTGTCGATGCTCGCCTTGGTGGCGTCGTCCATGGTGATTAGCTCGGGCCATTCCCGATGGTATCCCTCATCGGCCCATTTCCGTGTTCCGTCGATTCCCATCTTGCTGCCGTAGGTAAACTCCCGGCTGGCGTGGTCGAGTACATCGACCGGCCCCATGGTGAAACGGACGTCCCGCTCCGGGTCGATGTTGTTGAGGGCGATCCACCACGCTTCGTCGGGGTCGTGAACGTTCACGTCCTTGTCCACCACCACGATAACCTTGGCTAGTGACATCAGGCCCGCGCCCCACATGGCGTTCATCACCTTGTAAGCCTGCCCGGGATATTGCTTGTCTATGGCCACGAACACGAGATTGTGGAAAATGCCTGGCGCCGGCATGTGGTAGTCGACGATTTCGGGGACGGTCAGTCGCAGCAACGGAAGGAAGATACGCTCCGTTGCGTGTCCCATGTAGTAGTCTTCCATCGGCGGCCGGCCCACCAGAGTGGCGGGATAGAGTGGATCCGCGCGTTGGGTGATGGCGGTGACGTGGACTTTCGGGTAATAGTCGGCCAGTGAATAAAAGCCGGTGTGGTCTCCGAAAGGTCCTTCGAGCACGAGATCCTCGCTCGGATCGATGTATCCTTCGATCACGATGTCAGCTTCGGCGGGCACATCCAGATCGCAGGTCTTGGCCTTGACCAACTCTACCGGTGCCTTGCGCAGGAATCCGGCAAAGATGAACTCGTCGATGGTTGGCGGTAGCGGGGCGGAGCCGGAGTAGATGCTCGCGGGATCTCCACCGAGGGCGATCGCCACCGGCATCCGCTCTCCTCTGGCGGCCATCTCACGCCAATGAGCCGCACCGACTTTGTGTCGCTGCCAGTGCATTGCCAGGCTTCGCGGCCCCAGCGCCTGGACACGGTACATGCCGACATTGCGGATACCTGTTTGGGGGTCCCGGGTGATTACCAACGGCAGCGTCAGGTACGGCCCACCATCCTGGGGCCACGTGGTCAGGATAGGGAGGCGAGTCATGTCGCAGTCCTCACCCTCGAGCACGACCTGCTGGCACGGCGCCTTTCCCTTTCGCGATCTGGGAGGGAACTTGGCCACTTCGGCGAGCTTGGGCACCATGGCCAACTTGCCGAGCAACCCCTCGGGTACCTTGGGACTGAGCAGGTCGGTGATGCGGTCGCCGATCGAATCCAGGTCATCCACCCCGAACGCCAGGCACATACGGGTCATGGAACCGAAAACATTGATGACCACGGGTATGGGACTCCGCTCGCCATCGTCCAGCAGGACGTGCTCGAACAAGAGCGCCGGGCCTCCCCCGGGACTTTTCATGACCCGGTCGGCGATCTCCGCGATTTCCAATTTGGCCCGCACGGGATGACTGATGCGGACCAATTCCCCCTGTTCCTCGATGGCGGACACGAATTGGCGCAGGCTGTTCAATGGCATAATGGTCTCATTGGGAGGTCAAGAACGCAGAGGTTTGGTGCCGACGTGAATGGCGCAGGCTCCCCCGAACAGCAAATCGTACCCGACCTGTTCGAAGCCCGACGCTTCCATCAGTGCGGCGAGAGTGTCCGGTTCAGGGAAGACCCTCACCGACGCTGGCAACCAGCTATAGGCGTTCTTATGTTTCGACACCATACGGCCAATTAGCGGCAGAAGGTGTTGGAAGTACAGCAGGTACATACTCCGCATTGGCTGATTCGGTGGGGTAGTTAGTTCCAGGACTACATAACGAGCTCCGGGTTTCAGGACCCGAGCCGTCTCACGGAACCCTTGGCTCAGGTCGGTCAAATTGCGGACACCGAACCCGACGGTGGCGCCGTCGAAGACTTCGTCAGGGAACGGCAATACCAAAGCGTCAGCGTTCAGGGGGACCACTTGGGGAGACTTGTGACGACCCAACCGAAGCATCGGCATGGCGAAATCCGCTCCGATCACCGACCCGGTAAACTGGCTTTCCCGGGCCAGTGCCACGGCCAGGTCGAGCGTCCCGGCACACTGGTCCAGAAAGGTCCCACTCGGTGCCCGTTCCCATCCTAGCAACCGAACCGTGCGCCGGCGCCAAAGGCGGTCAAGGTTGAGGCTGATCACATGGTTCAGCAAATCGTACCGCGGGGCGATGGCACTGAACATGGCCTTGACGTACGACCGCTTCTCCGCCCCGCCCGAGACCGGTAACTTCGTGTCCGAGGCTAACATAGGAGCCCAATGTATCCCGAGGCGTTCGGCCCCCGCAAGCGGGAGGGGCCTGAGTGACTGAGGCCCGGGTGAACTATAGTGACGCCACAGACCAGCAGGTCGTGCTCGACGCCCGGCAGGGACGGGAGTCCGCCTACCGCGAACTGATCCGTCGTTACGAACGCCCTATCTTCTCACTCATCTACCGAATGGTCCGCGACCGGGAACTGGCCGAGGACTTGTCGCAGGAAACGTTCGTCAAAGCCCTCAACGCAATCGACTCCTACAGACCCGAGTACAAGTTCTCGTCGTGGATTTTCAAGATCGCCAACAACGCCACCATCGATCACCTCCGCCGGCGTGAACTGAACACCCTTTCCATCGAGGGCTCGCCCCACGCCCAGACCCCGGACGCGATGGAGGCTACCGCCCTGCAGATCGGGGGCCGGGATCCTGGCCCCTTGGCGTACGTCGAGTCCCAGGAGTTGGGGGGCATGATCGAGGAAGCCATCAGCCACCTCCGGCCGGAATACCAGTCGTGCATTCTGTTGCGCCACGTGGAGGGTCGGCCATACGAAGAAATCGCCGCGATGATGGACCTCCCGTTGGGCACCGTCAAGACCTATATCCACCGTGCTCGCAACGAGTTACGGGATGCGCTTTCGCACTTGCGTGAGTGAAACTTTCGCCAATTCCTCCTCGTAGGAAGGCATGCCATGAATAGACGCCCTCAGCACCACCTGACCCCCGACGATCTGGACGGAGCGCTCGAACAGAGCCTCGGCCCCCAGTCGTCACTGCACCTGGAGAGTTGCCCGGCCTGCCAGGATCTCCTGGAAGCCGAGCGGGAACTCGTCGGCCTGCTAAACGGGATGCCGCGGTTCAGCCCATCCGAGCGGTTCGTGGATGCGGTCATGGCCCGGGTGGTCCTTCCGGATCCGTTCGCTTTGCGTGCGTTCCGGAACATCCGCACCCGGTTGGCCACTAGCCACCGGTCGCTGGCGTTTGCAACATCGGTCGCGGTCGTGCTGGCCGTGACGATGGGTGGCAGTATCGCTTGGACCTTAGCCAACCAGGACGTTCTCGCCGCGATCGGATCAAACGTCGCCGGCGAAGCAGCCAACTGGTTCTGGCTGGGCCTCCAGGCGCTCGCCTCGAACCTTGTGGAGCAACCGTGGTATGAGGACGCCCGCGCCGCGATCGGATCACCGACCCGGCTGGCGCTGTTCTCAGGCATGGCATCGCTCCTTTATCTGAGTGGTGTCCTCGCGTTGAAACGCCTTCTGGCGCTTCCAGCACAGCGAG
>CAXMUQ010000150.1:0-7467 GCA_964196605.1 uncultured Acidimicrobiia bacterium
CCACCGCCAGAATCCGTGAGTGCCCCACCACCCCCACTACCTGTGCGCGGCGCTGCCGGTTGTTGAGGCTCCACTCCACCCATTTGCCCAGCGGGTCTTCGCCGGGCCAGGTGCGCTCGGCCAGCATCTCGTCGACCAGCAGCACCGGCTGCGGCCCGATGTTGTCCCCATCCGTGAGGTCACGGCCCGCCTGAAGTGGGATGCGCATGGTCTCGAAATAGCCTGGGAGGACATGGCGGAAGTCAGCGTTCTGTTCGCTGACTTGTCCGTCGGCCTTGAAACTGAGGAGGAGGTTCTGTCCATCCAGCGGCACTAGGCTGACGCTACCGGCCGCGACGACGCCAGGAATCTTTTCGAGCCTTTGCGTGAGCTGGCGATAGACGTTGAAGCGTGTCTCTAGTTCGTTGAACGGAAAGCGCGCGCCGTCGATCCGGGCACGGAATGTGACAACGTTCTCCGCCTGATATCCCAGATCAGTGGCTTGAAGGTTCATGAAGGTGCGGACCAGAAGCCCGGTGGCGGTCAGGAGGACGATGGAGAAGGCGACCTGAAACACCACCAGCGTCTGCCGAGCGCGTTTGCTGATGGCACCCCCGGACCGGCCTCCCTGGCGCAGGCTCTCGTTCATGTGGGCCGGCGACGAGGCTTGCACCGATGGCAGCAGGCCGAACAGCAACGTGGCCACCATGGATAGGCCCACGGCGAAAAACAACACCGTCGGATCGAGTCCTACGCCCGCCACCATCGGGATGGTGCCCGGGTCGATCAGCAACAGGCCCTTGATGCCGAGGTAGGCCAACCCTGCGCCCAGTATTCCGGCGATGCCGGCCAGTACCAGAGACTCGGTGAGCACCATCCGGGTGATCTGCAATCGGCTGGCTCCGATGGCGTTGTGCAGGGCCAGCTCGGACTGGCGCATGGAGGTTCGAGCGAGTAGCACACTGGCGGCGTTGCCGCACGCCACCAGGAACACCAGGCTCACGGCGGCGAACAGAATGAGAATAGCTGGGCGCACGTCGCGTACGATATCGTGGTGCAGCGGGATCAATTCGAAGCGTGGATTGGGACCGTCGGCGTCGGCTTCTGGGTGATCCTCGATGACACGGGCCATCATCACGTCCATTTCCAGCTGGGCCTCGTTCAGCGTGACGCCCGGGGCCAGTCGTCCGACAACGCGCATGAATCGGTTGGCCCACTGCGGCGGAACCCGGTTGGCGATCCACGAGTCGATTGTGCCATCCATGCGGGAGAGCGACCCCAACTCGAGCAAGAACCCCTGTGGCAGTACCCCAATGATCTCGGGTGCAGGTTGGTTGGGGCCACCCTCACCACGGAGACTCTTGCCGATCACGTCGGGCTTGCCGCCATAGTGCCGCTGCCACATTTCGTAGCTGATGACGGTGCTGCCGTTCTGGCCAAAGGGGACGCTCTCGTCATCTTCGGTGAACAGCCGGCCCAGGACCGGCTTGACACCCAACATGGGGAACATGTTGGCCGAGACGAGTGCGGTCTCGACCGGAACGCCCTCCCCATCGATGACGGCGTAGGCGGTGAAGGAAGCGCCGGTGCCGCTCACCTTAGACAGCGTTTCACTCTCGTCCTGGAACAGCTCCAATTCGCCGGTCGAGGCGGCGGGAAAACCATTCACGTCGCCGGCGTTGAGCCGGAACATGACCAATTCGTCAGAGTCGGCGTGTGACAGCCCCGAGAGGAGCACCGCGTTGACGACGCTGAAGATGGCCGTGGTGGCGCCGATTCCCAGGGCCAGGGTGCTGACTACGAGGAAAACGTAGAGAGGCCTGCGTCTCAGGGCCTTGAGCGCGAGCCGGAGGTCTTGCAGCAGTCGTTCCATGGGTCACCGTTAGAATGAAGGCACGTTCAGGCTATACGGGTGGGAGGGGGATATGGTTGCGGGGGAGCGGGGGCTGGGAGCTGGGAGCGATTTGGCAGCTCGCAGCTCGTAGCAGGGTGTTAATGCCTACGGTAACTCTCCCTTCGCCTCCCGAAACGCCCGCTGCACCGTCCAGGTCACCATCCGGTCAAACATACCGTTGGCCTCCTCGGTGTCCTCCACGAAGCGGCGGCGGAATGTCTGGATCAGCGGATCAGCGTTGGCGGACACCTGAGTTTCGTCTAGGCTCGCCCCATTCACGATAGCACTGCGCACATGGATCACGACAGCTTCGAGAAATTCGCGTGCTTGCATCAGGTAGGCCGTGCCTTCGAGCACGGGGCCATGTCCGATTACGATCTGGTCGATGGGCAACTGCTCGATGGCTCTGAGAGTTCTGACGTAGTCGGCGGGATAGCTGGCCCAGGTCCACAGGATGGGCATGGTCAACAGGTCGCCTGCGATCAGGATGCGCTCTTCAGGGAGGTACACGATGACGTCGCCGCGGGTGTGCCCGCGAAAGAAATAACGCACCTCGATGGGACCCTGGTCGCGGTGCAGTACCAGGCGTTGTTCGAAGGTCATACTGGGCAATACGAACTCGAAGGTATCAGTCCCGGCCAGGAAGGCTTCCTGGCCCACGGCGAAGCGCTCGAGTTGGGCCCGCTGGTCGCCGGTCAACGGCCGGCCGTGATCGTCCACTCCACTGGCCAGCTGTTCGCGGGCCTCGGTAAGTGGGTTCTCCAAGAAGGGCCGTACCTGGGCCAACTGGTCGCGCCCCAGCGTGGGGATGTCCTCCCGGGTGAATCGGTGGGCGATGAACTCCACCTGTTCGGGATAAGCCTGGTAGTAGGCCTGGTTGCCCGTGTGATGATCCACGTGCCAATGGGTGTTGATCACGTAGCGCACCGGCCTGTCGGTCAGGCGTCGGACATCCTCCAGCAGCGCCGCCGCCGAGGCCGGGGTGCCGTGGGAGTCTACGATCACCACCTCCCGGTCGGTGATGATGATGGCGGCGTTGGCTCCCTGAAATAGGCCCTCAACCGCGAAGACCCCGTCCGCCAACTGAGTGAGCCGGTGGGTGGCGCCAATGCCTTTGGCGATGAGCGGTGATGGGGCCAAGAGCATCAGCCCAAGAATGATCCAGCGGCAAGGTCTGGGCATGGTTCGACCTTACGGTCACAAGACGAAGATGGTGTCAGGGAGTGGGCTGGGGCTGGGAGCTAGGAGCGGGAAGCTAGTGGCAGGTGGCCTCTGACCGACTGTCCGCCTGACCGCCTGGCCGCCTGACAGCCTGACTACCTTCCCCACCATGCCCCCAATCACCAAACCCGCCGAGTACCAAATCACCGAGCAGCGATCACGCTTCATAGCAATGGCACACCCTGCCACGTCACTCGATGAGGTCAAGGCGGTGATGGCGGCCAAGCGGAAGAAGCTCCGTAAAGCAAACCATCATGTGTGGGCCTGCCGCTTCCACGACGAGCAGGGCCAACTGGTGGAACAGGCGCGGGACGACGGCGAGGTGGGGCGGCCCGGCATGGCGCTTCTGGAACTGCTGCGTCGCAACGACACTGAGGGGCTGCTGATCGTTTCTAGGGTCTTCGGCGGCGTCAAACTGGGCCCCGGGGGCGTGAAACGGGCGTTTCGGGCGGCTGGGCGAGGGGCGTTGGGAGTCGGGATTTAGGAGTTGGGAGTTAGCAGTTAGGAATTTGGAGCTAGGGCTGGGGGGTTGCTGGTAGCTAGGGGTTATTTTGGGGCAGGAGGCACTGTTTCAGGCATAACCTCTTGGTGGCAAGGGATTTACTTGCCAAGGCCCGGGGAACCTTTGGCGTGGCGCAGGCCTTGCATTACTAAGGAAGAGAATGGGATAGGAGAACCACGGGCCTGATGTCTTCCGCCGGGAGGTGCTCCAATGATGACGCTTCCGTTGCAACCAGACATAGTGACCACCGATGAGACCCGAGCCATCAAATCCAGTCTGGACGCTGCCCAGGACGCGGGCTTGCCGGACCCGGTGGGCATAACCGTAGAACGGGGAGCGGACGGCAACGTCGTGCTGGTGCGGCTCCGATTTGATTGCGAACCGGCGGAAGTGCTTTACGCGCTGGCGAAATGGGATATGAGTCGGAAGCACTGAGGTCACGGCTGTCAGCTATCGGCTGGCAGCTGGCAGCTCCCCTCAGCACACCGCACTCCCTACACACAGTCCGCCCCACTCCTCAATCCCCAACAGCACTATCGCTCGCCGCCAGCACCCCACCACACACTTTGCAATACCGAGCATCGCTGTCGTGCTGCTCCTTGCCGCACTGTGAGCAGGTCCGTTGTCCGACCTGCCGGTGCTGAGCCCGGCCTAACTCGACGGTGATGATGCCGGTCGGCACGGCGATGATGGCGTAGCCCATGATCATCACCACCGAGGCCAGGGCCTGACCCAGTGGTGTCTCGGGGGAGATATCGCCGTAGCCGACGGTGGTGAGGGTAACGATGGCCCAGTAGACGCCCCGGGGAATGCTATCGATGCCGTGTTCCGAGCCTTCCACCAGATACATGAGCGAGCCGAGGATCACGACCAACGTCAGTACGGTCAGGAGAAAGACCGCCACCTTGCGCCGGCTGGACCGGAGCGCGGACATGAGGTGATCGGCCTCTCCGATGTACTGCACCAGCTTGAGGATGCGGAATACCCTGAGGACTCGCAGAATCCGAATGACCACCAGGTAGCGGCTGCCGGGAAAGAAGATGCCGAGATAGGTCGGCAAGATTGCCAGGAGATCGATGACGCCGAAGAAACTCGTGGCATACTTGAGCGGTCGCGGGTTGCAGGCGAGCCGAAGGAGGTACTCGATGGTGAACAAAATGGTGAAGCCCCACTCAGCGGCGTACAGCAGGGACCCAAACCGTTGCTGAATCGAGCCCACTGAGTCGAGCATCACGGCGAGCACGCTCGCCAGGATGGCCACGATCAAGGCCACATCGAAAGCCCGGCCAGCTGGAGTTTCGTGGCCGAAGATGACTACGTAGAGGGAGGTTCGCCAGGCAGCGCGTTGGGTCATGGGAACCAATTATAGGGGATAGGACAGAGATGGCGGTAGGGCGGACAAGGCGGACAGGCGGTCCGGCGGTCGGTCATGACATGCGGCCACGACGCACAACGCACTAATCTGGCAACAACAAGTCAACCCGCTCTTCGATCTCCTGCCGCATGACCACTATTTCTTGATCAGCATCACGCCACAGATCGATCAGCCGACTGTAATACCGGAGAGCCTCCTCGGTGCGTCCGTCTTCCTCCGCCATGCGCCCCAGCCGCTCGTATACTGCTGGTCGGTAGTAGGTGTCCCACGGACTCCAGCTCTCGTCCAACCCCCGATAGTAGACTCTGGCGACTTCCCGGTCGCCCACCTCACGCTCGACTTCGGCTCGGAGGAAACGGCCGCGCGATCCTTCGACCATGGCTCTGACAGTGGCCGCATGGGGCACCTCGAAGCGCAGCTCGCGCAACAACTCCAGGGCCCGTCTGGGGTCGTCGTTTCGGTAGGCAAGCTCGGCCTGGAGAATGCGGAGCGCATCGTTCTTGAACGAACCCATGCCGGCGAACGAATCAGTCGCAGCCATGCTCGCCATCTGGGCTTCCGCCTCGGCCTGGCGACCGAGCCCGAGGAGCAGGAGCGCTACGAAGTAGTCGCGCTCGTATTCGAGCGCTCTGCCGGTCAGGTCCTCATACGGGGGGAGCCAGCTGGAGCCCAGCAGGCTTCCGGCGGTGGCGGTCTTCAAGCGACCCAACACTGCCGTCAACTCGTCTTCACTGGCGTTGTACGCACCACTAGTGAGGACGAAGGCCTCGTAAAGATCCCAGGAAGCGTTGCGTTGGTCATCCAACCCGGTCATGAACTGGCGGAATTCGGCGTGCCGCCCGCGGACCACCGAGTGGTTGGGCACGAGGGAATACAACAACGGCTCGTCGCTCGACCGGGCCGCCAGGATGGAGGAGGCGCCGTCGATGTCTCTGACCCACCGCGCCACTGCGTGGGTGGCGTACCAACGATAGAACCAAGGTTTGGGTGCCAACTCCACCAAGACCGACGCCTGGCGCAATTCATCCTCTGCGGCATAGGCGTACATCGCTTCCACCTCTAGCGCCCGTTCGCTCTCGGGCGCCACCTCTCCCAGGTAATCGGCCGTTGCCGCGAGGCGATCGGTGCTATCCAACAAGGCGAGCATTCTGGCCAGGTGAATATGGGCGATCAGGTTGGACGGCTCGAGGTCGATGGCACGCTGGAACATGCCCATCGACTCGACGATGGAACGGCCGCGCCGAGGGTTGTCGTGGAACAACACCTCGCCAAGTTGCACCAGGGCTTCGACTTCGTCGGGGTACTGATGCAGGTGACTTCGATAGGCCTGCTCGGCCTCGTCGTTGAGCCCGTGGCGCCTGAGGCGGAGCGCTTCGAGCAAGCTCCGGTCTCGTGGCGACAGCTCGTCGGCGAACTCCATCGCCTTGTCGGCAGAAGAGCGAACGTCGTATGCATCGATCCAGTCGGCCGCAATGCTCTTGCGGTAGTACGCCAGGGCAAACGCTGAGTCCATTTCGACGGCACGATCGTACGCGGCCGCGGCTTCGCGGTATTGGCCACCCCGAAGGAGATGCTCCCCCTCCAGGTAAGCTTTGGTGGCCGGCAACGATGCCGAGGTAGCAGCGGCCAGCGATTGCAGCCGGTCGGACCCATTCGACGAGTTGCCTACCAGAAGCTCAGCCACCGCTTGGTCGATCACGTCGAATAGGTCGTTGGCCGTCCCCTCGACGGTGGCCTGGCGGAGAAGTGTGTCCTCTTCCTTTGTACTGTACAGATAGGCGGTGAGGGTAATGCGTCCTCCCACCTCGGTGATCTGACCGGTAACGTAGCGTCCGGCAGCCAGCGCCTGGGCGATCTCCCTGCCAGCCGCCGGATCGGCGATGTCGATCTCTTGAGTGTTGACGAGGGAGATGACCGCCCTAGGATTCACCGTGGTCAGGCCGCCGGCCCCGGTGCCGGCGAGCTTGGCGCTCATTAGATCGACCATTCCCTCACCCAGGTAGTCGAACTCGGGCGCACCACGGATGGTGAACGGCACCACCGCCCATACACTGTCATCCAGCGAACCGGCGGCGCCAGAAGTGCGGGAGGAAAACGCCACGACCGCCGCGATGGCAAGCACCAGAGATGCGGCCACCCCTGCGAATAGTTGTTTGCGCTTCTGAGCCCGGGACCGGGGACGGGCTGGCGCAGCTGATGGCGTTGTCGAGCCGAGTACCGAGCCCAGTTCGGCCGCCAGATCCGTGGCGGAATGGTACCGGTCGTCCGGCACCTTTTCGAGGCAGCGATTGACGATCTCGTCGAGGGCATCCGGCACGCCACTGCGATACTGGGTCAGCGGTGCCGGCTGCTTGTTGATGATGGCGTACATCACCGCCGGCTCGACGTCGCCGGCGAAGGGACGTTCCTTGGTCAACAGCTGGTACAGAATCACGCCGAGGGACCACAGGTCGGTGCGGTGGTCTACGCCCTGTCCATCGATCTGCTCGGGACTCA
>CAXMUQ010000151.1:0-12273 GCA_964196605.1 uncultured Acidimicrobiia bacterium
GCTTCTACCGCCACCTCTCGTATGGTCCCCTTGAGATCGCCGTCGAAGGACCGGTTGTCGTTGCGGAGAATCACCAGCGACCCGCGCGGCAGCTCGACGCCAGCCAGTTCAAACGCCCGCTCCGCCAGCCTTACTTCGACGCCGATTTCCATGAGACGGGCCGCTACCGAGACCGAGGCATCGTCGCCGCCGTCAATACCCCAGGCGACTACGTTTCCCGTCGCTGCCGTAGTGGCAGCCGCAGCAGCCTCTTGGTACGCCTCCACCGAGGAGGGAAGACCCGTGTCCAGCGTGAGCGCCTCGAGCCCCTGCATCATTGTGATACTCCAAGCGGTCACGTCGTAGATGGTGCTCGAGCCTGTGCGCACGATGGCCTTCCGCTCGCGCTCCACATAGTCCGGCGACATTCTGGTGTCGAACTCCAACATCGTCGCCACCTGGTGACCCTCAGGCTGGCGATTGGGAATCAAGATGGTGCCCGCGGGAATGATGCGACCTTGAAAAGTCTATCCCAGCTGGTCCGTCCCTGAAGCACGGAAGTCAGTAGTGGTCAGGTAGTATTCGAAGCCTTGCAACTCCATCAGATCGACGAACCCGCGAAGCCTGCTCCGGTTGCTGGTCGGAAGGACAGCGAAGGTGCGCTTGGCAAAGGGTCCGTCAGCGCTCACCGCGGCACGTCTTTCGGCCAGGATATCTCGTCGTATGTCGGCTACGTTGTCCTGGAGCGTCATCAGGTTGGCGATACTGCTGACCGCCTGATGGTGTACCGCCTCTCGATAAGTGTGGACGGCACCCCCGGGGCGGCGTACGCCGTCTTCGGCGAACCCGGCCTGTTCGTAAAGGATACCGACCGCGCCGCGGAACTCGCCCCACACGTCCGAGTACCCAGGATACCAACCCTCGTTCCACTCACCGGTGTAATAGGCCCAACCATAGGCGTCGAACGCTTGGGACTGTTCCTCGGCGAACAACCTGCCCCACTTGTCTCGATTGGAGGGAACGTGCGGATTGCGCGGGTCTCGTTGTGGCGAGAACAGGTACGTGTCCTGCGAACCCATCTCGTGGGCGTCGACGAACAGGAGTGGGTGCCACAGGGACGCCTCCCGTATGCGCCCCTTGGTTTCGGGATTGACACCCAGAATCCAATCGCGATTCAGATCGAAACCGTAGTGGTTGGTGCGGCCCCACGGCCAGTACCCGGCATGGAGCAACGACTGGTCGTCGACGTTGGGTTGGGTGCCTCGATGTTCCGCGATCTGTTGCAAGAACCTGTTACGGCCATCGGGATTCATCATCGGGTCGATCAGGACCACCAGATCGTCGAGCATGCCCTCGACCGGGTCTCCCTGGGCAGCCGCGAGATGGTAGATGACGGCCAGCGCGGCGTCGGCACCGGACGTCTCGTCACCGTGGATCGAATAGGCCAACCAGGCGGTTCCGGGGAGCCCGGTGATGAGCGCTTCCGCCTCGCCGCTGTCCAATCCGCGGGGGTCGGCCAGCCGGGCCAGTCCCGACCGGATGGAGTCTATGCGGGCGTGGTTTGCCGGTGAAGTGATGATGGCGTAGTACAGCGCCCGGCCCTCGTGACTCCGGGCGTATTCCACTACGGTCACCCGTGGGCTGCTCTCGCCCCACGCAAGGATCGCCAGTTCGATCTCGTGCGGAAAGGCGGCCCGCTCCCCCGGCATGAAGCCAAGCAGGTCTTCTGGCGTGGGTATTGAGGGGTCGTAGGCCGTCCCGGGGAAAAAAGGGACGTCGTAGGCCAGACCCTGCACCGGAGTAGGTTGCGGTTGTGCCGATACGGGGCCGGCACAGACCAAGAGCATGCCGAGGAGACAAAAGGCCCTCATGTGTACGCCCTTCGGATTATGGTGGGTTCGACCCGACACGTTGTCGCACACGTCGGCGGATGGCAAGGGGTAACAAGAGGCCCCACTCGAACAATGTCCGGGCGGGGCCTTGGCCAATACCAATACACGTTGAGGGTTACATGGAGTCTTGTCGCTCGGCTGAAGCAATAACCTCATCGGTAATCCACCGAAGATCGAACCCCTTGGCGTGACCTGAATCCATGTCGAACTCCAACGTCAGGCCGGCCATCACGTCGTAAAGTTGGCCGTCCTCGTCCAGGATGCCAGGATTGAACCAGTCGTCGGCGATCTCGATCAGCACCAACTGGCGGAACCACGGCGGCCCCGCGTCCATCCTGGCCATCATGGACCCATTCTCATAGTAGACCTTGAGCTCAGCCTCTCTCGGACCACCTGCCTCACTTGCCTCGCTGTTGGGGTCGGGCGTCCAGGTTAGCTGGTAAGTACCCAGATATGCTTCCGCCGTTTCGGCCGCGATGGTCATGGGGCGCGACGGCTCTACCGTGATTTTCATGGGGACGTATGTGGTACCCCACTGCGTGCCCAGCGTAGCGCCGGTGGCCGTGACTTCTGGGAACCACATTGTCATGGTCTCCAGGAACGGGCGCTCCTCCGGCACCACTGCAAAGCGAATCTGCGCCGCCGTGGAATCGGGAACATCTGTATGGAAAGTGCGGGCGTGCGGATCGAGGTAGATGACCCATTCCTCAGGCTGGACCACCATCCAAACAGAATACTTCCCTGCCGCTACGGGATGGCCGTTGAGGTGGACGTCCCGGCTGACCTCGAAAGTCGTGGCCCAGTTGGCGCCAGGCGTCCAGTGCTCGCCCCAGTGCACCACGCCGCCGAACAGTGAGTCCCGGCCCCGTGCCTTGGGCCGGCTGTACTCGATGGCGATGACCGTCCCGTCGATGGTCTGGCCCACGGTTCCCAACTCGCTGGCGCGGACTTGGGTGGCGCCCGGTACCGGAACCAGCAGAGTTGCGGCAAACGCCGCCAGTAGCGCGGAAGAGATACGAACGGACATGGAACGTCTCCTGGAAGAAAGAACCAACTGCTATGAACCGTCTTTTCGCACTCCGGTAGCCATCACGTTGTCGGTCGGGCCTCGCAGCTCCAGCGCACCGGCCTCACCCGATTCGACGCTGAACTCGAGAGTAACGTCGGTAACCATGTCGAACAGCTTGCCGTTCTTGGTGCTGCCGATGATGAACCAGTCGTCGGCAACGTCGATCAAGATCATACGCTCGAGCGCCTCGAATGGTGCCGGATCGAGCGTAGCCATGAGGTGGCCGTCTTCGTAGAACACCTCAAAGGCCGCCGGTGGTGGCACAGCACTGGGGTCAGGGCTGACCCAAGTCCATGAGTATGATCCGATGTAGGGCGCTGCCTTATCGGCGGCGAAGGTGATCTCGCGTGATGTTTGGACAGCGAAACTGAGCGGAACATATGTGGTGGCCCAGTGCAGGGCCATGATCCCCCCGGTGGCAGACACCTCGGGGAAGGAAAACGTCAGAATCTCTTGGTGGGCCCGCTCTTCAGGCACCACGGTGAATCGAATCTGGGCGTCGCTCGAATCGGGCCTGTTGGTGTGGAACAGTCTCGAAGTAGGGTCCAGCACCACGGTCCACTCATCGGGCTGAACGATCATCCATAGAGAGTACTTGCCCGCAGGAACAGTGTTTCCGTTGAGTTCGATCCCCTTGTCCACCTCGACAGTAGTAGCCCAGTTGGCGCCAGGGGTCCATACCTCACCCCAGTGAACCTCACCACCGAAGATCGGGTCGCGGTCGCGCACTTGCGGCCGGAAGTACTCGATGGTGATGGTGGTACCGTCTACGGTCTGAGCGGCGACTCCGTGGGCACTGGCCTTGATTTGAGCGTTGACGGTGCCCGTCAGCCCAGCCATGGCCGCACCCAACACGACGATTCCTCGAACGTGCATGCAATCTCCAGTGGAATAAGAATACGGAACGGTAATCGAACGGCTCAGCCGAACTTGGCGTCGATGGCTACTCGAATTTGATCCAGTGACTTGCCGGCCTTGTGCAACCGATAGGTCAGGTTGCCTTCGCCCTGACAGATCTCACACCACTTGGCCATGCCCGGGTCCTCATAGCAGACGAGCAGCGACCGGTACCCTGGCAGGGCCGCACAGCCGCAGTGGCAGAAGATGCCGTCGGCGATTTCGGGGATTTCACGAATCTTGTCGAATGTCGGGATGGCGTGCGGGGCGTCGGCCAATTCGTCATGGGTGAGAACACGAGAGGCATCGATACCGGGGCGCGGTTCAGGATGTTCGGTTTGCGGAGGCGTTTCCGAAAACCCGTGACACCCCTCCGGGGGCAACGGCCGCGGCGAACGCGTGCCCCAGGCCCATCCCTGCCGGGTTCCGCCGACGACGCCAAGCGCCACCCCAGCGCACAGCCCCAGAAACCCTCTTCTGGTAGCCCACCCTCGTGAATCGTTCAACTTGGACATATCGACTCCCCGCGGTACTCCAGATTTGCCGCAACCGACCTAAGGATATAAGGTATGGCAGCATCAGGGATCGAGAAAGTGCGAGTTCGGACTCCAGGTCCGCCCGGTGCGTAACTCCCCGACGGCCAACAACGTAGCAAATCCGGGAAAGGTTTCCTTTCCGGAGCGCTATCGCACAAGAGGTCCACTCGTGAACGATCCCTATCAGTCGAGCAACCGCCCGGCGTGCTGACGCTAGCCCTCTTGCTGCAGGGAGCCGCGCCACTGAGCCAGGGCGTGGCGTTAGGCTCTGATACGGCGGCCGTGAACATCCCCCGGCACGATGCTGAGATCTCGATCGACGGTCAACTGGACGAACCCGCCTGGGCCCAGGCAGTTCGCCTGACCGGATTCCATCAGTATCAACCCGTTGATGGACGGCCGGCCGAGCTGCAAACCGAGGTGCTCGTCTGGTATTCCCCCAGCGCCATACACTTCGGCGTCATCGCCCACGACGACCCGTCGTCGGTACGCGTTACCGTATCAGATCGGGACCGGCTGGATAATAACGACAGGGTCACCATCTACCTGGACACATTCAACGACCAGCGCAGGGCGTTCTTTTTCGGAGTCAATCCGTACGGCAACCAGGAAGACGGGGTCCGTAGCGAGGGCACTGGCAACGCCGGCTCCGCGTTCGGCGGCAACATCGACCGGAACCCCGACTACATCTTCCAGTCGAAGGGTCAGCTCACCGACGACGGCTATCAGGTGGAGATTCGTATTCCGTTCAAAAGTCTACGCTTCCCCAATGCCCCGATTCAGACCTGTGGCCTCAACGTCACCCGATTCACTCAACGGACCGGGTACGAGGACACCTGGACCGATGTCCGCCGAGCCAATTCCAGCTTTCTGGCCCAGTCGGGCACCATCACCGGGTTGCACGATCTCGAACGTGGAGTGGTACTCGAGGCGCAGCCGTTCCTGACGGTGACCTCCAACGGATTCCCCGATGCCAACGGCCGGTTCCAGCGGGAGAATCCTAATCCGGACGTAGGCGTAAACCTCCGAATGGGCATGAAGGCCGTCTCGCTAGATGCCACGGTCAATCCCGACTTCAGCCAGGTCGAATCGGACGTAGGCCAGGTGACCGTGAACGAACGGTTTGCCTTGTTCTTTCCAGAGAAGCGTCCCTTCTTTCTCGAGGGAATCGAGCTCTTCGCCACGCCCAACCAACTGGTGTACACGCGGCGGATCCTCAACCCGCACCTTGGCGGCAAGGTAAGCGGCAAGCTGGGGGCCACGAACGTGGCGTACCTCACGGCCGTGGACGACCTTCCGGACGGAAACGCCTGGTTCAACATTGCCCGGGTACGGCACGACGTCGGTACGGGATCAACCGTGGGAGCCACCGTCACCACGTTCGACCAGGGAGACAAGTCCAATCGGGTCGCAGCCGCGGACGCCCGTATCCTGTTCGGCAAACTCTATTTTGTAGAAGCGCAGGTCGGCGCCTCATGGACCGGAGACGGCGGTGAGAAGACCACGGCCGCGATTACCGAAATCACCTTCGACCGGACGGGGCGGACCTGGGGATTCAACTACAAGATTACCGGCATTGGCACCGGCTTCCAGGCGCGTGCCGGTTTCGTCAACCGCAACAACATAGTCAACGGGAGCCTGTTCAACCGCCTGTCGTTCTACGGCGCTCGGGGCGCACTGCTGGAGAACTTCACCACCTTCTTCGGACCCCGCCGGATCTGGTCCTACCGCGGCTTCGGTGTGGAATCGCCCATCGAGGGTGGCGAGAGCATCAACCTAAATTTTCGGTTTAGGGGCGACTGGGGCATCACCTCCGAGTTGACCCGCAACTTCGTGACGTTCAATCCCGCCGCCTACAGCGACTACACGGTCGATCGCAATGGAACATCGTCACCCTATGCACCGCCACCGAACCTCGACGACCTCTTCAACGCGACCCTGGGATTCACCACTCCGACGTTCAAGGCATTCAACGCCGCGTTGACGATGCAATACGGCGAGGTCCCCATCTTCGCCGAGGGATCGCCTGGCAGGGAACTGCGCGGCTCGTTTGGTCTCGAACTGCGCCCCACTCGGTCGATCCGCCTCGATGCGTCTCTGGCGATATCACGGATCTGGCGCCAGAGGGACGATAGCGAATTTGCCCGTACCATCATCCCACGCCTCAGAGTCGTCTACCAACCCACCCAGGCACTGTTCTTCAGGGTGATCGGGGAATACCGATCCCAACGGCAGGATGGGCTCCAGAGCGCCGTCGCGGGCGACCCGCTCAGCATTGCGGGCATCCCGACCCAGCCATCCGAGTTCAACGGATTTCAGGTCGATTTCCTCGCATCCTTCGAACCGAGTCCCGGAACCGTCGCGTTCCTCGGCTATGGTTCCACCATGCAGGGGCTGACTACGTTCGGTTTCTCCGACCTGTCGCGGTCGGCGGATGGGTTCTTCCTGAAATTGGCGTACTTGTTCCGCCGCTGACTTCGCCCGACCTCCAGTACTACTCCACGCATGACCCAGCCGCGCGACATCCTGCCCACCATCCGAGAGCTGCCCCCAGCCGCCTGGGTGTTGTTCGCCGGCACCTTCGTCAACCGATTCGGTTCCTTCGTGCTGGTATTTCTGGTTCTCTATCTCACCGACAAGGGGTACAGCGGCCCAGAGGCAGGACTGGCCCTGGCCATGTACGGGCTGGGACAGATGGCCGCTGCCACCGTGGGCGGACACCTGGCCGACCGACTAGGTCGCCGCACGACCATCGTCATTTCCATGTACTCGGCTGCGGGGGCCTTAGTGTTGTTGTACCACCAGGACGCCTTGTGGGCCATCATGGTGATGACCTTCCTGGTTGGTGCCACCGCCGAATTGTACCGGCCGGCGGCGGCCGCTCTCCTCATCGACTTGTCCGAACCCGGAGAACGTGTCACGGTTTTCGCGGCTTACCGCATGGCCATCAATCTCGGGTTCATGTTGGGACCGGCCGTGGGTGGTCTGCTAGCCGAGCGTTCGTTTGGGTGGCTGTTCTATGGAGACGCGCTGACCTGTGTCCTGTTCGGCACCTTGGCGGCGGTGGCGCTTCCGGAAGGCCGGCGCACTTCCGAGAACGTCGGCCTTACAGAGTCGTGGCGCATAATCCTGCAAGACCGGGCGTTCCTGCGATTCCTCGCCGGCGCAACCCTGATAGTCATCATCCTCTTCCAGCCGTCGTCAGGCTGGGCACTGCAGGTCAAGGCCTGGGGGCACTCGAGCGCAACCTATGGCGCCCTTTTGTCATTGAATGGCCTCCTGGTGTTGCTGTTCGAACTCCCCATGACCCTCATCACGCGCAAGCGGCCCGCCCGGCGCGTGATCGCCTTCGGCTACGCGATCATGGGCATAGGTTTCGGCTTGACCGTCTTCGCGCATACTGCGCCGTTGCTGGCAATGACGGTGGTGATCTGGACCATGGGAGAAATCGTCAATGCACCCGTCGCAGTGTCCTACGTATCGGTGCTGGCGCCGGCGGAACAGAGGGGACGCTACCAGGGAGCCTTCGGCCTGACCTGGGGTGTCGGCCTCGTCTTGGGACCGATTCTCGGGACCACACTCTTCTCGTTCAACCCCGCGGTCTTGTGGCTCGTGTGCCTGTTCCTGGGTCTGACCGCGGCGGCGTTGGTACTCAAATCCTAGGAGCCCGGCGGACTAGGCCTAGGACTGCACATAGAGTACGGCGCCGTCACTCGTGCCTGATCGCCTCGAGGGGATCGACCCGCGCGGCTCGCAACGCCGGGATGTACGACGCTATCACCGCGGTGGTGAAGAGTGTCGCCAGCGCCAGACCCCAGACCATTGGGTTCATCGGAGAGACACCGTAGAGCATACCGGTGAGCAGCCGTGTCAGACCAGCACCCGCCGCAGCGCCTACCACAAGACCCACCAGCGCCAGCGTCACGGCGTCGCGCAGGACCAGTCCGATGGTCCGGCCCCGGGTGGACCCGAGCGCGGCCCGGATGCCCAGTTCGCGGGTACGGCGGGCCACCGCGTAGCTGATGACACCGTAGAGTCCTGTCACGCTGAGCACCAGCGCCACTCCAGCGAAACTCCCAAGCAACAGCATGAAGAAGCGCTGCCGTCCCATTGACCGCTCGATGGCGTCGTCCATGGAGAGGACCCTGGTGACCGCCATATCGGGGTCAATCGACCTGAGAGCAGCGGTGATGGCGCGCGCTTGACCGGTCGGTGTCGTTCCGGACCGCACGACCAAAGGGAACCGGGTCCAGCTGCTATTCCCTTGGGTGATATTCCAATAGACCTCGGGTGCCGGGTCACGGATGGGGCCCACGTTGCGGATGTCGGCCACGACCCCAATGATGGTGGCGAAGGTGTCACCCGTGTGGAATCGCTTGCCGATGACTTTCCCGTCGGGGAAGTCCCGCTTGACGAGTGCCTCGTTGACCACGACCAGCGGCGGTGAATCCTCCAGAGTTCCATCCTGGTCGGTGAACACCCGTCCCCGCAGGAGAGTCATCTCGAACGTGTTGAAGAAACTCGGCGTGATCACCCGGCTCTCCGTCAACGGCAACTGGGTGGGATCGTCACCGGGAACGCCCTCGTACCTGATGTTGAAGTTGTTGCCCCAGTTGATGTACGGCACCCGGGAAATGATCCCGACATCCTCCACCCCGGGCAGGTGGCGAACGGCCTCGAGACCCGGAAGGAGGAACCCGCGGACGGCGTCGACATCGGTGTACCGCTCCGGGGAGACGTCCACGACCATGGTCAGCAGCGAACCCGAATCGAACCCGGGACTCCGCTCGAGCAGACCGAGAAAACTCCGGACGAGCAGGCCGGCGCCCAGCAGGAGGAGCGCGGAGACGGCCACCTCGGTGACGACCAGCCCCCGCAGGAAGCGATGGTGCGATCGGGCGATACCGGCCCGAGTGCCGCTCCTGAGGGCATCCTGGGGATTGCTCTTGGCGATGTGCCATGCGGGGATGATGCCGCACCAGATAGCCACCAGGGCGGTGATGGTCACCGCGAATGCGACTACCCGGCCGTCGAGGGCCAAGCCTTCGAGTTGAGGGAAGATGCGGGCACCGAGGGCACCGATCGCTCCAACGCTGAGCCACGCGATCCCCAGACCAAGAGCAACCCCGGCGGCGGCGATGACCCCGCTCTCCGTCAACACCCCGCGCACAATCGAACTGCGTGACGCACCCAGGGCGGTCCGCAGGGCCACCTCGTGCCCACGTTCGGCGCCGCGCGCGAGGAGCAGGCTGGCAACGTTGGCCGTGGCAATCAGCAACACCAGTCCCACCGCGCCCAGCATGAGAAGGAGAGGCGCCTGGACCGGACCAGCCGACTCCCGCTGCATGACGCCGGCCCTGACGGACTCGCCACGGACTTCAGGGTAGGCGTCCGCGATCCCGGCCATGAGCGTGACGAGCTCTGCCTCTGCTTCGGCCACCGCCCGGCCGTCAGCCAGTCGCCCCAATAACTGCAGATAGTTGTTTCTACGACGCCGTGCCTGCTCTTCTGTGAAACGAAGCGGCACCCAGAAATCGCTCGAAAGATTCTGCGTCCGGTGCGGAATGCGGAACTCATCGGAAAGGACGCCTACAATGGTGTGCGCTTCCCCGTCCAATAACACGGAACGGCCGATCAACGACGGATCGGATCCAAAGCGGGTGTGGAACAGTTCCCCGCTCACCATGGCTACCAGTGGCTGATCGGCCTCTTCGTCCACCGGGCCGATGACCCGCCCAAGCATGGGAGTCACTCCCAGCAGCGGGAATACGTCGCCGCTGACCCCGTAGGCACTCACCTGGGTAGTGCCGTCCGTCTCCTTGAGAAGTGCCGTGCCGTACTCGACCGCCCCCAGCGCCGACAGCGTCGCTGTTTGGGCACGAAGGTCGAGAAAATTCGCCGGGGCAAACGGTCCGTTACGGAAGTGAGGCGTGGTACGGAAGACCGATACCAGTCGGTCCTGCCGGTAAAACGGCAGGCCCTCGAGCAGCGCGGCATTTACGGCACTGAATACCGCCGTGGTGGCCCCGAGCCCGAGAGCCAGACTGATCACGGCGGCGATGGTCACTACGGGGGTGCGGCCGAGTGACCGCACGGCGATTCGGACCTGACCGACAAAAGCAGGCATGGAGCATCTGTCCTCGTGAGAGCAGCGCCGGGGGGCCACCTAGGCCGAGGCGTCATAGGGTCGGACAGACCGATGACGGTTTTCGTTGCATGAGGACCTGCTGGCACGGGACTTGACCCTTTGGAGTGGGAGAGACGGAGGACGTGACCGGCGTCACGCCCCCGAGGTGATTGACTCACCCGATCCGGGGACATTGACCCGTTGATGCCGTCTCGCACCGAAACCGGGAGGCAAAATGCTAGATTCTCAGGAGTCCACCAAACCTCGTCACATGGACAAGCTGGGCACCCTGTGCCATCAGGGACTCGACATTGCCAGCTACCTGTTCCAGGTCCCGGATGACGAATCGGAGCGGGAAAAACTGCGGCTGATCGTCGAGGCCATCGGCCAGGATCCGCTGGTCAAGGGACGAAGGGAGTTCCCCCTGATCATCGACGAGATGCGGGAGACCCTCGCCGGGCCGGGCACGCCGATGTCGGCCGAAGCGCTCAACGACGGCTTCGAGCGCATGGTCAAGCTGTGGCATACCACGAGGAGCGGGCTGTTCTAGGCTCTCTCTTCACCAGCTCGATCCAATCAGTCGTCCCGCCGACATCCCTCCCGAGGCCCCTGAGCATAGCATTCTGCATGAGGGGCCCGTTGCCCGGCCCGCTCCTCCTCCATTGAATCATATGGTCACAGGGGTGCGAGTCACATAATTTATTATGACAAAAGAAGTTACAGAATGGCCACAAGTCTGGGGGTGAACCCGGACGATGATAAGGGCAAGGGCACGAACGCTGGGGAGGGGAGCGAGGAGACCGCTCAGCGGACCCGGTCCTACATGCCGCTGATCGCCTGGCACAAGGGTCAGTGATGAGTGGCTGGTGTACATCTCACACGTAGATTGCGGGAGGACACAACCACACTGACCTGGAAGGTATCGTGACCTCCCCTGCACCCACCATAGCGCTCCTCCTCGACATCGTCGACCAGGCGTTCGATACCAAGGCCTGGCACGGCACCACTTTGCGTGGCGCCCTCCGGGGCCAGACACCGGAGGTGGCCTTGTGGCGCCCGGCGCCAGAGAGACATAGCATCTGGGACTTGGTCCTTCACACCGCCTACTGGAAGTACATAGTTCGGCGCAGACTGACTCGGGACATGACGATCAAGTTCGAGCGCTCGCCGAGCAACTGGCCTTCACCACCCACCCCTGCGACCACCAAAGCGCTCAAGGCGGATATCGCTCTTCTGGTTGAGGAACACTGGCTCCTGCGAGAAGCGATCGCCGGTTTCCCTGCCAATCGCCTGAACGCCAAGGCGGCGGAATCCCAATGGACCTACGCCGAGCACATCCACGGTGTAGCCGCCCATGACCTGTACCATGCGGGACAGATCCAGTTGCTCAAGCGTCTCCAGAAAGACTAGTCCACTGGCGATCTGAACGGGGCGGCACCGTCTGCGGTAGCCGCATGGATCGTCGGCCCCATCCCGGCCCGGTTTGGATCACGTAACTACCCACAATACAAAGAGTTACCAGTAACGTCGTGGACGATATTCCGGGCACCGCTCTTGCAACCTTGACCATCCGATTCCGGCAGTATCCACCAGCCGCTTGGCGGATCCTGCCTTTCGACTGACGCACGGTAACAGAGCAGTCGTGCCACCCAGGACGACATTGATCGCATGAAAACGACCAACACCGGACTGTTTCGGACGCGGGTAGCCCAGCGCATGATGGGGCTGCTCCTCTTCTGCGCCCTGGTCCCGATCATGGCGCTGGGCGTCACG
>CAXMUQ010000152.1:0-5372 GCA_964196605.1 uncultured Acidimicrobiia bacterium
TACGACGTTCTCGACCGACACTCCCAACCTGGTCACCGACATTGTCCGCACCAACGGGGTAAGCGGCAACTGGATCTGGTGGGCATTCCTGGTGACGGGGATGTTGACGGTGTTCTTCTACGCCAAGTTGTGGCGTCGCTCCGGGCTGCTCACCGACATGGAGTTCTACGAACTTCGCTACGGCGGCAAACCCGCTGCTTTCTTGCGCGGCTTCCGGGCACTGTACCTCGGCGTGTTCTTCAACATCATGATCATGGCCACCGTGACGCTGGCGGCCATCAAGATCGGTGGCGTGCTCCTGGGTCTGGAGCCGTGGGAAGTCGTCGTCCTCGCGGGAACTGTCACCGTCATCTATTCGGCCACATCGGGCCTGTGGGGCGTCGTCGTCACCGACCTGATGCTGTTCGTGATAGCCATGATCGGAGCCGTGTCGGCAGCCTACTATGCCCTGGCCATACCTGAAGTCGGCGGGTTGAGCGGTCTGTTGCAGAACCCCGCTCTCGAAGGGAAGCTCTCGTTTCTGCCCGACTTCACTGATTGGCGTTCGGCGGCGGCGATATTCATCGTGCCCCTCGCCGTCCAGTGGTGGGCCACCTGGTATCCCGGTTCGGAACCGGGCGGCGGCGGCTACCAGGCGCAGCGAATGCTGGCCGCGCGCAGCGAAGAAGGCGCCATGGGCGCCACATTGTGGTTCAACATCGCCCACTACTCGCTGAGGCCATGGCCGTGGATTCTCGTCGCCCTCGCGTCGTTGATCGTCTATCCGACACTAGACTCGATCGCCGTGGCGTTCCCCCACCTGGACCCGTCGATCATCCGACACGACCTGGCATATCCCGCCATGCTCGTGTTCATCCCCCACGGCCTCTTGGGCCTGGTGGTAGCATCCCTTGCCGCGGCGTACATGTCCACCATCAGCACGCACCTCAATTGGGGCGCGTCGTACGTCGTCAACGACTACTACCGGCGATTCGTTGCAGGCGATCGCAGCGAACAACACTACGTCGCCGTGGGCCGCGCAATGACCGTCGCTCTAATCGCGATCGCCTCGGCCTTGTCCCTGTGGCTGACGAACGCGCTTCAGGCCTTTCAGATTCTGCTGCAGATCGGGGCCGGGACCGGCCTGGTCTTCATCCTGCGATGGTTCTGGTGGCGTATCAACGCCTGGAGCGAAATCTCGGCGATGGTGATTTCCTTCGTCGTGGCTGTCTACTTCCAGTTCGTGCACCAGGCGATCGGCATGGCGCCTATGCCGGCCTCATCCGCCCTGGTGATCGGCGTCGGCATCACCACCGCGGGCTGGCTCACCGTCACTTTCCTGACGCCCCCGGAAGGCACCAGCGTGTTGCAGCGTTTCTACGACACTATCAAACCATTCGGACACGGATGGAAGCGAGTGGTCAAGGTGCAGCCCGACGGCGACGGCACCCTCTCAGCCGCTGTGGCGTGTTGGGCCCTTGGGTGCGCTTTCGTTTACGGCTCGCTGTTCGGGACGGGCTACCTGATCTACGGCCAGCCCGGGCCGGCGGCGATGGCGTTCGTCGTCGTGCTGTTAAGTGGACTGGGGGTGTTCCGATTGCTGCCGAGAGTCGGCCTGCGGTAGGGCGCCCTACATTGTCGTGATGGTTGCCCCGTCGCCGGGAACGGCGACGAAACGAACGTCATCGAGGTCGGCGCCGGTCATCCGATCGCGGTAGAAGTCCCGGTCGAGTCTCGCCAGTAGAGCCGGAATCGTTTCGACGGTGCCCAAACCGATGACACAGCCCCCCAACCCAGCGCCGGTCAGACGCGCACCTACCGCTCCACCCTGAGTAGCAATGTCAACGAGTTGGTCGAGTTCGGGGCAACTCACTTCATAGTCGTCCCTGAGCGAAGCGTGCGACGCAGTCATCAACTCGCCGAAGGCAGCCAGATTCCTGCCGGCGAGTGCCGACACGGCCAGGTCCACCCGCCGAGCCTCGGTAACGACGTGGCGGAACCGCCTGGCGAGTTGGCGATCCTCGAGTTCGCCGGCCACCACCAAGAGTTCCTCGTTGTCGAAGCGGGCCAGCAAGGCAGGGTATCCAATATCGACCGGAACCCCCAGGCGCTCGGCAACCTCCTTGACGGCCTGCCGGCACTCCTCCGTGCGGCGGTTGTACACCGCCCTGGCTTCGGCGGACTTGCGTGCGGGCACCAGGCTGGACGCTACCACGAACCGCCAGTCGTGAGGAATATCAACGGTATCAAGGGCCAGTGGATCGAACCGGATGCGCGCGGCGGCGCCGGCCCGGCCGCCGAGGCAGATCGCCTGATCCATACCCCCGCCCCGCAGTCCGACGTAGCGTTCGGCCTCGGCCAGCCGGCCCATCAGCGCTTCGCGGTCGATGGGCAGACCGCCGGCGTGGAGTAACGCCAGGGCGCTGGCGACAACCAGAGCTGACGACGAGCTGAGGCCGGCCGCGGCAGGCAGGTCAGACCCTATGACGGCATCGATACCCTGAACACCGGGGTAATCCTGGCACACAGCCTGGGCTGCTGCCCTGACGTAGTTTCCCCAATCGCCTTGCGGAGCCGGGGTGATGTCGTCGGAAAGTTCGAACGTCAGGCTTTCGAAACGAGGGTCGACGTTGTGGATCCGTACGGTACGGTCCCGTCGCGGCCGGGCCATGAGAATGATGTGCCGATCGATAGCCATCGGCAGCACCGGCAGGTCATTGTAGTCGATGTGTTCGCCGATGAGGTTGGCCCTGCCAGGGGCGCGCACAACGAACGCCCCGGATGGTTCACCGGCGATTTCTGTGAATCGGCGGCGGACCTTGGATGTCATCAATGGAGTTGAGGCCGTCATGCCCCGGCAGGACACCGGCCTAGAGGTTGGGTCGCTGGTTCCATTCGAGCCAGTAGAATCCCAGTTGGTGCATGAGACGGGTGAACTTGGAGTAGTCGACCGGCTTGACGAGGTAGCTGTTGGCGTGAAGCTCATACGCCTTCGATACGTCTGGTTCAGCGGCGGACGTGGTAAGCACGACCACGGGGATTCGTTGAAGCCCTTCGGTGCTCTTGACGATGCGCAAGACCTCGAGCCCATCGATCTTGGGGAGCCGGAGATCTAGTAGGATCACTTCGGGCCTCGGGCTGGTTTCAGGATCGCTGAACCGACCCTGGCGCATGAGGTAGTCGATGGCGGCCTCGCCGTCGGACACGTGGTGCACTTGTATCGCGGTACGGTTTTCCTCCAGGCTGCGGGTAACCAGTTCCGCGTGGGCCGGGTTGTCTTCTACCAACAGGATGTTGATACGTCCTGCTTCCATGGTGGAGCGATTTCCTTTCTGGTCCAGTCGGGAGTTACTCGGGACGGTCCGAGGCAGGCCTAATCATACAACCAAAGGGGCCACTGGCAACTCGCCTACCCCACGACTCCATCCGAAGTTTCGGCAATTAGGTGATCTACCACGGCCTTGAGGTCGCCGGTGCGCTCGAACACGGCCACTTGCCGGTCGGCGCTGGTGCCTTCGTCGAGAATCGTCAGGGCATACTCCACCTCACGCCGGCTTCCCAGATCATCAACCACGTCATCGACGAACCACTCGACGATCTCGCGGATCAGGTCGCGAGCCGGAATCTCCTGTTGCTTGCCGAAGTCGATCAGCTTCCCGTCCAGCCCATACCTGACGGCCCGCCACTTGTTCTCCTGGATCAGATCGAGCGGGTAGGACCGGAAGGTCAGATTGTCCCGCCGTAGTTTCCACAGTTTCGCCACTATCGCTTGAAACAGTGCCGCCAGACATATGGCCTCGTCCACGCGCGTGCAGATGTCGCAGACTCGGAATTCGAGGGTCGGATATTTCCAGTGGGGCCTGAGGTCCCACCAGATCTTGGATCCCTCCTCCATAGAGCCCGTCTTGACCATGGTATCCACCAACTGCTCGTACTCAGACCAGGACTCGAACGTGCGCGGGATACCCGTGCGGGGAAAGTTGTTCCAGATGATGCTGCGGTAGGACTTGAGTCCGGTGTTGCGTCCCATCCAGAACGGAGAACTAGTGGACAAAGCCAGAAGGTGGGGCAGGAAGTACCGGACCACGTTCATGGTATCGATCATGAATTCGCGATCCTCGATGCCTACGTGTACGTGCATACCGAACACCAACGTCTGCTGTGCCACCTCCTGAAGATCCTCGCGTACGCCGGCGTAACGATCGAGCGGGGTTATGTCTTGCGCCAACCAAGAGGAAAACGGATGGCTCCCCGCTGCCGCGATGCGCAACCCACTTTCCGCCGTCTTGTCGATCACGATCCGTCGCAAGCGCACCAACTCTTCCCGCAGCTGGGCCGGCGTACGACACACCTGAGTCCCTATCTCCACGATCGACTGGTGCATCTCGGGCTTCAGTTCACGGATGGTGACCCGGTCGTCTCCCAGGATTTCGGAGATATAGGATTTGAGTTCCCGGGTCTCAGGATCGATGATCTGGTACTCTTCCTCGAGACCGAGTGTCAGTGACGGTGGCTTCATGGCTGGCTTGATGAGGGGAACAGCTCAATCTACCGGCCTGAAAGCAAAGCGGAACGCCTCCTGGTATGGACCGACGGTCTATAGTATATTGGTCTCAAGGGAGAGACTATGACCCAGATACCAGATCCAGAAACCTTCGTTCCGCTCAAGCCAGATTTCTTCCACATCCTGCTGGCGTTGTCGGACCAGGACCGGCACGGATACGGCATCATCAAGGCCGTTGAGACGGCCACCGATGGTACTATCGTGCTGGAGCCGAGCCCTTTGTACCGCCGACTGCGTCGCCTGCTGGAGGACGGCATTGTCGAGGAAGCGGAGGCCGGTCGGGACAGCGGGCACGACGACGAGAGGCGCCGTTACTACCATCTGACAAGACTTGGCCGGCAGGTACTGGCCTGCGAGGCTGCCCGCCTGGTAGAGCTGGCAGGATCCAAGGCGGTCCGCCAACTAGCCATCACCGCGCGGGACGCATCATGAACTCTCGACTCGAGGCCGCCGTACGACGACTCATCCAGTTCTTGCTCATGGCATATCCGGCAGACTTCCGCCGCCGGTTCGGATCCGACCTCACGGCGACCTACGTCGACCGATTCAGTGCTGCACATGGCCGGAATGGGCTTTGGGGCGTCGCTGGACGCCTGGTCATTGCCACCGCTCACTCAATACGAGATGGTTTTCTGGAAAGACTCGCGGCTGCCCCCCGGAACCGCCTGGTGGCAGGCCCGGCCGGACTGAGCAAGTGGTTGACGGACATTCGCCGGGCCGTGCGAGCACTGATTCGCCAGCCCGCGTTCCTAGCCATCACGGTAGGTACCCTGGGCCTGGGCATCGGCGCGACGACTACCATGTTCTCGGTGGTGGATTCGGTGCT
Organism: uncultured Acidimicrobiia bacterium; assembly: GCA_964196605.1. GTDB lineage: Bacteria > Gemmatimonadota > Gemmatimonadetes > Gemmatimonadales > GWC2-71-9 > N074bin45. Next base: position 5,370 of record CAXMUQ010000152.1, read on the forward strand.
GTT
>CAXMUQ010000153.1:0-4894 GCA_964196605.1 uncultured Acidimicrobiia bacterium
TGAAAGGAACCGTCGCGTCCGGTGATGCCCTGCACCACCAGTTTCGTTTCCCGATTGATGAAGATGCTCACGCCGCCTCCTGTGCGACCCGCACCACTTGCTGGACGGCCTCGTCCATGTCCTTGAGAGCGGTCATCCCTACCCCATCCAGGATGGCGAGAGCCTGGTCCTCGTTGGTTCCGGTAAGGCGGATGACGATTGGCACTTCTACCGAGAATTGCTCGAGCGCCGCCACGATACCGTTGGCCACGTCGTCGGTGCGGGTGATACCTCCGAAAATATTGAAGAGGATGGCCTTTACGTTTGTGTCCATGGTGATGATCCGCAGGGCACTGACGACCTTCTCCGGGTTGGAGCTTCCGCCAATATCCAGAAAATTGGCCGGCTCCCCGCCGTAGTACTTGACCAAATCCATGGTGGCCATGGCCAAGCCGGCGCCGTTGACGACGCAACCGACGTCGCCGTCGAGTTTGATGAACGTCAGGCCCGCTTCCCGCGCCATGACTTCCGAAGGCGCCTCGGCCGATTCGTCGCGCAGCGCCTCGAGGTCCGGCCGGCGTTCCACCACGTTGTCGTCGAGCGAAATCTTGGCATCGATCGCCAACACCTCTCCGGCGGGAGTGGTGATCAGCGGGTTGATCTCGGCCAACGACGCCCCGTTGGTCATGAAGGCGTCGTACAACTGCTCCATGATCCGCGCGGCGGCACGCACCTGCTTGATGTCATCATACAAGAAGAATGCGAGACCCATCGCCTGGTGTGACAGCAGGCCGTATCGGGGATCGACCGCCAGCTTCAAGATTTTCTCCGGCGTTTTCGCCGCCACTTCCTCGATGTCGATGCCACCAGCAGGGCTGACCATCATGACCGGCCGCTGGCTTTCGCGATCCATAATCATGCCGACGTACGACTCGCTGGCGATATCGACGATGGGAGCGACCAACACTTTCTGGACCGGGAGGTCCTTGATGGTCAACTTCAGGATCTGCTCCGCCGCCGCACGGGCCTCCTCGGGCGACTGTGCCAACTTGACCCCGCCCGCCTTGCCCCTGCCGCCGGCGTGCACCTGCGCCTTGACGACCACACCACCGCCGATACGACGGGCGATCTCTTCGACCTCTGCCGGCGTGGCCGCTACGTCACCGTCAGGTACGGGAATGCCCGCTTGGCGGAACAACTCCCGCGCCTGGTATTCGTGAATGTTCACAAGCTCCTCTGGATTGTGGTTCCCGTTTCGCCGTTCAACGCAGCCACCCCGTCATCGAGGTGAGCGATAATGGCCCGTCCGTTTCCTGTACCGACAAACTCCAACGCCGCCTGCACCTTCGGCAACATACCACCCTCGTCCAACTCCCCGTCGGCAATCAACCTCTCCGCCTGTGCCACACTCAGGCTACGTATCGGCTCCGCATCCGGCGTCCCCCAGCGACGATAGACCGCGTCGACATTGGTCAGGATGACGAGCGCCTCGGCTCCCAGGTCCCGCGCCAAAAGTGCGGCGACCAAGTCCTTGTCGACCACCGCGTCACGGCCATCCAGACAGCCGTCCTTGGCAACAACCGGTGGGCCACCGCCCCCGGCGGCGATTACGATTACTCCGGCTTCCACCAACCGCTGGACCAAGTCAGTTTCGACAATACCCGTGGGGACCGGGCTCGCCGCCAACCGGCGGCAGCGGCCGTCACCATCCCGTCCAACCGTCGCACCTTGAGCGATCAGCACTTCCGCCTGCTCTTCCGTAAGAGTCAAACCGATGGGCTTGATCGGATGCTTTAGTCGCGGATCGGCGCCGTCGACCAGTGTCTGGGTCACAACCGTAACGACCGGGCGATCCACCCCGGCTTGAGCCAAACCGTTCTGCAACGACTGCTGCAACATGTACCCGATCCACCCCGCCGTAGCTGCAACCAGCACGCCGAGGGGCAACGGCTCTACCAAGTCCCTGGCCAGCTCGTTTCGGACCAGGGCATCACCCACCTGCGGTCCGTTCCCGTGGACGATCGCCAGGCGCCAGCCGTTGCGAGCCAACTCTACCAAAGGGACCACACTGGACCGGGCATGGCTGAACTGTTCACCAATACTGGCGCGTTTTCCCGGCGGGGCCAGCGCGTTGCCACCCAGGGCCACCACTACGGATCGAGATCGCTTCACAGGGTCCCCGGTTGACTTGGAGCCCGTGAAGCTACCGTGTTGGTGAGAGCGGAAGCAAGCAGGAAATGCAACCAGATCGCACAGACGATCTGGTCACCGTTCGGGTTCCCGGAGCAACTCACGGAGGGCTCCGAAAGCCCGTCCAAATGTTTCCCAATCTCCCACCATAAGTGCCGAATCGGCCACCCGCATCCAACGCTGGGCCTCATCGAATGATGTGCCGGGCCCGCTCCCTGGGGGAACCGGGACGCCGGCGCCTGTCAGGTTACGCCAGCCCTCACTGGGCGTGCGTCCCGCACCCAGACGTTCACCCGCCGCCAGACTATACCACGCCACCCTGGCTCGGGCACCGTCACGGGCGGCATAGTGGGGGGCTTGGGCCACGAGGCCCCCGCCCTCCTCGATTGAGTATTTCACGCGGCCGTGTTCCAGGTCGGTCCCCTCCTGCCGAACCGAGTCCCGGATCTGCTCGAACAATGGGAATCGGCCCCAGCGCTGCTGCAACAAGGCCGGAGTGCCGACACTGGCAACACTGTCCACTAGCGTCAATCGAAGAAAGGGCACGCCGTCAGCCATGCGACCAGTAAACAACCCGCTCAGTCGGCGTGAAGACCCGTGGTGATACACGGCGGTGAATCCGGGTTGTCCCGGCGCCAGCCAGCCAACGTCAATACCGCCCGAACGGGGGCGCCCGTCGCCCAGGTCCCGAATGGGGACCCCGACTCTCCATTCCGGGCGGCTAAGCACGCGAGCCTGGACTTGTGCCAGTGAAATTGGGTAGCGGTAGGCCGCCAACAGCCCAGAGGGGATTGCGGACGCCGGTTGCACCATAGGGCCGGCCAGAGCCGCCCAACTCTGGGCCACCACGCCGGCCTCCGGTACCAGGTATACGCTGGTGGCCTTGCTGGTGGCGTCGATGACCGCCAGAAAACCTGGCTGTATCATCCGGGACATACCGCCGCCCCACCCCATCGGCTCGACACCGGGGAACGATCGACCCAGCATGAACCCGCTCACCAACCACCAGAGCCGCCCCTCTTCCCAAACCGGCTGGACGTCACCCCAATGGGCGAACGGCGCCATCTGGGAGGCTCGAACCACCGGGTCCCGATGCCAGGTGAGCCTGGATCCGTCGGTAATGTCGCCCAGCAGACTCGCCACCTGGAGGCCCCACGCCAGCACAAACCGGCGAACCAAGCCGTCGAGGGGCACACCGTCGTCATCCATGCCTATGTGGTAGTCGGGCGCTCCGGGCCAAGAAGCCCCGGCCGTGGAATCGAGGACACCGAGAGTCAACACGGAGGGGTATGCCGCCGTATCCGCCACCTGAAACGACATGGCACCGCCGGCGGCCGTGGTCCGGTCCGCAGCAATGGCGGATATCGATACCTCACCGTTCGATTGCGCCACCGAGAGCCATACCGACCGGTCCACGCCGAGGGTGGTAAGGGTTCCCGGGGCTGTCCCCAGGAGGCGGGCCGAGTCCACCTCGATCAACCGGCGAATCATTGATTGGGACCACGGCTCCATCAACGGCATGCTCCCGGGAACACCGCCTGGGAACGACATTGGCCGAGTTTCCAGCGGCTCCAGGGCAAAAGCCATGCGCTCCAACGACTGGCGCACTGCCGGCCGATACACCTGACTATCGCCGGCCGCCATTCCTGGCAGCACAACCTGGACGATGAACGACGCCACTGGCAGCACGATCCACGTTGCCAGAATGAGCGTGTGCCTCGGTCGCACGGCCCAAATCAACGACAGGGCCGCTGCGGTGAGGGCGGTCCCTGTCAGTACGTGCATCGCCGTGGTCCGGATAGCCCATGACCCCTCGGTCGCTGCTCCACGCAGGCCGGCCACGATTTCGAAGGGCAACAGGACATAGCCCCAGGCCAGGCAGAGAGCCAGCGCTGCCAGCAAGGCCCCCAGGTGGGCCCTGGCGTGATCGGAAATAGCCGGTCGCCCCTCGACAAGTCGCACCGAACCAATTGCGGCATACAACCCCAGCACCAGAAGGAGTCCGGCTACGGCAAGGACCAGACAGAATCCCCGCAACGTACGCCACAAGGGTAGTTGGGCCACGTACACACCCAGGTCCTGCCCCAGCAGAGGATCGGCCACCCCGAACACGACTCCCTGCCAGGCCAGCGCCAGATCGGGCCACCATTCGGACACGCTGAGCCCGATCATGACACCAAGCAGGCTTCCCAGCGCCACCGCAATGCCGAGCAGAACGTTGGGGGTGAGGGTCTCGCGGAATTCGACGTTGGCTACGAACCGGGGGACTTGAACCGATCCCAATGCCCGGTAGACGACAAACAGGTTGCCGATGAACCAGGTGCTGGCCACCAGAACCCCGGCGCCGTCGAGGACGGCTCGCAGAAGATGGAACTGCAGAAGGAAGGTGCCGGCTTCCGGAGAAATGAGGTTGCCGAACCAGTAATCGCTGAGGATTACGCTCAGACGCCGACCCACGAACAAGAGGGCCACGACCGAGGCCACCGTCAGGGTTATGGCACGGCCGCGCCTTACCACTGCGTTACACCTCGACGCCCTGCTCGCGCAGCCAGCTCATGACTTCTCCGCGATAGCGCTCCAGGGCATCTTGATTGGTTGCTTCGAATCGCAAGACCAGAACCGGCTGAGTGTTCGACGCGCGGAGGAGTCCCCATCCTTCATCGTACTGGATGCGCACGCCATCGATGGTGTTCACTTGGTATCGATCGGTGAAGTAGCGTGCCGC
>CAXMUQ010000154.1:0-5501 GCA_964196605.1 uncultured Acidimicrobiia bacterium
GTCACGATGAGAGGCTTTGCTTCAGGTAGTCTTTCAGAGCCCGGAAGGCACGGCCGCGATGACTGACGCCGTCCTTCTCTTCCGCACCGGCGCGCCCGAAAGGCTTGTGCAGGTCGTCGCTGTAGAACAGTGGGTCGTAGCCAAATCCCTGGTCACCGTCCCGTCGATCCAGAATCCTTCCGTTGCAGGTTCCCTCGAACGGCCGAGCCAGTGCGTCGGGCCGGGAGAGATACACCAGTACGCAGCGGTAGCGCGCGCCACGGCGTTCGGGCGGCGCGCCGGCCAGGCGGCGCAGGAGCTCGTCGTTGTTGGCTTGGTCGACCGTATCGGGAGGGCCGTCGAATCCGCTGAATCGTTTTGAGCGGACGCCGGGCTCGCCGCCGAGGGCGAGTACTTCGAGTCCCGAGTCATCGGCCACGGTGGGCATCCTGGCCTTGCGGGCAAAATACTCGGCCTTGTGGCGCGCGTTGGCTTCGAAGCTGTCGTATGCTTCGAGCAGGTCTTCTTCGGGACTTTGGTATATGCCGACGTCATCGGGAAAGGTGACTTCGATGCCTGAGCCGGCAAAAAGGCGTTTGAGCTCGCGCTGTTTCCCGGTGCTGCGCGTGGCCACCAGGAGCCTCATGTGGCCAACACGCGCTCCTGTTCACTGAATAGCTGATGGATACCCAACTCAGCCAAGTCGAGGATGGTGGTGAGCTCCGACCTGGCAAAGGTGCCGGCCTCGCCGGTGCCCTGCACCTCGACGAATCGATCGGGGTGGACCATGACGATGTTGGCGTCGACCTCGGCGTCCTTGTCTTCCGCGTATGCCAGATCGAGCATCGCCTCGCCACCTACCATGCCCACCGACACGGCGGCGACCAGTTGGCCGAATGGGTTCTCGATGTTCGCCTCGGCGCTCAACCAATTGCAAGCGTCGGCCAGGGCCACACAGCCCCCAGTGATGGAGGCGGTGCGGGTTCCGCCATCGGCCTGGAGGACGTCGCAGTCGATACGGATAGTGAATTCTCCAAAGGCCAGCGTGCGCATTGCCGCCCGCAGCGACCGGCCGATGAGTCTTTGGATTTCCTGAGTCCGGCCCCCTGCCCCACGGCGTTCCCGGTTGGTGCGCTCAGACGTGGCCCTGGGCAACATGGCGTACTCGGCGGTGACCCAGCCCTCTCCCGTGCCCTTCTTCCATGGTGGCGCCTTGTCTTCGACGCTGGCGGTGCAATGTACCAGCGTCCCGCCTGCCCGGATGAGACACGAACCTTCGGCGTAGGGATTGGCGCCGCGCTCGAGAGACAGCGGTCTGAGTTGGTCGTTGCGTCGATCGTCAATGCGTGGCACGGATGCGCTCCACTAGGTCGGTGGTTGAGAATTGCTCTACCAGAGAGACGCGTTCGACGCGCCCACCGGCGGCGAGCACCAGGTCGGCCCCGGCTATCTGGTCAACGGTGTAGTCAGCGCCTTTTACCAATACGTCGGGGCGAAGATGGGCTATCAGGTCCCGTGGCGTGTCCTCGTCGAACAGCACGACGCAGTCGATAGCAGCAAGGCTCGCCAAGACCCTGGCACGCGCTGCCTCAGGGGCGAAAGGCCGGCCGGGCCCCTTGGCCAGGCGCCTGGCGGAAGCGTCGGTGTTCAGTCCAACCACCAAGGCAGCTCCGAACGATCGAGCTTGTTCGAGAAGTTCGACGTGTCCTGGATGGAGGAGGTCGAACACACCATTGGTAAAGACCACCGGGCCACCTACCGTATCACGCCAAACGAGGGCGTCCGCCGGGGCCCTGATCTTGTCACTGGTGGTCATTCGATCCAGAGTTGAGCTTCCGCACGAGGGTTGAGATCGAACGTGTGATTGATGAACGGAAGATCGATAGTTTCGGCGTACCCCGACTCGATAGTAATGCGCTGGGTCTGTTCGGACCTGGTGATGCGGATTCGCTGCGCCTCGGGGGGAAGCCCCAACTCATCGGCCTTGGCCCGCAGCCGGCGCAGGATGACGTCGTCGGAGATGCCTGGAGCCAGGCGGGCCTGGGATCGCATCTCATCCTGCATCCTAATGTAACGGTACCCCACCTCACCGATGTTGATCCCGTAGTAGAGGACGACCGTAAACAGCAGAAGCTGGAGCAGACAGCCACGGTTGCTGGCACCTCGGTTGTTCAGCCTCGGGACCGTTACCACTGTGACTGAGCTCCGTCCACAATGTCGGTGACGAGCAGGTTCAGGGCCTTGTCGATTCCATCCTGTTCCCGTCCGGTCTCGTAGTCACCTTCGACCGTCAAGGCGTTCCGCTCCCACAAGGTACGCTCGGCGTTCTGGTCGTAGATTTCCACGGTGACCGTCAACCGAACCAGCCGGCGGGTAACATCGACGGTGTTGGCTACGCCACCCTGAAAAGCGACCGGCAGGTCGGGGTCGTAGCGGGTGATGGTCCCACGCACGATGGCGTCCGCCTGGTCTTCGCCGGCCGGCCGCATTCCCAGTCTGTTTTCGACCGCCTCACGGACGGAAGTCATGACTTGTTGGGTTAGGGTTGGCTCGGCGGTGAGGTTGTCGAACGGCAGGATGGCGACGGTCTTGACATCGGGTGGGAGGCCGCCGCCGCTGAATCCGTAGCATGAGGCCAGGGCGAGGCTAAGGAGCAACGGGGCTCCAGATTTCCACAGGGAAGGAATCCGGAGCGCTGTGCCGGTAGAACTCCAACTTGAGCCACGAATCAGGCCGTACCAATCGTGTGGATTCCAGTGTTCCATCAGTCCCCAAGCGGGTCTCGGTCTGGCCGATCAACTTGCCGGCCCGGCGGACCATCGCGATGAATTTGGTTTCTTCGCCGTCCAGGCGGGCATACTGGATGGTATCTGGTCCGGATGCGTATTGCCATACGCGAGCACCAGCGTCGGTGAAGGCCGTGAGAGTGTCAGCGGCGCCACCCCGCCGGGCCACGCCAAACATGGCCCAGAACAGTGGCGTGTAGTCGGCGGCGACCAGGACGTCGAGCAGCGTGTCCTTGGCATCGGCCGGGTCGGTCCACACGGCTTCTCCGCCGACCACCATGCCCGCCAAGGCTCCCGAGTTGAAGGGCCCGGCGGCATCGAACCGCAGCGAATCGGGCGGGGCTATTCTGGCGCTGCCCCGGCCGCCGGCGCTGGCCCGTCCATCCCAAAAGGTCCATTTGAACCGGTGTAACTGGTACCCGGTCAGCATCGTCTCCGCAGACCACTCCACGGCGTCCTGTGCCGCGACTCGGTGGGCTGTCTCGGGCACCAGAGTTACCGGGGTGGAACTGCACCCCGCAGCCAAGACGCCAAGATAGAACACCAGACTCGGGCGGTCAAGCCGAAACCGTTGTAGCATCAGTAGTTATGCGTAGCGAGGGCTAGTAATCGAAACCGAACCACAACTGAAGATAGCCACCCTCCCACCAATTGGGAGGCAGCCCGTAGGCGAGGAATCCGGACCCGAACCGGTACCCCATGTCCATCCGCACCACGCCAAAGGGCCAGAGCCCCCAGCGCAGACCACCCCCGACGCTACCGAGGACGCCCCGCCCGGTAATATTGGGGAGGCCGGCTTGCCCCAAGTCGAACGTGAGGGCGCCCTGCAGCGCGGGAAAGCGGAACGGCCCTCCGGGCGTGCCGAAGGTCAGGTACCTGAGGAAGGGGAATCTCAGTTCGTTGTTGATCATCCACGCTTTGGTGCCGGTGACTTCGCCGAAGAGTGGAAACCCGCGGATGGCGTGAGTGCCGCCAATGTTGATCCGGGTGGGCCTGTCCCCGCCGCTGTACCAGCCGAGGACCCGGATGGCATAGGCCGTGTTGCCGGCTATACGGAAGTAGCGCCGCCAGTCCACGGCGAGCAGGAAGCTGTCGAACCGGGCGTTGGTGAAGTCCTTGGAGATGCCGGCGGTGATGTTGAGCCGCCCGCCGTCGATGGGGCCGACCGGTGTCCACAGCGAATTGTCCCGGATGAAGCTGACGAAATTTGAGACGATAATGCCGGTGCGGCGCGGGTCTCGCGGAGCCAGGAGGAAATCGAAGCGATCGGAGTACGCCACTTGGAGCTGTGCCTCGACCCGGTTGAACCGGTTCAAGGGATAGCTCAGCAATCCGACACCACCCATTGTTTTCTCGACATACGAGGCGAATCTGCTGCCGGCTTCGAAGGCGTTTCCGTTGCGCCGAAACACGCCCGCGCCCCAGTTGACCCTTCGCTTTCGGTTGATGTAATACGCCGAGATGTTGATGTTGTCGAAAATGTCGGTGATGTTGGGGCCGGAATAGGTGGAGATCGACCCGACGATTACATCATCGTTGAGCATGTCACTCAACATGATCGCCGCCCCTTGGGCCGCGCCAAAACCGGGAATGGCAACCGCCTCCGCGGCGGCTATGTCGACGGTCATTTTCCTCTCGTATGGAGAACTCTCCAGGGCCATCTCTTCCGTCTCTTCGCTGGTGGGCCATTGCCAGCGACTGTGCTCCTCCAACATGGTTGGGGGTGCGAAGGTAAACTGTTCCGCTTCCGCGTCTGGGGGCAGGAAGTAGACGTTGAGGGATGCCCGGTGGTAGCCCGATACAACCAGCCCGTCTTTCTCCGGTACGTATGAGGGATCGAACGCGCCGGTCCAGGCGGATGTCTCCCGCTGCCCCGCCCCGAACTCGTCAATGGAATACACGTTGAGAATACCGTCTCGGTCGGAAGCGTAGTACACCCTCCCGTTCCCGGCCCACACCGGTGTTTCATCGACCCACATCCCGTAAGTAACCTGCCGGATGTCCCTGGTATCCAGGTCCATTACGAACAGGTTCTTGGCGCCATCCAGGCCACCGGCCGTGCGATCGGAGGCCCAAACCATCCTGGTACCGTCCGGACTGGGCACCGGATCCAGATCCTGGTAAAGATCATCGGTCAGTCGCTCGATCCGGCCTTCGGGTAGCCAGACACGATACAGGTCCGAGATGCCGGCGTCGGATAGTCCACTGAAGAAGATGCTATTGCCGTCGGGTGCCCATTTCGGCGAGACAACAGACGTGATGTCGGCAAACTGGTAGCGTCCGGACAAGTCCCCCTCGACCAGGTCCCATATGACCAAGGCATCCCGTTCGTGACGTTGCGACGAGAACAGGAGATACCCCTCACGGCTGGCGTCCAACCGGGAAGAGAACGGGTGGAATGTCTCGTAGTCCTCCGAGCGTCCTCCAGTGATGACCTTGCCGCGCCTGCCTGAGCGCAGATCTTCCCAGTAGATGGAGATGTAGCCATTGTTGGGAGCCAGGTAGACTACCTGGCCACCGTCGTTGGCGGTCCCAGCCACGTAGGTGGCGTTGATGGCGCGGTCCGCCACCTTGGTTCCGGCCACGGACAACGGCATGCGTTCATCGATTATTTCGTTATAGTAGCGCATCATGGCAAAGCGAAACTCTTCGCTCAGTTGCTCGATCGTCTTGCCGTAGATGGACAGGATGGCTTCTTCGAACGTGGCATAGCGCCACATTTCCCTATAAAACACC
>CAXMUQ010000155.1:0-3553 GCA_964196605.1 uncultured Acidimicrobiia bacterium
GCCGCGGACATGCTGGCCTATTACGCCGAGCGGCTCCCGGCCGTCGAGATCAACAACACGTTTTATCGGCTTCCCAAGGAAAGCGTCCTCGACGGCTGGGCTGCGCAGGTGCCGGAGGAATTCAGGTTCTCCATCAAGGCCAGCAGGCGCATAACCCACTTCAAGCGACTCAAGGAGACCGACGACGAGACCGCTTACTTACTACGCGCCCTGGGAACATTGGGGCCGCTGTTGGGGGTGATTCTTTTTCAGCTCCCGCCCAACCTCAAGAAGGATCTCCCGCGCCTGGAAACGTTCCTCGACCTCCTCCCGCCGCGAGCACCTGCGGCGTTCGAATTCCGCCACCCATCGTGGTTCAACGACGACGTGACCGGCGTGCTCCGGGACCGCGGTTGTGCGTTGTGCCTGGCTGACACCGACGACGGTGAGCCACCTCCGTTGGTCCATACCGGGAGCCTCGGCTATCTCCGCCTCAGACGCGCCGACTACAGCGATGAGGATCTGCGGATGTGGGCCGACCGGATCGAGGAGCAAGCTTGGGATCGCGTGTTCGTATTCTTCAAACACGAAGACGAGGCCGCCGGTCCACGTATGGCCGAACGGTTCCTGGACCTGGTGGGGCAGGGGACAGCAGGTTGATGTCGCGAGCGTTCGTCAACGAAGACGCCGGCGGCGAGCCGTCGCCACGGCACCGCTATCCCCTACCGCCCCGCGACGATCCCGATTACGACGCGGCCGCAGCCAGGGCCCTGCTCCAAGGCGCCGACGTTGGCGACAAACTCGGCGCCGAGGAGGCCACCGGGTACGTATGGGGCGAGCCGAAACTCAAACCTCATATTGAGCGTCTATTGCTCAATGCCAGAGCGGACGAAAATGACCGATTGGAACAACTCGCCGACCGCTACCTCCGCCAACTCAGGACGCCGTAACTTCCCTCTTTTCCCTCTTAGCCCTCTTAGCCTTCTTAGCCCCTCTTAGCCCTCTTCAGCCCCGTCGACCATGCCCAATCCCGTCACCAAGCCAAAGCGCTCACCCGCCTCCCGCGGCCTCCCATTCCGCCCCGCCGCCTTCACCTTCTTCCGCGGCCTCAAGCGCAACAATCGCAAAGACTGGTTCGAGGATCACCGCCCGCAATACGAGAACGAAATCCGCGGCCCCATGCGCGATTTAATCGAAGAGTTCGATGTCCAGCTGGCCCAAGTCGCTCCCGAGTTCATCGGCGATCCCAAACGTTCCATGTTCCGCATTAATCGGGATATCCGCTTTTCCAAGGACAAGTCGCCCTACAAGACCGCTGCGGGAGTATGGTTCTATCACGCCGACGCCGGCCGCAAGGTGGGCCATGACGCCGAGAGTGGCGGGGCGGGTATTTACTTCCACCTGGCCCCGGACGGCTGCTTCTCGGCTGGAGGGATCTGGATGCCTTCGGGGCCGGTGCTCAGGAAGATCCGCGACGCGTTAGCCGAGGATTTCGAGGGTTTCGAGGAGACCATTGGTGGCGCCAAGTTCAAGCGCCGGTTCAGTTCGCTCAGCGAAGAATCGATGCTAAAGCGAATGCCGCGCGGGTTCGACGAAGATCACCCAGCGGCCAAGTGGCTTCGCTACAAGTCGTTCACGGTGCACCGGCCGCTGACCAACAAACAGGTAGAGAGCAAGAGACTGCCCTACACTCTCGCCGGCGATGTGGCAGTGATGCTACCGTTTCTGCGGTGGCTCAATGCGGCGGTCGGGTACCGGCCCCGGACCAGCCGTCTCTAGCTCTACTGTCAGTTTTCTGCGGGGCCGTCTAGTTCTTCGATGGTGACTACCGCCGCCCCCCGCTCGCCCTGTAAACGGGTGGCCGTTGCCTCGGCTGCCCGCATGGCCCGCAAGATGTTGCCCCCGGCCACCTTGGCCATCTCCTCATCCGAGTAGCCGCGCCGGGCCAACTCGGCGAACAGCACGGGATAAGTGGACACGTCCTCCAGCCCATCAGGTTCCTGACTGATACCGTCGTAGTCACCGCCGATACCGACGTGATCGATCCCGGCCACGTCGCGGATGTGATCGATGTGGTCCGCCACCGTTGCCACCGAGGCAGTGCTGTCGGGCGAGAGGTATTCGGGAACGAACGTGACCATCACTACCCCGCCGTTGGCCGGCAAGCGCTCGAGGACGGCGTCGGGGACGTTGCGCGGTACGTCAGCCAGCGCCCTGGCCGATGAATGGGAAAAGATGACGGGCGCTTCGCTGACGTCGAGCGCGTCGCTCATCGTGGCGTCCGAGACGTGCGACAGGTCCACCAGCATCCCCAGCCAGTTCATCTCTCGCACAACCGCTTCCCCGTACGCGGTGAGTCCATCGTGCCGCGGTTCGTCGGTTGCGGCGTCGACCCAGTCGAGCGTCTGCCAGTGGGTCAGCGTCATGTAACGGGCGCCCAGGTCGTAGTATGTCCGGAGCACGCCAAGACTGTTGGCGATGGCGTGGCCACCTTCCACACCCAGCAACGAGGCGATCTTGCCCTCCCTGAAGATCCGCTCGACGTCGTCTGCGGTCCCCGCCAGGGCGAAAGTTTCCGGGTAGGCGTCGATCACCTGTCGGGCTATGTCGATCTGTTCCAACTGCACCCGCACGAACTCGTCGGGTTGCAGGTCGGAGGGTATGTAGACCGACCAGAACTGTGCCCCCACCATGCCCTGGCGCAGCCGGGCGATGTCGGTGTGCCCCGGGGTGCGCCGCGTGATGTCATAGGCCTGGACGTCGTGCGGCGCGTCGTCGTATTCCCTGATGGCCCAGGGGAGGTCGTTATGCCCGTCGATCAATGGATATCGTTCGAGGACGGCCTTGGCGCGTGCCAGATTTGGATCTTCCTGGGCCGCGGCTACGGAGCCTGCGGTGGCCAGGAGCACTAGCAAGAGCGAGAGAGAGCGGGGCATTGGCGGGTCTCCATCCGGGGGTCGGACGTGTTGGGGGCGGGTTCAAGGGTAACGCCGGCACGTCGTTTCACCAACCAGAGCATCTTGGCGCCCGCGAGCCGGATGCGTACAATACCACAATCATGCTTTACCGATCAGTTGCTCCAACCGTGTTCGTCGTCCTCGCGTCCCTTGGAGCCTGCGCCATGGATCAGACCGGATGGCAGGATCTTGAGCGCGATCTTCGGGCCCGCATCTCGCTGGAGGCCGATTCCACCGAAGTAGCGGTCGGGCTCGTGTCACTAACTGGCAGCCAGGCAATCTGGATCGATGCCGACACCAGGATGAACGCCGCCAGCACCATGAAAGTGCCGATCCTCATCCAGCTGGCCCGCCAGGTAGATGCCGGAGTCGTGTCGTGGGACGACAGCGTGGTCCTGCGGAACGAGTTCAGGTCCATCGTCGACGGATCTGCCTACCAGCTTACTATCGACGACGATTCGGACAGTACGCTCTATCAAAGGATAGGCGAAGTCATCACCTATCGTGAATTGGCCGAGCGGATGATAGTCCGCAGCTCCAACCTGGCGACCAACGTGCTCGTCGACGTTCTGGGAGCTGCCGCCACGCAAGGCACCGCGCGCGAGCTCGGGGCCGAC
>CAXMUQ010000156.1:0-3135 GCA_964196605.1 uncultured Acidimicrobiia bacterium
GCGGGTGATCGATACGCTGGGAGCTGCGAGGGTGGTGGACGTACTGCAAAGCCTGGCCGCCATGTTCGGCCCTCGGTTCGCCCCGTGCGACGTACTGGTCGAGCAGGCCAAGACCAACCGGAAATTCTACTCCGATTGATAGCCTTGAAGAAGTCTATTTTGGCAACCTGCAGGCACAGAGCGGCGGTTTTCTCCATCTCGATTCCGATCCGGCGTGCAACATCGACGGTATCAACTTACCGATGGGAAAATTCCTTCATCGTATGAAACGGCAGATGGTCACCGTCGTCTGTGCCGTAGTGGGTCACCTGGATGACACCCTCGCGATCGATCAAGAAATCCGCCGGCATGGTAGTCAGACTGCCTTTGAGCGTGGTCGGCAGATATCCGGCTAACATCCCGTTCAGCATCGTGGGCATGCGCAAAAATATTCCCTTGAGGGTCCCCACGATGGAGTGCTCGATACCATACGCCCTGTAGTAAGCGTTGTCCGCATCCGCCAGAATGGAAAACGGTGCTCTGTGTCGTTGGACATGACGCATCAAGTTGTCCAACGGCGAGTCGAACACGGCCACGATGCTGAAGTCGCAGCCTAGTTCGTCGTATCTGGTAACGAGTTCTCGTATTCGCAGGTTACAGAACGGGCAGCTGGCAAAACGGAGAAAAGACAACATGAACGGCTTGCCCAAGAGGCTCTCTGTGTCGAAAATCAAGCCGTCGATGGCGGGAAGCCTTATGTGCCGTACTCTATCACCGGATGTAAGGCGCATGCCGGTTCGCTTGGCAGTGCGTCGAAGACGCCGTCAGCCCGCGAAATGACTGAGCCGGCGCCAGGTACCCGGCCGCTGGTGGAGTAGATACCCGCCGGCGAAGAACACGGCGAGTGTGTTGGCGACCACAATCGACCACCAGGGCAGCAGCGGACGGATCGGGTCGGTCAGCAGTCCCACCGCCACGATGGTTACGACGAACCCCGCCACGATGGTAAACAGGACCATCGGCGCCAGTGATGGTCGTCGCTCGGCCTGCTCGACGAGTCCGGTGACGATCAACCCTATGACCAACGAGATCAGGAGGTGCAGCGCGCTGTACCAGACGATTGCCGTCACGTCGAGCTGCATGGGCAGACCCAGGACCGCGGTGTCGCGCAGTCCCTCGAACACGGATTTACCGAGCAGGTCGACAGTGTAGAGTGCGCCGCGTGCTGCGATGAAATCGAAAGCGGCATATAGCGCCGCGACCGAAGCGTAACCGATGAGGCCCACCACTAACCCTTGCTGGATCGTGCGACTCGACATTGCCATGAGTTCCTCCTCGGTTGAGCGCTAGCGCCGAATTGTGCCAGGAGCCGCTAGGACGCGTATCCCATCACGGCGAAGAAATGGCAAGTGGTACCGGTAAGGACAAAGAGGTGCCACAGAAAATGGCTGTAGCGCACTCGCTTCATGGCGTAGAACGCCACTCCCCCGGTATAGGCCAGGCCGCCGGCCACCAGCCACATGAGCCCCGCCTGCGGCATGCGCTGCCACAGCGGCTGGATGGCTACGACCACGACCCAGCCCATCGCCACATAAACTGCCGTGGAGACTATCGGGTAGCGCAGCCCGCCGACCACCTTGAAGAGAACTCCCACGAGCGCCAGGCCCCACACCGTACCGAACAGCGCCCAACCCCACGCGCCACGCATGATGCCGAGCATGAAAGGTGTGTAGGTGCCGGCGATGAGAAGAAAGATTGCCCCGTGATCTACCACCCGGAGCATTCGCTTGGCCCGTGAGTGCGGGAAGGCGTGGTAGAGAGTAGAAGTGAGGTACAGGACAGCCATGGTCGCGGCGAAGACGCTCACACCCACGACACTCGCGGCGCCGTGGGGGATAGCGCCAAGCACCAGCAGTGGCGTCACGGCGAGGACCGCCAGGAAGCCAACCCCGTGGCTCACACTATTGGCAATCTCTTCGCCAACTGATTGGTGAGAAATGCTCATCAAGCACCCCACTCCTGTGGGATCGTACGTGGCCTTCAACGCCCCATAAACGTCCTACTGACTTACCTCGGCCGGGGCCAAGGCGTTTTCCTGTACCCACGCCTCCAATTCCCGGTCCACTTCTTCCAGGTCCTGGGCCGGATCGTAGGCCAGGGCGGCGCACCGGCGACCCTCCACCATCAAGTACCACATGGCGGGACCGCCCACTTCGCCGCGCCGTTCATTGGGCGGATGCGCCTCATAGGAGACGAAATGAAAGTTCCGGTCGCCGATAGCGAGGTGACGTTGCTGCGGTTTGAAGGCGCTCATGCAATGCTCCGGTTACGGGGCCAAGCCAGGTATGGCGCCGGGAAGGAGCACCAGAGGGTTGGGTCGAAAAACGATGTTGCTTAAGATAACCCGGTCCTCTTCCCGGAGTCCGCCTGAGAACTGCCTGGAATCGCTACGGTTGTGCCGCGGGCGAATCCGGAGAGTCGGGGTTTGTATCGGAATCTGTGTCGGGGTCAACATCCGGGTCGAACTCGTCTGAAGTCTTGCGTTCGGCGCGGCGCTGGCGCTTCTCCTCACGCTTCCGCTGTTTCGCCAGTTCCTTCTGTCGCTTCTCGAAGCCATAGTTGCGTTTTGGCAAGGGCGTCTCGGTGTGCGAGTGGGGCTAGGGTGTCGACATCGGGACCATAAGCAAACATAAGGGGTCTGCATAGGCCCCGCTTGACCATGCCAGCGGGTTGTGCGAAGTCAGGCGCTCCCTTAAGCTTCTCCCCGTTGGGTGCCGGGCCTTCTACCCGGTACCGCCAGAGCGCACAGGCGGCTTCGCAGGACTCCCTTCATATCAGTGCGCAACAACGAGTACGGCTAGCCGACAGTAGTGTCGGTAGGCCGCGCCACGACGATAGGATATTTGTGCCCTTCAACAACCTGGAATTGCACCCGAGTCTCCAACGCGGGATCAGTGATCTTGGATTCGTTCGGCCCACGCCCATTCAGATCGAGGCCATTCCGCCCGGACTAGCGGGTAAGGACGTGCTCGCCTGCGCCATGACCGGCAGCGGCAAGACGGCGGCGTTCCTGCTGCCAATCATGAATCAGATCCTCGCTCACCCGAAGCGGGCTACCAGGGCCTTGGTGGTCACGCCCACTCGGGAGCTGGCGGC
>CAXMUQ010000157.1:0-20888 GCA_964196605.1 uncultured Acidimicrobiia bacterium
AGCGGAGATTTCCCGGATCAAAGACCACGTCGCCGAGAAGGCCGATCGCAGCGACTAGGACTGAGAGGGCCTGCCAGTCTCTCCCTCTTAGCCCTCCTATCCCTTGCTTCTATCCCCCCTGCAGATAGGACCCCGGCGCCATTTCCTTGGCACTGTAGAGCGCGGACAGGATATAGGCTCCAACCAAAACCAGTACCACGCTGGTCGCTTGAGCCAGGGTAAAGGCCCCGAACATCCGGTCATCCTTGGCGCGCAGAAATTCAATCAGGAAGCGTTCGACACCGGCAAACATTAGGTACAGGCCGAACAGCCAGCCTGTCCCGGCTTGCCGCTTACGCAACACCCACAAGATTGCGAACGCCACCAGCATGGCGCCAACCTCGTATAGCTGCGTCGGATGCACCGCCAGGACCGTGGTTGGATCCATCCCCTGTGGCATGGCGATGCCGAACATCCGTTCCATATTCCCTGCGGTGGATGGGGGCATGCCTTGTGGGAACTTCACGGCCCAGGCGACCTCCGTGGGACGCCCGTAGTCGTCGTTGACCAGGAAACACCCCACTCGCCCGAGAGCGTAGGCGGCGGCGAGCGGTGGTCCCATAAGCTGGGCCGTCCACCGGGTCGGTACCTTCAGGCGGAGCCCGTTCAGGATGACTGCGAGAGTGCCGCCGAGGAACCCGCCATACCACACGAGCCCCCCACGAGAAAACAGCGCCCGCGGGTCTCCCATCAGGAAGACGTACCACAGTTTGGCTCCCACTATGCCGCCTATGACTGCCGCCACGACTATTTCGCCGGCGTAGTCCTCTCGCAGCCCGCGTCGTTTGAGCTCCAACCCTATCAGCCAGCCTCCCATTAGGAAGCCGATCATCATCATGATGCCGTACCCGGTAATCTGGAGCGGGCCGACATTGAATATGATGGGATACACCGTCATCGTTTTTTGTGTCCTATAGAGGATTCATATCGCAAAGAGGCAGCCGGTCGGACGGTTCCAGGTCCCAGCCACTGCGCTCCCCCCGGGCAAGCCGCCAAGCACCGACCGCGGCGATCATCGCTGCGTTGTCTGTGTTCAGCTTGGGGCTGGCCACTGTTACCGTGGCCAATCCACTGAGATGGCCGGTCATCTGCTGTGCCAGGGCAGTGTTACAAGCGACGCCACCGCCGATAGTGACCTGGGAGTAACCTAATACCTCCGCGGCACACGCCGTTTTCTCTACCAGTGTTTCGATGGCGGCGTCCTGGAATCCACGTGCCAGGTCGGCCCGGTCGGCGTCCAGATCGGTACTCTGGCGGACCGCCCGCAGTACCGAGGTCTTGAGCCCGCTGAACGAGAAAGCGAAGCGCCTGGGCCCGGGTCGCTTCAGGTCCTTGAGCATTGGGCGCGGAAAGCTAAACCGGTCTGGGTCACCTTCGGCTGCGATACGCTCGATGGCGGGACCTCCTGGATATCCCAGGTCGAGCATCTTGGCTACCTTGTCGAACGCCTCACCGGCGGCATCGTCCAGGGTCTGGCCGAGCAAGCGATAATCGCCCCAGTCGCGAACGTCCAGCAGCATGGTGTGTCCGCCGCTCACCAAGAGGCTCACGAACGGTGGCTTCAGGTCGGGAAATTCGAGCGTAGGGGCGAACAGGTGGCCTTCGAGATGGTTGACGCCGAGTACTGGGACGTCCAACGCATAGGCCATGGTCTTGCCGTACATGACGCCGACCAACAGGGCGCCGACCAATCCTGGGCCGGCCGTCACGGCTATTCCTGTCAGGCTATCGGAAGAGATGCCGGCATCGGCCACCGCTTGGTCCACGACAGCGGTGATAGACTTCAGGTGTTCTCTGCTCGCCAGCTCAGGCACCACGCCGCCGAAAATCCGGTGTACGTCCTGGGAGAGAATCACCAGGCTCGCGAGCGGATCTGGTGTGCCCGGTCGCAGCACCGCGGCGGAGGTTTCGTCGCAGCTGGTTTCGATGCCGAGAATGCAGGTCATGAGGGAAGGCGGCCGTGACCGTCGGTCGCGGCCTCGGATGTCAGGAGTCGGGTTGGTCCAGGAGCCGCTCGATCAAGCCCCTGTTGGCCGGCGCGCTCCAATCATGCCACCCGATTACACGTTTGACCACGATTCCGTTCTTGTCGAGCAGGAAACTCTCCGGCACGCCCGTGGTTTGATACGTTAGTTGAACCCGCATGCTCTGGTCGTGCAGCAGGTCGAAAGTGAGGCCGAGTTCTTCACCGAAAGCCACGACCTTGTCACTATCGCTGTCGTCGATACTGATCGCCGCGATACGGAACCCGCGCTCACCGAGTTCCTCGAAGGCAGTCTGCATGGATGGCATTTCCAGCCGGCACGGTGCGCACCACGTGGCCCAAATGTTGACCAGGGTGACCGTGCCGAGGTATTCCTCGCGCAGAGAAATGGAATCTCCAGTGGCTGCCTCGATCAACTGGAAATCGGGCGCCTTGCTCCCAACCGACACCGCGGCGTCCGGGGAGAAGCGAATCATCATGGCCGTGAGAGTTCCCATGACCAGTACTACCAGTCCCACCGCAAACCATTGTTTCGACATTACAGTTCTCTCAAACGTGGACGGCGCAGGCACTACGGAGTGCCTTGACCGCCGCTTCAGGATCATCAGTTCCAAAGACCGCCGTACCGGCGACGAAAGTATCAGCCCCTGCCTCGAAGGCGGCACGGATGGTGTTGATGGTTATTCCACCGTCTACTTCTAACTTGGTCGAACACCCCCGGCGGGTTAGCAGTTCCCGGACGCGGGCAATCTTGGCTGAGGAAGCAGGTAGGTACGCCTGGCCGCCGTAGCCGGGGTTCACCGACATGACCAGCACCAGGTCCACGTCGTCCACCACTTCCTGGAGGAACGAGAGGGGTGTTCCCGGGTTGAGCGCCAGGCCCGCTTGCATGCCAGCCTCGCGGATGGCGGCCAAGTGTCGTTGAACGTGGACGGTGGCTTCGGGGTGAATGGTGAAGACATCAGCCCCGGCGGCAGCGTATTCCTCGACATAGCGCTCGGGCCGGTCGACCATTAAATGAACGTCTATCGGCACATCGGTTATGGTTTGTAGAGCCGAGATAATAGGTGCACCAAAGGTGATTCCGGGAACGAAGTGGCCATCCATCACGTCCACGTGAATCCATTCAGCTCCTCCTCGCACGGCCGCTTCAACTTGCTCCCTGAGTCTGCCCAGGTCAGCACTGAGTACGCTAGGCGCAATACACGGGTTCATGGATTCCGTTTCCGCGAAAAAATGAGATCGATGCGGCCTTCCATCGGCGCGCGCGTGCCGGGTGCCGGTCGTTGCTCCACCACGCGGCCTGGCTCCACGGCGTCGGTCGGGCGGGCCATGACTCGGCCCACATGAAGCCCCGCTTCCTCGAGGCGCTCCCACGCCTCCCGGTGTGCCAGCCCCACCACGTTCGGTACCGGTACGACGGCCGGCCCCTGACTCACCACCAGCTGCACGTCGGCCCCAGGGGCCCGTGCAACGCCTGCTGCGGGTCTAGTAACTACGATGGTACCCAAATCCGATAATGCCGCTATCGAATCCACTCGGCCGATTTCGAACCCCCCGGCCTCCAGGATTTCTTGTGCCAGCGTCGCGTCCAATCCGACCACGTCGGGGATGGGACGGGTCGAAGGGCCGCGGCTGATCGTCAGCCCGATGACGGCGCCGGCCGGAGCTTCCACCGCCGGTGGAGGGTCCTGCCAGGTCACCGTGCCCGCCGGAGCGTCGGGGTGCGGCTCGGTATCGACCACCCGACCGCGTAAGCCGGCCTCGTCTAGGCGGGCCTCGGCCTCGGCCTGGGTCAGGTTGAGGACGCGAGGTACGGCGGTGTCGGTCGCCAGGATCGGCTCCGGGAACAACCAGAATACGGTGACAAGGTATCCCAGAACGGCCGCTCCGGCGAGCCACGGGAGGACACTGAGCATCCCCATCCTCGGAAGCCGGGGGAGTTTCGGCCACTGAACGGGGCCTCGTTGCCTGAGCGGCGGGAGGTGGCGCCGTACCTTCATTCGGCGTCCCGCCTCAATCTGGCGGAATAAGCCCCATCCATGCGGTGCCGCTGGGGCAGAATGACCAGATCACCCATGGGCGACAGCATTTCGTCCGGCACACCCTCCGGCGTCTCCCGCCGGAATTCGCTGTGGCCGGCGAGGAAACGGTCCACCTGGCGTTCGTTTTCTTCCGGTTCCAAAGAGCATGTGGCGTAAACTAACAGCCCGCCCGGGCGCACTGTGGAGTGGCTCCCCTCCAAAATGGCGGTCTGAGATTCCGCCAACCTGTTGATGTCTTCTGCCTGTAGTCGGTGTCGGGCATCGGGATGGCGAGCGAAGGTACCCGTGCCTGAACAAGGGGCGTCGATGAGGACGCAATCGACGGGTCCGACTGCCGGCGCTTCGGCGTCGGCCACCGCCAGCACCACTGTGCCTCCACCGGCCCGTTCCAGGTTCTGACGTAACCGGGGAATACGATTACGCCGTTTGTCCGCCGCCACCACCAGTCCAGCCGTCTGGGCCAGAGCCACGGTCTTCCCGCCCGGCGCCGCACACGCGTCCAGGACGCTACTTCCCGGCGGAAAGGATGCGTAGCGGACTACCCAGGCCTGGGCTGGATCCTGGATCACGAAGGCGCCTTCGGCAAATCCAGGGAGTAAGGTCGGTCTCCGTCCTTCAACTACCAGGCCCATTCCCTGAGGCACGTCTTCGGTCGGGACGCCTGCCGCGTTAATCGCCTCTCGAACGGAGTCAAGCGTCTGCCGAGCGGGCTGCAAGGTCATTGCCGGACGACGATTGTTCCAAGCCAGGAGTTCTCGGGTTTCGGGCTCACCGAAGCGGTCCACCCAGCGATCCACCAGCCAGTCAGGGTGGGAATATTCCCGGCTCAACGTGACGGGGCTCCGTGTCGGTGGAGACGACGGTTCGGTGGCGACCTTGCGCAATACTGCGTTGACGAATCCCGAAGACCGCTCGCCCGCCAGGTTGCGTGCGACTTCCACGCATGTGGACACTGCGGCGTGTGGTGGAACACGGTCGAGGTAGCGCAATTGGTAAACGCCCAGCCGTAGAACGTCCTTGAGTTGATCCGGCACCCGGCTCCAGCCGTGGGTCGTCAGCGGTGCCAACACTTCGTCGATAGCATCCTGCTGACGAAGCACGCCGGCGGAGACTTCGTGAACGAACCGACGGTCGAGGTCGCTCAAGGGTCTCGCCGCTCTGTCGAGGGCGCGATCGAACGGTTGGCCTGCACGAACCTGCTGAAGAACGGTACACGCCGCTCGTCGTGTTGCCGCACCTTCGGGGGAGTGTTCCTGCTGCACCGGTGTTAGGACTTGGAGCCGTCGAGCATGCCCGTAACCGGGCTGGACGGCATCGCGATTTCCCTGCGCGGCATGCGTCCCGCCAGATAGGCGGCGCGGCCAGCCTCCACGGCCAGCCGCATGGCATGACCCATGGCCACGGGCCTCTCGGCCTCCGCCAGAGCCGTATTCATGAGAATGCCGTCGACCCCTTGCTCCATGGTGAGGCACGCGTCGGACGCGGTGCCAACGCCCGCGTCGACGATGACCGGGACCGACAGGCGGCGCTTGATGGTGCGAATGCCGTAGGGGTTGAGCAAGCCGAGCCCGCTCCCTATCGGCGAGGCCAGCGGCATCACCGCCGCTGCCCCTGCGTCCTCCAGTTCCATGGCCGTCACCACGTCGTCGTTGGTGTAGGCCAGGATGGTGAACCCCTCGGCCACGAGAATGCGGGTTGCTTCGAGGAGGCCCTCGACGTCCGGCAGTAGAGTTTCCTGATCGCCGATGACCTCGAGCTTGATGAAGTCGTTGAAGCCCGCCTCTCGTGCCAGGCGCGAGTAACGTACTGCTTCGTCGGCCGAGTAGCAGCCCGCGGTATTGGCGAGGAGAAACCAGCGATCCGGGTCGAGGTAGTGCAGCAGGCTCTCATCGTTAGTTCTATTCAGGTCGACTCGGCGGACCGCAACGGTCACCACTTCGGCGCCGCACGCGTCCAACGTTGCCATCATTTCTTTATTGGTTTGGTACTTCCCGGTTCCAACCAGAAGACGGGACCGGAATGTGTGTCCGCCAATGATGAGCGGTGTGTCCTGGTACCCGGTCGCGGGTTTGAGGGTGCTGGTCATAGTCTTGTCCTTCACGCGTTGAGTCGGCAATGACTGCTAGCCGCCGCCGACGAAATGCACTACTTCGATTCGGTCTCCGTCATCTATGACGGTATCACCGAGTTGTGGCCTGCGGACGATTTCTTCATTTAGTTCCACGACCACACCGCGGGGGTCGAGTCCCAGGTGCTCGAGGAGACTATGCGCCGTTGCCGGTCCAGGGACCCGCCGTTCTTCGCCATTGATCATCACGGTGAGCTCACTCATCTGATTCCATCCACGGGGCCAGGAGTGACAGGGCTGCCGCACCGGCATCTGGTGCCCGCCACAGCGCCGAGATGGCAGCCACCCCGTAGGCTCCAGCCTGGCGGACTTGCTCGGCACGCTCCGCCGTGATCCCGCCGATGGCGATTACCGGCCGCCCCAGCCCGGCGATCCGGTCGATGAGCTCCAGGCCCATGGCCGGCTGGTCGGGGTGGGTGTCTGTTGGAAAGATACTACCGGCCACCAGAAAATCGGCGCCTTCGTCGATCGCCTGGCGCGCTTCCGATTCACCGTGGATCGATGCCCCAATCCACCCGTCAGGGTAGACTTTTCTCGCGTCTCGTGGCGACAGGTCGGCTGCGCCCAACTGGACCCCCTGCACTCCGAGAGCAGCTGCGATATCCGGGCGCGCGTTGACGAATGTGGCCGCCTCGGGAGGCCGGGCGTGGGCCAGCATCCTGGTGGATATGTTGGTCAGCACCCTGTCGCTCGCTTGCCGGTTGCGCGCGTGCAGGGCCACCGCCGGCCCAACGGCGGCGATCGCCGCTAGGCGAACTCGATAATCCGGTGCGTTCAGGACGGCGTGGTCGGTGAAGGCGTGTAGCCGCGGAAGCGGCCTCACACGAGCACAAGTCCCGGGAGATCGTCCCGGCCACGCGCCCAGTCGGCCACCAACAGCCTCTTCTTGCCGGCCGGCTGAACTTCCCTGATGCCCACCGCACCTGAGCCACATGCAACGAGGAGCTTATCCCCCGCGTCGAGGATGGTGCCAGGCTCCGCCGTGGCCGGTATGGCCTCGCCATGAAACAGTTTGATCGGCGCGTCCACTAGCTGGGTCCAGGCGCCTGGTGCCGGATCGTAGGCCTGTGTCTGGCGTGCTACCCGGTCGGCCGGATCATTCCAATCGATACGGGCCATGGCACGGGTCACCTTGGCGGCGTGGGTCGCAGCCGTCTCGTCCTGCGTTTCGAATGTGGCCGTGTCTTGCTCAATCTCTTCGAGCGCCGTCATCAGCCCCAGGGCGCCGAGGTCGGCCAGCCGCGGTGACAATTCCCCAGCAGTCTCTCCCACGCGGATGGTCGTTTGGAGACGATGCAGTACTGGGCCAGTGTCCATGCCGGGAGTCATCTGCATGATGCTCACGCCGGTGAGCGGATCGCCTTCGAGGATGGCCCTCTGGATCGGGGCGGCGCCGCGCCACCTTGGCAAAAGGGAGGCGTGTACGTTGAACATTCCGCGATCGGGGAGTTCGAGGATTCCGGGGCGCAGGATGTGGCCATAGGCCACCACCACACCGATTTCGGGACGCAATCGCTGGAGAGCTGCGGCGAAGAGGTCTCCCGTTGGGCGGTCCGGCTGCAGCACCGGGAGGCCGTGCTCGAGGCTGAGGCTCTTGACCGGCGGCGGCACCAGAACGGACCGAGATCGACCGCGCGGCTTGTCGGGCTGGGTGACCACCGCCACCACTTCGTGGCCTTCATTGATCAGTGTTCGAAGAGACGGCACGGCGAACTCGGGCGTGCCGAAGAACACGATGCGCATTAGCCGGACGTCTTCGAGGCCGGTGTCACGTCCAGGAGGTGGTTGGGGGTGTCCTTGCCGCTCTTCTTCCAGCGCTTGGTAAGGACCCGGCGCTTGAGGGGACTGAGCCGATCGAGGAAAAGGACTCCGTCGAGGTGATCCATCTCGTGCTGGATGGCTCTGCCTTTCAGGCCGTCGGCTTCGATGCGTCGTAGCTTCCCGTCCAGATCGAGGGCCTCAACGACGATGCTGGAAAACCGCGTGACGTCGGCATAGATGTCGGGAATGGAAAGGCAGCCTTCCTCGGCCGAGTCCTTTCCGGCCGATTCGACAATGACCGGATTGATCAAGGCGAATCGGTCGTCGTCGATGCCGACGACGGCCACCTGCCGCTTGATCCCGACCTGGTTGGCCGCCAGGCCGATGCCTTCGGCGGCATCCATCGTCTCGAACAGGTCGGCCACGAATTCCCTGGTGGCGTCGTCCACCGTGTCGATGGTGTCGCTCTGTTCCCTTAGGACCGGGGAGCCGAGCAGGTGAATCTGCAGCACAGCCACTAGCGGCCTCCTCCTCCCGGAGCAACCGCATCGCCCACCTGGACGATTTTCTGGCGATGAACCGTTACCTCCGCGGTACCGCTCTCCACGGTAATCCGTGTTCCGTCCATGGCTTTCACTTTGCCCATCAAGCCCCCGGAAGTCACTACATCGTCGCCCTTCTTGAGGTCTTGCAACAGCGCCTCGTGCTTTTTTCTTGACTGGGACTGTGGCCTGATGATCAAGAAATAGAACACCAAGGCAATGAGACCCAGTTGGATGAACAGCGCCGATCCGCCGAAGCCGGTCTTGCCACCTTCCTGCGCCATGATGGTCAGCAACATGATGTTCACATCTAACCCCTGTCGTTGTAGCGTTTGAGCCAATCGCTGCGCCAGCGATCGAACGATCCGTCAAGAATGTGTTGGCGGGCCTGTTCCGCCAGATGGATGAGAAACCGAATGTTGTGGATTGAGACGAGCCGAAGGCCCAGCATTTCGCCCGCCACGAACAGGTGGCGTAGATAACCCAGACTAAACCGGCGGCACGTCTCGCAGTCACAATCGGGGTCCAGCGGCTCCGAGGCGGTTCGATTGGTGGCGGCGCGCACGTTGACCTTGCCGCTGGCCGTCCACGCGCTCCCGTGGCGACCGTTGCGTGTGGCCGCGACGCAATCGAACAGGTCCACCCCTCGCTCGATGCCGTCCAACAGATCCTGCGGAAACCCGACTCCCATAAGATAACGGGGTGTCTCCCTCGGCAAGACCGGCTCAAGCGTATCGAGCACCCGCCGCATGACCTCCTTCGTCTCACCCACTGAAAGGCCCCCAATGGCTACTCCTGTCCATGGCCCCCTGGCGATGGTCTCCTTCGTTGATCTCAGGCGCAAGTCGTCGAAGGTCCCGCCCTGAACAATGGGCCACAGGGTCTGCCGCGTTGAGTCCTCATCACACAATGCCTGGTGCCGGTCCCGACAGCGATCCAGCCATCGCAGTGTCCGCTCCAGGCCGTCGCTGGCAAGCGTGTGCTCCGCCTGGCCCGGGACCACATGGTCGAAGGCCATGGCAATGTCGGCACCGAGGGCCCACTGGATTTCGATCGCCTGCTCCGGTGTGATGGTGCGCTTCGATCCGTCGATGTGACTCTGGAATTCGACCCCTTCTTCGCTGATACGGCGCATGCCATCCAGCGAGAACACCTGGAACCCGCCAGAGTCCGTCAGCATCGGCTTTGACCAGGTGGTGAATTCGTGGAGGCCGCCCATCGCCGCTATGAGGTCTTCGCCGGGACGAAGGTGTAGGTGGTAAGCGTTGCCCAGGATGATCTGGGCGCCGGCCCGCTCGACCTCAGTGGGATGAAGGCCGCGTACGGCTCCGTGGGTGCCGACCGGCATGAACGTGGGTGTCTGAACTTCCCCATGGGGCAATTGCAAGGTGGCCGCGCGAGCCGCACCGCTGGTCGCTTCTATCCGGAAATCGAATACCATCAGGATACCTCACGCTGCGACGCGCGTTTCGATTTCATGCGATCACCATCGCATCACCATAACTGTAGAATCGGTACCGCTGGTCCACGGCATGTTGGTATGCAGCCATGGCCCGTTCATGCCCGGCAAACGCACTGACGAGCATGAGCAGTGTCGAACGCGGCAAATGGAAGTTGGTGATGAGGGCATCGACTACGCGGAACGGATACCCGGGTGTGATCATCAGGTGAGTGCTGTTACGACCGGTGCGAACCGTGCCGTCCGTCTGCACCGCACTTTCTAGCGTTCGGACAACCGTGGTACCGACGGCCCACACGCGGCGATCCCGCGCTCGCGTCGCAGCGATTTTCGATACCGTGTCTTCGAGAATCTCGTATTGCTCGGGGTGCATTGGATGGTTCTCGAGATCCTCCTCCTCTACGGGCTTGAAGGTGCCGGGGCCGACCTCGAGGTCCACGGAGGCGATGTCGACCCCGGCTTCGCTGATCCGTCGAAGGAGCGTCTCGGTGAAATGGAGCCCGGCCGTAGGCGCGGCCACGCTGCCCGGACGTTCGGCGTAGACCGTCTGGTACCGGACATCGTCCTCGGTCTCCGGCGGCCGATCGATGTATGGTGGGAGCGGCAGAGCCCCGAACCGATCCATCGCATCGGCGGCGGAGCCACCCAGGAAGCGCACCACTCGCTCTCCGTTAGGTAGGACTTCCAGCGTCTCCACTGCCATCCCTTCAGGCAGCATTATCCACTTTCCCGGACGCAGCGCCGAACCCGGCCGGCCGATCGCGATCCACGTGTCGTCCACCGACGGGTGGATGAGAAGCACTTCGGCCGGCGCGCCCGAAGGCCGAGTACCGAT
This sequence comes from uncultured Acidimicrobiia bacterium, assembly GCA_964196605.1. Taxonomy (GTDB): domain Bacteria; phylum Gemmatimonadota; class Gemmatimonadetes; order Gemmatimonadales; family GWC2-71-9; genus N074bin45. The sequence continues at coordinate 10,794 of CAXMUQ010000157.1, forward strand.
TAGGCGTGCGTGGCGCACCTTGGTCGTATTGATGACCAGGAGATCACCCGCTTCGAGTAGTGACGGGAGCTCGGAGAACAAGCTGTCGCAAAGGGATGCCGCCCCGGCCGCCCCGGTTCGGTCCACGATCAACATGCGGCTGTCTCCCCGCAGCACACTCGGAACCTGGGCGATGAGCTGTTCAGGAAGCGGGTAGTCGAAGTCCGCCGTGCGGTAGGCGTGCCTACCCGTCAAAGATCGTGGTCTGGGATTCTGTGCGGTGATAGCCAAAGCGCTGATAGGCGAGGGAGGTAGCGCAACGTCCCCGCGGGGTGCGCTCGAGTAGTCCCTGCTGGATTAGGTACGGCTCATAAACTTCTTCGATGGTCCCGCTGTCTTCGCCGACGGCCACAGCCACGGTGCCCACACCCACCGGTCCGCCGTCGAATTTCTCGATGATGGTCCTGACGATGCGGCCGTCCATGTCGTCCAAGCCGAATTCGTCGACGTTCAGCCGCTTGAGCGCGTCTAGTGCCACGGACGCGGTAATGTGTCCGTCAGCTCTTACTTGGGCGTAGTCGCGGACTCGTCGTAGCAGGCGGTTGGCTACTCGCGGAGTGCCCCGGCTTCGACGGGAGATCTCCGCAGCTCCGGCTTCCTCGATTGGCACGTCCAGCAATTTGGCTGATCGGGTGACGATGACGGCGAGCTCCGATTCCGTATAGAAGTGGAGTCGCTCAACCATCCCGAACCGTGCCCTCATCGGCGGCGTTAGGAGCCCAAAGCGTGTGGTGGCGCCGATGAGAGTGAATCGTTCAAGGGCCATGGGGATTGTTTGCGCGTTGGGGCCGTCCGCGATGCGGACATCGACTCTGTAATCCTCCATCGCCGGGTAGAGGAATTCTTCGATCGCTGGACGGAGCCGGTGAATCTCGTCGATGAACAAGATGTCACCCGGTCCCAGGCCGGTCAGCATCCCGACCAGGTCTCCCGGCTTCTCCAGGACAGGTCCCGAAGTAGTCCGCAACTGAACGCCCATTTCCTTGGCCATGAGCATGGCCAAAGTCGTCTTGCCCAGGCCCGGTGGACCGAAGAACAGGGTGTGGTCGAGGGTATCTCCCCGGGCGCTGGCCGCGTCGATGGCAATCTGCAACGAGGACAGCACCTGGGCTTGGCCCACGAACTCCTCGAGGCGTGATGGCCTCAGCGTGGTTTCTGCGCGCGACTCCTCAGGCAAGGCGTCCGGTGTGGTGACTTGAAGCCGGGACATTAGGCCAGTGTAGCCTTCCAGGATGAACGCTTGGCCGCGCCAATGACGTGTTTCGTCTTGCAGTGGACACAACGGTCGCGTACTTCGATCGTATCTGCCGAAACCAACTTCCGGTTGGTCGTAGCGCACCGCGTGCAATGCCACTCTGCGGTAGTTCCTCGTACGGTCATACTGTCGAGCCTCGTAGTGAAGTAGTCAAATGCTGCAGTGCCGCTCGCACCACCGCCGATGTCTCATCGTGTGATCCGTCCTGGGTGCCCTCACCTAGCGCCGTCCGCACGGCCTCCTCTGCGGCTGCGGCAGGGTATCCCAGGATGGTCAACGCCTTGACAGCTTCCCCGGATACCGACGGCCGCTGCAGCGACGAGGACACAGCGATGTCCACAAAGCGATCTTGCAGCTCCACCACCAATCGTTCGGCCTTTCGCTTGCCGATACCGCTCACGGTACTGAGCGCGGCGATGTCCCGGTCCTGGATACTCATTACCGTGCGCTCGGGTCCGAGAGTGGAGAGCAGTGCCAAGGCCAGGCGCGGACCGAATCCGGATGCGCCGAGCAATCGTTGAAACACCAGTCGCTCGCTCGGCTGGTCGAAACCAAACAATGACCAGCCGTCATCCTTGACGACCAGTTCAGTATAGAGCGTGCATCGGGCTCCCAGCTGAGGCAGCCGCCCGGCAACCCCCATGGGGACCGTAACCGCGTAGCCGACACCCCCATCGGTATGCAGGACCAGAGCGTCCCCGGTCCGCTCGGCCAATGTGCCGGTCAGCGTGGCGATCATTGTGATCCCAGCGCTGATAGGATGGCTCTGGACTTACCGTGCATCAAGTGAGTCAGCGCGACAGCCACGCCGTCGGCGGCGTCGGCCGGCGTGGGAGGGTCGGACAGCCTCAGGAGCTGGGCCACCATGTACGCCACTTGAGGCTTGAGGGCAGCCCCCCGTCCGGCCACCGTCTTCTTGACGGCGGCCGGTGAATACTCCGCAATCGGCAGATCAACGCGTGCGGCGCTCAATAGGATGACACCGCGCGCGTGACCCAACACGGCACTACTCCGGGGATTCTTGCCGTAGAAGATGTCTTCCACAGCCATGCAGTCCGGTCGGTGTCTGGCAATGAGCTCGCTCAAGCCGTCGTGGATTGTCCGTAGTCTTCGGGGGAGCGAGGCGCCGGTGTCGGTACGCAACACGCCACACTCGACCAGGCGCGCGAAATGGTCCGCGCCGGTTTCCACCACGCCGTATCCCACAACGATCGAGCCAGGATCAACGCCGAGCACCTTCACGCCGAATCCCTCAGGTGGCCACCTCGGCGATGGTCGAAGAGGCCATGTCGAAGTTGGAAAAGACCTTGGAGACGTCGTCCAGTGCCTCGACGGCGTCAAGCAGGCGGAGGAGTTGCTCGGCTTCCTTACCGGACACCTCCACCGTGTTTTGCGGCAACATGGCCAGTTCGGCCTCAGTGACGGACAGTCCCCCGGCCTTGAGCTTTTCGAGAACGGTATGGAAGTCGGATGGCGCGGTCGTGACTATGTAACTGTCGCCGTCTGCCTGGAAATCTTCGGCGCCGGCGTCGAGTGCGGCCTCGAGCGCTATTTCCTCGTCGCTGCCGCCGGCGTCGAGATAGATCTGCCCGCAGCGGTTGAACATCCAGGCCACGGCGTTTTGGGCCGCCAGAGAACCATTGTTCCGATTGAAGGCATGTCGGATTTCAGCGACGGTCCGGTTGGTGTTGTCTGTCGAGGCCTCGATGAAGATGGCCGCTCCGCCCGGTCCGTAGCCTTCGTATACCACTTCCTCGTACTTGGCTCCTTCGAGTTCGCCGGTGCCCTTCTTGATACCTCTATCGATGTTTTCCTTGGGCATGTTGACTGCCCGGGCCGCCTCGATGGCCGTGCGCAGTCTGGGGTTGCCATCCGGGTCGCCGCCCGCCACCCTGGCGGCAACGGTAATTTCCCGGATGGCCTTGGTCCACACCTGGGCACGCTTGGCGTCGGTGACGGCCTTCTTGTGCTTGATTTGCTTCCACTTGCTATGGCCAGCCATTGGCCGAACTCCTTGCTGCGCACACGGTTGTGTCAATCGGCGCCGGGACGGCGTCCCCTCCCGAGGTCGTCTGAACAATAGTGGGGGCACTTGAGAGCGGCAACGCGGATGCTTGACCGCTTGGCGCCGCTCCCTTACAATCTCCGCCTATGAATACGAGAGTCTTATGTTCGTTCCTGGCGGTTCTGGCTCTCGGGGCCTGTTCCGCTGAACAGAAGGTCGATACCCCGGAATTAGCCGATGTCATGCCGGTCGTGCCCTTGCCACCCGACTCACGCTTGGTCGGTAGGGTCGGATCGCATGAGGCGCTCCAATTCACCTTTCGGACCAATCACGATCATGAAGATATCGCCACGTTCTACCGCAGGATGTTTACCAAAGCTCCGTGGACATTGATCTCCGATTCCAAGGCCGCTGACGGTGCGGTAATCCTCTACGTGGAGAATGACGGAACGCCCCTCTGGGTGCGAATCGTCCGGACTGCTGGTGCCCCCGGGTCCACCGTCCAACTGAGCGGCGCACTGATCAGTCAAAACAAGGCGTTGGTCGATTCGCTGACTACGCCCACAGAGGGCCAGTAACCGGGCATCACCCCATGGTACGCGCTTTGGCAATCCGCCGGGCCATCTCGGCGGTACGGGCCATTGCCTTGCCGGCTTCCGGCCCCGCCAGGTCTACGGCCGGGGCCACCAGTTGGCGCAAAGCTGTCGCTGCCGCCTCCGGCGTTCCATCCCGCAGTTCCACGAGCGCAGCTTGTAGCGCCCGGCGGGCACCCTGCGACATTGGCAGGCTGGAGAGCCGACGTTCCAGGGCGGTCAGGTGGCGCTTGCGAGAGCGCTCACCAGGCACCGATGGCCCGCACAGCGTCATGGCCACTCGTAGGACCAGCCACAGGGCAAATAGCCCGCCGCGCCTGGGGCCTCGAGCAGTATTCTGAAGCAAGCCGAGCAGCACGATCTCGCCCGGCGTCCAGCCGGCTCCCCTAGTCACCTTGGCCAAGCCATTCCTCCACCGCCGCAACGACCTGGCCGGGGCTAATGTCAACTAGACATCGGTGATGTCCCAGTGGGCAAACCGGCCCACCCATCTTTGAGCACGGACGACAGGCCATGTCTAGTTCCAGGATTGTGGCCTTTGCTTGGTACGGGAAGAACCCCAATGGCTTTACCGTAGGCCCAAAGAGGGCCACCACGGGAGTATCCAGGGCAGTGCTCATGTGCATGACGCCGGTATCCCCAGCCACTACTACTCTAGCGCACTCGATCAGGCTGGCAGTGCCTAGCAACCCGGTCTTACCGGCTGCGCTGGCTGCGTGAATTCCGCCGGCGTCGGCGACCGACTCACACACTGCCACGTCGCTGGAGCCCCCCACTACGGCTACATCGACCTTTCCCGCCGTCAGGTGTGAGACCAGTTCCTGCCAATGCCCCACTGGCCAGCGTTTGGTGAAATGCGCCGCCATCGGCGCGACCACCACTACCCGTCGGCCTTCACCGAGTCCGCGAGTGCTCAACCAGGCCCGGGCCTGCTTCCTTTCCTCCGGATCGAGATACAGGTCAGCCGGTTGGCCGTCTGGCGCGACTTCCAAGCTACGGGCGGCGGCGAAGAACCGTTCGGCCACTGGCGGGGTGCCAGACCTATAGATATTGCGTTTGGTTCGAATGAGGGTGGCCCTTGCCAAACGATGTTTTGGGTACCCGTGCCACCGGCCGCGGACCAGCCAGCGCAAGGCTCTGCTCCGCATACTGCCGTGGAGATCGAGGTGGTGGCTGAATCGTTCCGCCCGCAAGTCTCGAGCGAGCTGCTTGAGCTGGTCGCCGGCAGCGAACTCGATTATTCGATCGATGTGTGGGTTATGACGCAGCAGTGGCGCGAACTCCTCCTTGGTGGCCACGGCGAGGTAGCAATCCGGATGTCGGGCCTTGAGCGCCCTCAACAGGGGTGTAATGAGGACGATGTCCCCGATGGAACTGAAGCGAACGACGAGTATGCGGGGCGCTGGCGCTGTAGAAGTCACGGTGGGAATCTAGGCCCCGGGATGGGTGCCGGGCCACCCTCCGCACTCCTCCGCTGGCCGACCGGTGATTAGCTTTCGGCCATGACGCGTCCCAAAAGCATCCTCTGGGTTGACGACGAGGTCGAGAGCCTCACTTCCCACATCATGTTTCTGGAGGAGCATGGATTCACCGTGGACCCGACGGCCCACGGTGACGATGCCCTCGTGCTACTCCAGCGCAAACCCTACGGGGTAGTACTCCTTGACGAGCAGATGCCCGGCCGTCGTGGCCTGGAGCTCTTTCGGGCGATACGGGAGGTAGACCAGACGACGCCCGTTGTGATGGTCACCAAAAGCGAAGCGCAGGAAACACTCAAGGAAGCCATCGGCGTGGAAATCTCGGACTACCTGGTCAAACCGGTGAATCCGCGGCAGATCCTCACGGTCGTCACTCGGTTGGTAGAGGGTGACCGCATCCGGCAACAGCGTCTGTCACGCGATTTTACCACGAGGTACCGCGAGTTGGATGCCGGCCACAGCAGGGACATGGCCTGGCGCGAATGGATCGAGTTGGTCACCGAACTGGCCGAATGGGAAGTGAAATTATCCGAGGCGGATGAGCCGGGATTGCAGGAAGCGCTGGTTACCCTGCAATCAAGTGTACGCGGCGACTTTGCCCGGTTTCTCGAGCGTAACTACCCCGGTTGGCTCCACGATCCCGAGTCGGACCGACCGCCGCTGTCGGTGGATATCGGCGCCGAGTTCCTACGGCCGGTACTCGAGGCGGACGGCAAGGCGCTACTCCTGGTGGTCGACTGCCTGCGTCTCGATCAGTGGGCCGTGCTCAGGCCACTGATTGGTTCTCTGTTTGAAATTGAAACAGCGCACTATTTCTCGATTCTACCGACGGCCACGCCCTATGCTCGCAATGCCATTTTCAGTGGCCTGTTCCCCGCGGAACTTGCGGCCCGTCACCCTGGGTGGTGGCGGCCGCGGGAGGGAAGCGGCCTGAATGCGCACGAGGCAGAACTACTGACCGAGCAAATGAAGGAGTTGACGGGGGAGGCTGTACCGGTCCGCTACGAAAAGGTATTCACGGCGTCTGACGGCGAAGCGATGCTTCGGCGCTTGCCGGCACACCTGGCGCAGGATGGCGTCACGGCGCTGGTTTTCAATTTCATCGATCAGCTGACCCACGGCCGGACAGAAAACGCCACGCTCTACGAGGTAGCACGCGACACCGCCGCGCTGCGTAGTCTTACGCGCACTTGGTTCGAACGCTCCGCCCTCCTGGCCGCACTCCAGGAGGCCGAGCGTCGCAACGTCCCAGTGTTGCTGACTACCGACCATGGCTCGATCCACTGCCACACGCCGGCCACCGTGTACGCCAGACGCGATGCCACGCCGCACCTCCGGTACAAGTTCGCAGAGGACATACGTGCGGAAGATCCCTCCGCGGCCATTCTGGTTGAACGGCCAGCCGATTACGGACTGCCCGCGGCGACGCCCAATACGCAGCTTCTCCTTGCCACCGGCGACCGGTTCTTCGTCTACCCCACCAAGCTGCGGGAATATCAGGCCCGTTATCGAGGGGCCTTCCTTCACGGTGGAGTCGCCCCGGAAGAAGTGATCCTGCCGATCGCCTTGTTGACTCCTCGGCGGGCCTGATCGTGGGATCCGCTGGCAGGCTCTACGGTCTGTTGAAGCCGTTTCGGCCCCTGATGGGATTTAGTCTCCTGGCCAGTCTTGTGGCTTCGCTGCTCGACGGTTTCACGCTGATACTCCTCATCCCCCTGCTGCGAACGCTTTTCGGAACGGCGGGGGCTCTGGCATCAGACGCCCCGACCCGTTTGGAAGTTTTCATCGACTGGATGTCCGCTCCGCTGCTTAGCGGGGTGACTCCGACGGTGGCCGCGGTTCGCATCCTGGTTCTGTTCTTCCTTGCCGTCGTGCTCAAGAACGTCATGTCCTATGTGGCCGCCTACACCCGGGTCCTCACAGAAGAGGGCATGGTCCGCGATCTTCGTGTCAGGCTATTCGACCACATTCTGCATTTGGACCTGGGCTATTTTCAATCGACTAGGCAAGGCCAGGTGATCTCGTCGGTGTTGAGCGACGTCGAGGAGACGAAAATCATCGTCTCGGCCACCATGGCTCGACTGGTTCAGAACGCGTTCATGATATTAGTGAGCCTGATTGCCCTCACTCAGATCTCGGTACGTCTCACGCTTCTGATATTGGCCATGGCGCCGTTGCTCGTCCTCGGAATTGGCGTTCTCCTCAAACGTCTGCGCCACCACGCGCGCGGGCGTGTGGACGAGCGAGGCGATGTGACGGCAACCATCGCCGAGCGGATAGGAGCCATCAAGCTCATCCGGGCCTATGGAGAAGAGGACCGTGAGGCGGGTCTGTTCCTCGAGCAATCGCAACGGTATCGCAAGCTGGTCATTCGAACTCAGCGTTTCCTCCTGGCGATGAGTCCCGTAAGCGAACTGTTCGGTGTGCTGGTCTTGGTGCTCCTCATTCTGGCGGCTACTCGACCTGAAATCGTCGGTATTTCCCTCAGTCCGGAGGTGATCGTAGTGTTCCTCATCGCCGCGCTCCGGATGATGTCGCCCATCAAGTCCATCGCGCAGTATCCGGCCGAGATGAGTATTGCGGTCGCCAGTGCCGACCGGGTCTTCGAGTTGCTCGACCGGCCCCAGACCGATGTCGATCTGGCGGGAGAGCGCCCCGCAACTTTCGCCAGAGAAATTCGGTATGACCACGTTACCTTCGCCTACGATGGCACCACCCCGGTACTAGAGGACATCTGCTTCACTGTCCGCCGAGGTTGTGTTACTGCGATCGTCGGTCCGTCTGGCGCCGGCAAGACCACCTTGGTGGACCTCATCCCCCGATTCCAGGAACCGCAATCGGGCGCGGTGCTCTTCGACGGCGAGCCTTTGACTAGTCTCACCAGGTCCTCCATTCGTAAGTTGTTGGGCGTCGTGAGTCAGGAAACCGTCCTGCTGAACGACACCGTGTACGCCAACATCATGATCGGCCGGCAAGATGCCACGCAGGTCGAGGTCGAGGCCGCTGCCCGAGCCGCCAATGCCCACGATTTCATCGTCGCCCTGCCTGGTGGATACCACACGCCGCTGGGAGAGCGGGGTACCCGACTGTCCGGCGGGCAACGCCAGCGGATCGCCATTGCACGTGCGCTCCTCCGGGATCCACCTATCCTGATCCTCGATGAAGCCACCAGCGCTTTGGATACCGAGTCGGAGCACCAGGTTCAGGGAGCCATCGACCGTCTGATGAAGGACCGCACCGTTCTGGTCATAGCTCACCGGTTGTCGACGGTTCGCAACGCCGATGACATCCTTGTGCTCGACAACGGCAGGCTGGTTGAACACGGTAACCATGAATCGCTGTACGCTCAGCAAGGTGTTTATCACAAGCTGTACGATCTCCAATTCCGAACTCCCGGGACGGCGGGATCTACCCCACTGCCCGAGACAGTTCCAGCCGAGCCGCTGATGGCCTCCGAAGGCGAGAATCAGACCAGCGCATGACGAGCGGCGAAGCTTCGTTCACCACACGGGTGCTCTTGGTGGCACCGTTCGATCAGGTGTTGAACGCACACTCGTCGCTACGCCAGCGGGCGCTCGAGCGGCTCAGTTGTTCGGTGGAGCCATTCAATCTGTTGCGCGGCGCCGGATGGTTCAGTCGGCTGCGCGGCCGGGACCGGTCGGCCCGGATTGAACGCATCCTCTCCAAGGATCCATACGACGCCGTCCTGGTCATCGGCACCAGGGCGTTCGGAGCCGACGAGATCCACCGGCTCCGGCAGCGGGGCGAGTGCCGCTGGCTGTGGTGGAGCCCGGACGGGCCACCTGCGGGACAATCCCTCGAAGACACTGTTCGGGCGTACGACCACGTGTTCGTCGGAGGGACGGATGTAGCAGCGGCACTCACCGAGCGCTCCGGTCAACTCGTGCACTACCTCCCGCCGGCCGGCGACCCGTCGTTCCATCGTCCAATGCGCTCGCGAGACCAATATCGGGCCAATGTAGTGTTCGCCGGTAGCGCCAGTCCGCGGAGGGAGGCGCTCCTCACAGAAGTCGTTGAGTTCGGCTTGGCGGTGTGGGGCAGGGGATGGCGAGGGACTTCGCTTCAGCCCTACTGCCGAGGCGAGCGACTTAGCGATATCGACTACGTGCGGGCCTATGCCGGCGCTACCGTGGCGCTCAACATCCATCGGGAGGCGGACCAGTCTTCGTGGAACGCCGGGTGCAATCAGCGCGTTTTCGAACTCGCTGCCATGGGCGCAGCTCAGGTAGTGGACCGTCGGCAGGACACCGGACTGCATTTCGTACGTGATCAGGATCTGGTGGAGTTCGAGGACGCCAGCATGTTCAAGGAACGCGTCCGAGAGGTGCTGTACGACACGCCGGCCGCCGAGGCGATGGGGCACCGAGCAAGGACGGTGGCCCTGGCCGGGCATACCTACATGCACCGTATGGTGGAATTACTGCGAACTGCTGAGGTTGGTTAGCTGGGTGGGGCTTCCGCGTCGGGCCGTGCGGTAATGGCGTAGGCCGGGCAGTTGGAAACGTAGTCGCCGTCGAATGGCGACCATACCTGGTTCGGAGCCACGACTTCGGCCTTCCCGTCCGGGCCGTAGGCGAACACGCCGGGAGCGCGCATGATACACGCGCCGCATCATATGCACAGGGCGCTGTCGACTGAAACGGTCACCGCTCGTTGCGGATAGATGGCGGGCCGATCCTCGAACAGGCGGTCGCCATACCCTTC
>CAXMUQ010000158.1:0-9341 GCA_964196605.1 uncultured Acidimicrobiia bacterium
TGGCCACCAGGCGCTCCAGCACGGGGCTCCCCTCGCCGGCCGAATCAGCCGCCAGGAACAAGGCCGCGACGGTATCGCCGGCGATCCAGTCCGCCTCCCCAGTGAGTGAATCGTGGGAGGTTTCCAGCTTGGCGTCGCCTACGGCATCGAGGCGGGACATGGTCCCCCCCGGGAGGTGCAGCGCCACCGAGTCAGCCAGAATGGTGTACTCGTCGGATGTGCCCAAGGGCCGGATGAGTTGCCCCCAAGCATCGATCCGGTCCGGCGAGTCCTGGTCCAGGTGGACCGCGATGGTATCGCCCACCAGGTTCCACTCGTCGTTCACCGCGTGAGCGCTGTCCAGGGCCACGACACGGCTGAGTTCACCGCCCGCCAACTCGATATCGAGACGGTCCCCGATAAGGCGGTAGGGACTCTCGCCGGTGCCCTCGATTTCCGGCCGGCCGCCGATGAGAGCACCCTGCCCCGCGTTGCCGGAATCCAGCCACAACGAGTCGCTCCGGCCGGCAAAATCGCTGCGGTCGATGGTAACCGTGCCACCGGCCCACATTTTGTCGGCCCCGCTCATGCGCACCCGATCGGCGACGATTACGTAGGGCTCGCTGGTGCCGCCGGCAGAGTCGGTGGTGGTGTATTCGATCCGCGGGCGGCCGATGGCGTACATCTCGGCGACTTCCCGAATTCCGGGGCTATCGCGAAAGTAGTCGAGATACGGTCCCGTAAGAGTGGAGCCGTTCTCCAAGTTTCGGGTGAAGACGTTGCCACGGGCCTCCCACCGGGCGCCGGCCTGGTACCATGTGCCCCGGTCGGCGTCGAGCGTCATGGTCGAATCGCGGAAGCGGACGTTGCCGATGAAATAGGCCACCTCGCCACCGTTCAAGGCGGCGACACTATCGCTCTCCATGCGGACGGTTGTTCCTTGGCAAAACAGCCGCACTCCTCCGCCCGCGAAGTAGTTGGTTCCCTGGGGCGTTTCCTGGGTGGCGCCCTGGCCGCCCACGTGCTCGATCCGGAAGATGCAGTCGTCCTGGGCCGCGAGCGGGGACGCAGACAACAAACACAACACGGCCACCCCTCCCGCAGTCGTCACTGGTTCTGTCCAGGCAAGGCCATGGTACCGGGCGAATCGCCACGTTGACCACCACGCGGTGAATCGGTCACGACGTTGCTAAATCGTGGGTCAGCCTGGAAGCCGTTGCCTTCGATGGTTTCCCGGGCGGTATCATAGGTGAACGGTTGCTCGGTGTAGAGTTCGTCACGTCCGCGGTCGTATTGCAGAACAGAAGTTCGCAACACCTTTCCGTCGGTGGTATGCACCTCCACGTTGCCCCGGGCCTCCATCTGCCCCGTGTGAATGCGATACGAACCGGAATCGGCGGTGAGGATGGATGTCTCGACGCCGTTCTGGTCGTAGAACGTCAGGCTGACGGCCAGAAGTTCGTATATGCCGGTGGCGTTGTACACGAACGCCGTATCGGCCTCGAGCCGGTTCCGCCTAACGCCCTCAGGCGCCAGCAGCGTGGAGACTCCAAAGAGAATCTGGTCGGCGGAATCGCTGACCCCCATGGAGGCCACCGGGCGCACCGCATCATCCTGGCAGCCCATGGCGGCACTGGCCCCGATCAATACCATGGCCAGGAACTTCCAAGCGGAAGCCCCAGCGGGTCGAACGCGGTGAGCGATGGAGGAGTCGAGCATGACAGCGGTCAGGCGGGTGCCTTGGCCACGTCGCCTGTCGCCGAAGGGCTGACATCCCGTTTGGTGCGCAGCGCAACAGACGCTTCGATGAATCGTTCGAACAGCGGGTGCGGCCGCGTGGGACGCGACTTGAGTTCCGGGTGGAATTGGCAACCGACGAACCACGGGTGGTTGGCCAGCTCGATGATCTCCACCAATCCGCCGTCCGGTGACTGCCCTGACAGGCGCATGCCGAACTCGGTCAGAACGTCGCGGTAGGCGTTGCTGACTTCCCAGCGATGCCGGTGGCGTTCGCTGATTTCCTCGGAGCCGTATACCTGCGCCACCCGGGACCCGGGCTTCAGTCGAGCCGGATACGCCCCCAGCCGCATGGTGCCGCCAAGGTTCTCCACGTCATGTTGCGACGACATCAGGGCGATGATCGGGGTCTCGCACTCGGGCTCGAATTCGGTGCTGTTGGTATCGGGGAGTTCACACACGTTTCGGGCGAACTCGATGATGGCCACCTGCAATCCCAGACAGATTCCGAAGAAGGGCAGCTGGTTCTCTCGCGCCCAGCGTACCGCTTGGATCATGCCCTCGATCCCCCGTTCCCCGAATCCTCCGGGTATGAGCAACCCATCCACCCCGCCGAGTATTTCACCGGCCGAGGCCAGATCGGTGAACCGGTCGCTGGATATCCATTCGATCTCCACCCGGGCATCGTTGGGTATGCCTCCGTGGATGAGAGCTTCGCCCACCGACTTGTAGGCATCGTGAAGATCGGTGTACTTGCCGACCACCGCGATGCGTACCGTTCGAGTTGGCTGCATGATCCTGTCGGTCATGGCCTTCCAGGCGCGCAGGTCGGGATCCTTGGTCTCCATGTTCAGTCGTTGGCACACCACACGGTCGAATCCCTGTTCGTGGAACACCAGTGGGATCTGATAAATGGACTGTACGTCGGGGCTCTCGATGACGCAGCCGAAGTCGACGTTACAGGTCAGCGAGATCTTGCGCAGGATCTCCGACTCGAGCGGCCTTTCGCTACGGCAGATGAGCACGTCAGGTTGGATACCGATCTCCATGAGATCGCGTACGGAATGCTGGGTCGGCTTGGTCTTCAGTTCACCCGCCGCGGCGAGATAGGGCACCAGTGTCAGGTGCACGAACAGCGCGTTCTCACGACCGACTTCCTGGCGGAATTGCCGGATTGCCTCCAGAAACGGCAGAGACTCGATGTCGCCGACCGTGCCGCCGATCTCGGTGATGACCACGTCATGGTCCGGGGCGGTCCGGCGGATGGCGTTCTTGATTTCGTCGGTGATGTGAGGGATGACCTGCACCGTCGATCCCAAATACTCACCACGGCGCTCCTTGGCGATGACGCTCTGGTAAATGCGGCCGGTGGTGACGTTGTTCTGTTGCGAGAGCGACCGATCGATGAACCGTTCATAGTGTCCCAAGTCGAGATCTGTTTCGGCGCCGTCGTCGGTGACGAAGACTTCACCATGTTGGAACGGCGACATGGTTCCGGGGTCGACGTTGATGTACGGGTCGAATTTCTGGATGGTGACCGACAGGCCACGCTCGACCAGCAACCTGCCCAGCGAGGCCGCGGCAATACCCTTCCCCAGAGATGACACCACACCTCCGGTGATGAAGATGTACTTGGTGGCCGTAGGGGGATTATTCATCATCGGGTTACCTCGCCTTTGCCAGCCACAGAGCCTCCGCTCTATTGAGATCGTCGATCGTGTCAACGCCGGGAATGGGATCCTCTTCCACCAGCGCCACTCCGATGGTGAGCCCGTTTTGCAGTGCCCGCAGCATTTCCAGCTTCTCGGCCTGTTCCGCCATTGTTACCGGGCAACTCACCCAGCGGGTCAACGCCTCACGGGTATAGGCATAGATGCCGAGGTGGCCCCAGTAGAGGCCGTCAGAAGGTGTGTCCGCGTCCCGCCGGTGGGGGATGACCGACCGGGAGAAGTACAGGGCCCGCCCGCCAACGTCCATCACTACCTTGGCCGCGTTGGGATTCTCCGCCTCCTCGGCCGTCAGTGGGCTCGCTGCGGTGCCGATCTCGTCCCCTCCGGCCACCCGGTCCAGCGCACCACGCACCGCGGCGCGGCTCAGAAACGGCTCGTCGCCCTGGATGTTGAGAATAACGTCGTAGTCCTGGTAGGCCGGGAGGTTGGCCACTTCGGCAACTCGGTCGGTGCCCGAGGGATGGTCTTCGGCGGTCAGCACGGCCGCTACCCCGGCGTGCTCCACTACCTGGACCACCATGGGTGATTCGGTGGCCACGACAAGGTCGTCGACCACGCCGTGCTCGCGGACACGCTCGACAACGCGGGTCACCAAAGGTTCGCCAGCCAGGAGGCAGAGCGGTTTGTTCGGGAGTCGTGTTGACCCGAGACGGGCCGGGATGACGCCGAGCACACGCATGGTGAAGACTAATAGAGTCGGGGGGCGGGTGTCAAAAGGCGTGCCAGATCGTGGTAACTGGGGACTGGCTAGCGTATCGAATTGTTGGGTAAAGGGTTAGAAAGGCGGGGACAGCGGGGGCAGCGGGGGCAGCGGGGCGTGGGAAAAACGGGCTGGTGGGACCAGCCGAAGGTGATTCCGGGCCCCGCTGGTTGGTTCTAGTGGTCGGTGACTCTCACAGAGGTAGTGACGGAATCGGCTGTCTTGACCTCGATGCGGATACCCTGGCTGGCGCCGGTCCCCGCGGACTCGATGGTGATCCCGGCCGCCTCCAGCTCGGCCATCACTTCGGCTGGGATGGAGTCGGCAAACGCTTCGGCGATGGCCTGGGCGACGGTCACGGCCACTTCGCTGCTGGCCCGGGCGGCCATGCGCGCTTGCTTCTCAGCGATGATCACCTGGCGCTCGTACATGCGGGCGTGGCGCAGTTCGATGCGCTCGCGGTCGGCGTGGCGCAGCTCAGCTGCCGCTTCTCGCGGCACCCACAGGATGAGGGACTCGCCCGATTCGCGGAAGGTGATCTCGCCAAACTCCACGTATCCTCTGGGCAATTCGGTGTTGCACGCGAAGGAGGCGTTCTCGTCCAAACCCTCGAAATCGTCAATCGACAAGCGGCAATCGGCCAATTCGACCCATTCGGCCTCTTGGTTCAGCTCGGCTTCCACCTCGATCCAATTGACTTCCTTGGGAGAATCGCGGTGAATGACCAGCCTCTTGAGCGATCCCAGCCGCTCCCCGTCGACCTGGAACGGGACCAGATCGAACGGGAGCGGGATGGAGAGCGACACGGCGCTGTCGATGACGTCCACCACGCGCTCCTTGGCGCCCATGACGAGGAACCAGCCGGCCATGCCGACGACGAAGACGCCGGCGGCGCCCGAAGCGATTCGAATCCAGTAGTTGCGCATGAGATCCTACCTGAAGAAGAGAACAGCTGCCTGTTTCACTAAGAGACGCTTGAGAAGGCCAGAAGGTTTCACTCTCTGGTGACCTCTAGCACAACATTAGGTGTACTCAGTAATACCCTGCCAGTCATGGCGTTCCGATGACAATGCACTGAGTAATCCCCCTAAGGGGCCGTAGGAAGTATGGACCGGATTGTGTCTGGCGGCAACCAGGCTCTCACCCAGACAGCGGAGGAGGGGGCAATGCCAGGCGACTTCCTAGAGCATCCCGGTCAGGAACCTAGCCCAGCCTTGAGATGTCGGCGACCCAAGGTTCTTGTGTTCTCGACCGATCCCGGAGATCATTGCTCGGTGAACAAACTGCTCTTGGGCCTAGCCCTAGTGACCTTGGCGCTATCTCCGCTATTGATATTTGCCGACGTGGGCCCTCCCGCCCACCTGTCGGTGTCAGAAATCCGGCCCGGGGTCTACCAGGTCCAATGGCGCGTGCCCAAGCAGCTCCCGCCCAGAGCGGTCCCCTCCCCCGTACTTCCCGAGGCGTGCCAGCCAACGAACGAGCGCTCGGTGGCAGACCAAGCGGGCGCCTGGTTGCTGTCCCAGGAGTGGACATGCAGCAGCACCATCGCCGGGCAGGAACTGGGCATGCGCTACCCGTTCCGCGACCTGGCCCTCACCACGGTTATCCGGGTCGACCTCCTCTCGGGCGATCGCTTCGCCCACGTGCTGACCCAGGACGAAACCAGCTGGCGACTCCCGGAAGGAACCGCCGCGCCCGACCTCATCCGCGGCGCCCAAGAAGCGGTCCTGGTCGGAGCGGGCCACGTGGTGGGATCGTGGATCCACGCGGCGTTCCTCCTCACACTGGCGTTGCTCGGGTCACAGCTCATCGCTATCCGATTGGTCACGGCGTTCACGCTGGGACAGGTGGCCACGCTCATCCTCGGCTCCCTTACGGGACTCGGGATCGGCCAAATACCGGCGGAGATCGCCCTGGCCATTGGGGTGGCCCTCCTCGCACGCGAGGGGCTCGGGAGTACCCCGGATCTCACCCGCTCGACTTCGCTGACGGCGGTGCTCGGCGCGGTCCACGGCCTGACGATTATCCCGTCGTTGCTGGCAGGTGTCGGCGAGTCAGGAGGGTTCACAGCCGGCCTCCTGGCGATCCTGGGGATGGACGCGACCCACCTCATTGGGGCCTTAGCCATAGGCGCGGCCCTAGCCTGGCTCTCCCGGCGGGCCCAACTGTCCAAGGTTCGACGGTCACTTGCCTACGGCTCGGGGGCCGCCGGAATGGCCGTGGCATTCGCGTTGGCCCTCGGAGGCGGCGTTACCGAAATTGGGGCCGCCGGCTCTCCGCTCATCCCCGATCTGGCTCCTGGCTCGCGTCCGGCGGGTCAGTCAGGACGGGTGGCGCCGACGACGACGAACGCGCCAATCCAGAGCTTTCTCTCGGTGGAACCGTTCGAAATTCGCCACGAGGTCATGGTGCGGATAGCCGGGCTGGCTCCCGACCTTGGCCTCGAGCCGTCCGCCACCATTTCGATCGACCAGCAAACCGCGCTTACGGAGCGTCTGGTCCAGCTGGTCCTCTCGGGCACTACCGTGTTGGTCGACGGGGAACCCGTGGAGCCATTGGTCCGCCGGTCGGATTTCATGACGGTCGACCCTACCGGATCGCTGCCGCGTTCAACTCCGGTGGCAGAGCCCGTGGTCGACGCGGTAGTTGGCGTCATAATCGCCTACCCTACGGAGGGTATGTCCCAGTCGGTAACCCTGGCTTGGGATCCGTTTCCCACCGGGATGATGATCCCGGCAACCGTAATCGACCCCGAAACGGTGGCTTCGCTACCGCTGACCGCCGAGCAACCGACGATCACCTGGACCAACATGTTGACCGAGGACCCGGTTCCGACCGTGGCGGCGGTCGAGGTGGAGCCGCTGCGGGTCCCGATCCCCATCGTGTCGCTCCCGCTGTTCGTCCTCTCGCTGGGGCTCATCGTAGCAACCTTCCGCGGCTGGCGACCGGGAACCGCCCTGACTCTTGCTCGAATGGTATTGGCCCTCGCGTTCGTCGCGGGACCGCTGGTCCAGACCGCGGTGGCCCTCCCCGGAACCTCGGGACGCCGGCCCTCCGAACGCCAGGCACGGCGAATCCTTTCGGGACTGCTCCCCAACATCTACCGTGCGCTCGAGTTCCGTGACGAAGAGAGGATCTACGACCGCCTGTCGGTGAGCGTGACCGGCGAAACGCTCACCGACATCTACCTGGAGCAACGCCGGGCGTTGGAATTGGAAGAGCGTGGCGGCGCCCAGGCACGGGTCGAGGCTGTCGAGGTCCTCGAGGCCGGCGACATCACGTCGGGCGACACTGGCTTCGACGTCCGCGCCGTGTGGACCGTCGGCGGGATGGTGACGCACTTCGGACACCGCCACTTTCGCCAGAACCGTTATGACGCCACCATCGGTATCGTACCGGTCGATGGGACGTGGAAAATCCAGACGATCGAAGTTTTGGAAGAGGAGAGGGTTCAATGAAGGTGTTGCGTGATCCCCTGGTACACTTTGCTCTGCTCGGCGCGGTGTTCTTCGCCGTCTACGCCGTATCGAGCGACCTGTTTGCCGCCGACGATTCTCGCCGCATTACCATCGACGACTCGGAGATCGAGTTTCTTAGTTCCAGTTGGGAGCGCCAGTGGAACAGGCCCCCCACCGAGGACGAACTGCGCGGGCTGGTCGAGGCTCGGATACGCGAGGAAGTGCTGTACCGCGAGGCGCTGGCAGTAGGGTTGGACCAGAACGACATGGTGGTGCGGCGGCGCATGGTACAGAAGATGGAATTGCTGTCGCAGGACTTGGCATCTTTGGCTGACCCAACGGACCAGGACCTGCAGACCTTCTTCCAGGAGCGGCAGGAGGACTATCGCGTTCCCCCGCGCCTCACGTTCAGTCACGTGTATTTCAGCCCCGATAGCCGGGGCGCCACGACCATCACCGACGCCGAACGCGTGTTGGCCGAGCTGCGGGCCGCGTCACCCACCCCAACGCGAGCCCCCGAACGGGGAGACCGCTTCATGCTGCGGCACGATTTCTCGTTGCTGGCACCGCTCGAAGTGCGACAGACCTTTGGCAGCGAATTCGCCGACTCCCTGTTCGCGTTGGAGTCGGGATGGCAGGGGCCGATCCTGTCGGGCTACGGCGTTCATCTGGTGTACGTCGGCAGCCGTGTCGAGTCGCGGATTCCCGAGTTCGCCGAGATCCGCGACCGGCTGGTATGGGACTACGCCCGGGAGCGTAACGATCGTGCCAAGGCGGCGTTGTACGAGGGGCTGCGCGCCAACTACCAGGTCGAGATAAACGAATCGGCGTTAGGGAGCTCCGTCTTGGGCGCCGAGGCTGATTCCGCTCGGTAAGGCCTCTGATCGACACTCATTTTCCCCGCTCCCAGCTCATCTCGCCGGCGTATCGAACCGATAGTTCAGCGCCACCATGAAGAGGTGCTGTTCCGGCACCAACACGTTGTTGGCGCCCTCGAAGAATCCTCCGTCCGGCCCCGTCGACCGGTCGAATCGGTACTCGGCGCGGAGTTGCAATAGGTGTCGCCGGGTCGTGAACTGATAGCGAAGCGCGGCCGTGACCGCGGTGATGGATTGGCGCGAGGACGTCAGCAGGCCGTCATCGTCACGAAAGAACTCCGGGCGGAGGCCTACAGACCAGGGCCCGCCATTCGGCTTCCAGTTGAGCCACAGCGCGCCCCACGACCACTGGTAGTTGGGATTCCCGGGAATGGCCCCTTGTCGTTCCCGGCCCCAGCCCAGGTTACCCACTAGTTGGAAGTCGCCGAGCCCTACTTCGCTGATCCCTTCGACCACCAGGCGCCAGAAATCAAGCGACGTTTCGGCCTGCTCCGGTCCGTAGAACACGTTTCCACGGAGCCAGGCATGCTCGGAGACGTCCCAATGCAGACGTGCTCCGTAACTCGGCACACTGTTGGGCGTCGTTAGGTAGTCCCAACCACTCACCACCATGAGCCCGGCGGTCACCGCGCCCTCAACCGGATACATCGCCGCTACGCCCCATTGGAAGTAGGGAACGTTGTCCACTCCGTATATGCGCGTGTACGTGGGATTGTCGATGGCGTGGAAGGCTTCATAACCGATGTGCCCCGGAAGCAGCCCACCAGCAAGCAGGAGTTCCTGTCCGCCCACGGGAGCTCGATAGGTGGCGTAGGTGTAGGAGAGGTGTTTGAGCACTTCCGCCACGTCGCTGTCGCTG
>CAXMUQ010000159.1:0-27743 GCA_964196605.1 uncultured Acidimicrobiia bacterium
GAGCGCTTCTTCCAATTCCTCTTCGAGTGCCCTAAGCCTAGTGTGGTCGTCCGCAAAGGCGGCGGTAGGCACCTGACCCTCGATGAGCGGAAAGAGGGCCTGTTCCTCGCAGTGATTGTGCCGCTCCAGAGTTCCCTCGAGAAAACTGAGCACCACCTGCGCCTTCATGGCGTGTTGGTCGAGCGACTCACCCGCATCCAACGCGTCCACCACTTCCTCTAGCAAGTCCAGTTCGCCCAGCGCCTCCTGATGCTCGGCCTCGAACCGTGCCAGGGGATCCGGCGTAGTATCCTGGATACTCACGACTCCCTCCCTCGTTCAAGAAAGCTGCCTACGGCACCACCACCCAACGCACCCCTTCGCCCCGGCGGAGCCGGTCGAACCCCTCAGCGATGTGCTCCAGGGGGATGGTCCCGCTGACGACCGGCTCTATCTGTAACCTGCCGGCGGCTACCAGGTCCATGATTTCCGGATAGTCGCGGCCGCCACAGCCGAGACTGCCTACGACTTCCAGTTCGTGAAACATCAACTTGCCGGCAGGCAGCACTACATCGTCCTGCGAATAGCCGATTATGCACAGCCTGCCGCCCCGGCGTAGCAGGCCGAGCGCCGAGCGCATGGTATGAGGATTCCCGATGGCTTCGAAGGCGACATCCACTCCACCATCGGTAAGCTGGCGGATGTGTTTGTCGATCCGGTCTACCTCGTCGGGATTGACCGTCTCGACTGCCCCCAGCTTCAGGGCGATCTCCAGCCGTTCGGGGTTGGTGTCCACCGCGATCACCCGGCCGCCGGCCACCGTGGCGCACTGTACCACGTTCAGTCCCACGCCGCCGCACCCGACCACGGCGACGTTGTCTCCCACTTGCACCTTGCCGCGGTGCTTGACCGCGTGATAGGGGGTCGACACGGCGTCGGCAACGATGGAGACCTCCGTCAGCGGTACCGAGTCGGGTACGACCACCAGCTCTGCGGCAGGGACGGCGATGAACTCCGCGTAGGCGCCGTCCATGTGGTTGCCGAGCATTCGCAGGTTGTCGCACAGGTTCTCGCGGCCCGCGCGGCAGTAGCGGCAACGACCGCAAGACAACACGGCGGGAATCAATACCCGATCACCTTCGTGCCACCCTTCGACACCGGCTCCGAGACCTTCGATGGTGCCTGACGGCTCGTGTCCCAGCACGATCGGTGGATCCTTGAAAGTGGGGACTCCGTGGTCGAGATAGTGAAGATCGGTATGACACATGCCGCAGCCGGCGATGCGAATCAACGCCTCGCCAGGCCCGGGACTCGGCGTGGGGACGTCGGTGACCTCTAATGGCTGGTCGGGCCCATGAAAAACGGCGGCCTTCATTATCAGGTTTCCTTCCGTGCGGGTCTGGTGTAGATGGTGGTGAACCGGAGCGCCATCAGCAGCTGACAGTCACCACATTCGTCGGCGACCTCCTCGGTGCGTACCGGCTCGGCCCTGACCTCATAGCCCAGCTCCCGATAGAGATCCATCGCCTCGCGTGCCCGGAGGCCGTCGGCCATGAAACGTCGCTGCCAACCCTGGGACACCAGGTGCGGATCCGGTTCAAACTGCTCCTGCGACAGCATCCGGCGCGCCTCGGCCTCCACCACGACCCCCAATCGGCCTACCTGATGTCGTCCCTCGGACCCGCCGCGCCCAGAATCCACCATCACGCCCCGGCCGCCCCGACCGGATCGGCGGTAGTGAGCTTCTCCAGCCTTCGGCGCCCAAGAATGGCGGCTCCGAAAGCAGCGGTATACTGGACCAGGTCACCCGGCGGCACATTGACCTCGGCCTGGAGTTCGTTGCGGACCACATCGACCATGCGCTCGAACCGGAGAATCCCACCGATGAGGGTGTACTCCGGCTCCATGCGTACCCGTTTCATGAGCTGAATGGACCGGCCGACCAGTGACACGATGGCGCCGTGCATGATATCCGCCGGTGGTGTGCCGAGCGACAACTGGTTGATGACCTCCGACTCGGCGAACACGGCACACACACCGGAGATCTCCGTAGCGTCCTTGGAGGTGACCACCAGTGGCCCGATCTCTTCCGTGACATAGCCCATGTAACGCGCGGTCTTTTCCAGGAACGCCCCAGTACCGGCGGCGCACTTGTCGTTGAGCCGGAACGACTCGACTTTGGCGCGATCGGAAATCCGGCTGGCCTTCATCGTTTGTCCGCCGACGTCGAGGATCGTCCGGGTCCCGGGGAACAGATGGGCGGCGCCACGCGCGGCGGCGGTCAGGTCGGTTACCTGCACGTCGCTGCCGATGGCCTGGTGCCGGCCGAATCCAGTGGCCACCAAGTAGCGGACCTCGTCCACCGTGATTCCCGCCTTGTCCGCGGCATCCTGGTAGGTGATCTCGGCGATCTCTGTGAGCTTGAACCCCGTCGGGTTCATCGCCATGGCGACGATCTCGTGATCTTCGTCGATGATCACGGCTTTGGTATAGGTCGAACCGACGTCGATCCCGGCGGTGTATGTCATGCCCCACCCCCTGTCGCTTCGACCGGAGCCCGGCTGCCGCGGATGTGGTCGAGGGCAAACAGCGCTGCGCCGAGCGCCCCCATGAAATGCGAATCGTCGGACACGTTGACCTCGAGTCCCATGCGTTCGTTGAGAGTGGCGATCATGGCGTCGTTCTTGGCCACTCCGCCTGTGAAGGTGACCTGGGGATCGATCCCGACCCGGCGGAGGAGTCCTACGGAACGGGTGGCGATCGACTTGTGCACGCCCAGGAGAATGTCCTCGATCTTCTTCCCCTTACCCAGCCAGGACAACACCTCCGACTCGGCAAAGACGGTGCAGGTCGTGCTGATCTTCACCGGCCGCTCGCCGCGGAGCGCCGTGGGCCCGAGTTCCTCGAGCGGGATGTCGAGTGCGGAGGACGCCGCTCCAAGGAACCGGCCGGTGCCGGCGGCGCACTTGTCGTTCATGCAGAAGTCGATGATTTCCCCGGTGGGCGCCACGCGGATTGCCTTGGTGTCCTGCCCGCCCATGTCCACCACGGTCCGGGTATCGGGGAACATGTGCACGGCGCCGCGACCATGGCAGCTGATTTCCGTCACCTGGGTATTGCCGAAGGTGACCTTGTAGCGGCCGTACCCCGTCCCCACGACAAACTCGACCTCCTCGTCGCGGATGTCGGCGTCGCGGAGCGCGATTTCGAAGGAATGTTCCGCGGCCTGGATGACGTTGGCACCAGTATCCGTCAGGGCGCGTCCGACGATGGTTTTGTTTTCGTCGATGATGACGGCTTTGGTCTGGGTCGAGCCGACGTCGACACCTGCGGCATAGGCCATGGTCGTTCCCTTCGTACGGGCGTTACGCCCGGCTGAGCGCCTGCTGCCGGCGCGAGGCAAGTCCTTCGAAGAAGGCGTCCACCCGATTCTTGATCTGGGCCTCTGACACGACCCGCTTGTCCATGAGATCGGACTCGACGAACAGACTGGGAATATCCCGTCGTTCCATTAGTTCACGCCGGCTGTCTGCCAATCCGGTCGACACTGTGCGGCAACTCTTGATCGGGTGATAGACCACCCCGTCGGCGGCGAAGGTGTCGATCATATCGGTCAGGATGGGCGTCTGGAAGAACATGGCGTCCATAGCCTCGCGCACGCCCATCATGATGCCCTCCGCCAGGCTCTCGATGGGGTGATCGAGATCGTACTCGAAGCCAATGTGGGTCCCGCCTGATGCAAACCAGAGATAGGTCGAGTTGACGAATACCCCGCCCCACTCGGTGAACAACTCGTTGAATCGGCGGAAGATCGGATAGCACGGCACTCCAACGAACAGGAGGCGGTATTCTTCTTCGGTGAGGGTACCGACGCCCGTCTGGGCCTTGTGTTCCATTTCCTCGACCAGATCCTCGAAATACTGGGCCCCCTCGGCTGTGCCACGGAAACCGTTGGCCACACCGAGAAAGATGGTGCCGTCCGAGAGGGCGTTGAACACGCTGGGTCGGCTCCGGTTCAGCTCCAACAAGCGTTTCCAGGACCGATTCATCCGATTGGCGTAGCCGAGGGTTTCCCGGAGCCGATCAATATCGAAAGCGATCCCGCTCACCGACTCACACAAAGGGATCAGCTCCCTTACCTGGGCCTCCACGTAGCGCCGGTCATTCTCGAAGTCAGGATTGCCGGCGTATGTCTGCCCGCCGGCCAGGCGCGTTCCGGGCACATCGAGCGTGAACGTCGGCGTCTGGTACATTCGTTCCCAGATCTCGGCCCACTTGATGTAGGTGTTGCACGCGTTGGTGTAGACCGCCAGCCCCGGCTTGGGAATCTGCCCCATGGGGTGCTGGCCCTTGCGAAGCTGGACCGCGACATCGGCCTTGACGTAGCCGCAGATATCTGGCGAGTACCCGTAGTCCTCGGCCTCGTTGAGATACTCGTGCGCCACGCGGCGCACTGCCGTTTGCAGTGAATTGATTTCCGGAAAGACGATGGGAAAATCGAACACGCGCAACAGTTCGACCAGGCTCCCCATCACGAACACGTAGGCGGCGGAGCGATCCTCGGCAGCGGCCTGCCCCAGGCCGTCGAACCACTCCCGGAACAGCCGGGCGCCTTCCGTATTTCCTCGTCCGATGATTGTGGTCTCGGTCATGGCGTCACCAGTCTTAGTCGAACAACAGGTTCTCGACGAACGTCTCCAGCTGGATCTCCAGGTGGTCGAAGCTTGTCATGTTTTCCTCGAACTCACTCACGAAGTACGGCACACCGGCCCCGTCGAGGGCCTGAGTGTATGTGACCTGCTCCTCCAACCCCGGTTCGCACATCTTGGCGGCGGTGACGATGGCGGCGGTGGCCCCGGATCGCTCGATTCGCTCGAGCAGCATGCGCTCCTTCGGCTTGCGCAGGTCATGCTGCACCGGGCTGTAGCTCGATTGCTCCAGGTAGGCCCCGGCAAGAGCCTCTAGAGGACTGCCGTTGACCTTGACGTCGTCGACCAGCCAGCGGAGCCCGATGAGGAAGTCGTCATCGACGACGTAGCACGAGCGCCCGATGGCTCGGATGAGGTCGAGCGGCGGCTGCTCGCAAAAACCGCCCTCGAATACGATACGGATCCGGTCCTGGGCCTTGAGGCCACGCTGACGAATGAGGGGCAAGCTGTACCGTAGCAGCGCGTTGTGTTCTTCGCGGGGGATCATCCCGCCCACGGCCACCAGGGCGTAGGCATCCTCAGCCGAGATCTGCCACGGGCATTCGCGCTTGATGACATACAGCTCGCGGAGCAGTGCCCGGTTGTCATTGAACAGCGACAGCGACTTCCGTAGGCGGTCGTCGGTGATCGTTGCGCCGGTGACTTCCTCAACCGAGCGCCGGAGGCGGTCGTACTCCCCGGTCAAATAGTCGCCGGCGTGAGGCGAATTGGCGTTTTGTGGCAGGTAGAGTATCTGGCAGGGATACGCCGTGTTCCGTCCCCAGACCGCCGCCAGGTTCCGCGCCGCATCACAGATGGGGTGGGTGACGAACATCTCCATCTCGATTCGGTCGCTCAGCACCAACTCGAGTGAAGTCTTGAGAATCGAACACAGATAGGATCCGAAGTGGGAATCGGACTGGATAGGCTCTAACGGGGCACCGCGCACCTTGAACGGAAGCGCACCAGCCGCGTGAACGATTTCTTCGGGGAAGTACACCTGGAAATGTCCCACCACCTTCCCGCCCGCAGCCCGCCACCGTTGCACGGTTGGGAAGGTCATGTCCTCGATCAGCTCACGGCACTCGTACAGCACTTCATCCACACCCCGGTCGCGCCATTCCGGAAACACCTCGGGGATCGATTGCGAGTCCATCATCGATGCCTCCAAACCGGCGAACGCTTCTCCACGAACGCCTGCAGACCCTCGAGCGCATCTTCCGTGGTCATCAATTCCTCGAGGTAGATATCGGCGGCCCGCTGGAGCCCTACTACCGGCCCGCTGTGTGACGCCTCCAGCATGGCCTTCTTCCCCAGCCGGATGACGGCGCCGCTGTGACGAGCCAAGCGCCGTGCCAGTTCCAACCCGGCTTCGATCACGGCCTCGCCGGGAACCACTCGCTGGACCAGCCCTGCCCGATGCGCGTCCTCCGCCGTAATCGGGTCGCCGCCCAGGACTAGTTCGATGGCCGTCCCCCAGGAGCACCGCCCCGGCAACAAGGCGCAGGCCGCCGGCGGGAGCACGCCCAGCTGGATTTCCGGCTGGCCCATCACGGCGCCCTCGGCGGCCACGATCACATCAGCAGCCAGTACCAACTCGAAACCGGCCCCGAGACATCGTCCCTGGACCGCGGCGATGACGGGGACTTCAGCACCACGGACGGCGCGAACGGTCTCTACGAACTCCGGGATGAGCACCTCGTACTCGGGCGGGAGGTGTTCCCCCACGTCGGCTCCGGCGGAGAAGTGCTTGCCCTCCGCGCTCAACAGAATGGCCCGTACGTCGGGCTCGTGCTCGAGGGCGGCGACGCTGTCGCGCAGGTCTCGCAATACCGCGCGCGTCAGGATGTTGAGCGGCGGATGGTCCAGGGTAAGCCGACCTACGCCATCCTCGACTGCCGCACCGATGTCGGTACTCATGGTGTCGCTCCCAGGAGTTGTCCCCCATCGACCGGCAACACTACGCCGGTCACGAAACCGCTCTCCTCACTGCAGAGGAACCGAACAGCGGCAGCCACGTCTTCCGGCAGCCCCATCCTGCCAAGGGGCGTGCGGGCAATCGCGCGTTGCAGAGCTTCCCGCGGCAAGCTCCGGGTCATGGGCGTTTCGATGAAGCCGGGGGTCACCACGTTGACCGTTACACCGTCGCGGGCCAGCTCGAGGGCCAGGGAACGCGCCAGTCCGATCAGTCCCGATTTGGACGCCGCGTAGTTGGCCTGGCCGAAGCCTCCACGGGTGCCGTTGATGGATCCGACAAACACAACCCGTCCCGCGCTGGAATGACGCAGCCATTCCAGCGACGCCCGTACCACATTGAAGGCCCCGGTCAGGTTCACCTGAATGACATCATCCCACTCGTCATCTTCCATCTTCCAGCTCACGCGGTCACGGATGATCCCGGCGGCGCACACAACCCAGTCTATCCCACCGCGCTCGTCTGCCACCTTGCGGATAACCTCGCCAACGGCCTCCCGGTCGGTGACATCCACGCGGAAGTGCACCGCCGCGGGGGAGTCGTCGTCGATCGGATCGCGGTCCAGTCCAGCGACCCAGGCGTCGTGCTGCAACGCCGCTACCAGCTCCCGGCCAATGCCGCTGGCCGCTCCGGTTACTACAGCTGTTGGCCGCATGATCCGCAGTACTCGTGTGTTCGGGGAAGATTCTTGGCGCCGCACGCCTGGCACCCTTTGACGGGCGGACCCCACGGTGCTTCCGACGAACCACCCTCAGCGGCTCGCTGCCGCAAGAGGGCAAAGTCGGGCGCCCGTTTCTCGACGAAGGCGTTCATACCCTCGGCCGGCTCCCAACAGACGTAGTGGAGAGACAGCCAGTCCTGCGCGTGGCGCACCGTAGCGCTCCACGCCAAGTCCTTCCAGAAGTTCACCTGCTGCTTGGTGTAGCGGGTGCACTCCGGGAACGAGGCCAGCAGGCGGCGCGCCACGTCGTCCGTGAAGCTGTCGAGTTGGCTCAGATCGATGCTCAGTCCATCCTCGCCCTTCTGGGCCTTGCGGATTTCCGCCGGTGACGCATCGGGCAGCCACTCCTCTTCGCGCCGCACCGTGGGCACGACCCAGTTGACCAGCCCCCATTCCAGAGCCTTGTCGGCCGTAATAGGCTCATTGAGCATCAGGATCTCGCGGGCACGCTTGTCGCCGACGACCAGCGGGAGCCACTGAGTAGAGCCGCCGCAGGCCACTGAGCCGACGTGAGTGCCAACCTGCTTTATGATGGCGTGCTGACCCATCACCGTGAGGTCGCACGCCAACTGGCTCTCGTTGCCGCCGCCCACCGCCATGCCGTTCAACCGGGCCACTACCGGCTTGCCGGTGTTGAGGATGCTCTCGATGTAGCTGCGGAACAGCGCCATGTACTTCCAGTAGTCGCGCGGGACGTCGACGTACTCCTCGGCGTATTCCTTCACGTCGCCACCGGTGCAGAAAGAGCGGTCTCCGGCGCCGGTAAAGACTATGACTCCCACGGCGTCGTCGAAGCTGGCGTCGCGAAACGCCGTGGCCAGCTCTTCCAACGCCGCCGTCGAGTAGGCGTTGTACGCCTGGGGCCGGTTGATGGTGATCCGGGCAACGCCGTCCGCCTTCTGGTAGAGAATGTCCTGGAACTCAAACGTGTCGGACGCACGGCTGGGGAACGGCCGGGTCACGGTTGCGGTGGGCATACCAATCCTCCAAGAAGTTGGTCGGCAAATTGTTGACCGATGGCGCCGGGATCCACCGTCCCTCTGGGCTGATACCAGCGGGCTATCCAGTTGATTGCGCCCAGCATGACGAAGACTGCGATCTTCGGGTCCACTGGCCAGAATTCCCCGTTGCGCACTCCCTCGGCGATTATCCTCCTGAGCGAGCGCTCGTAACGGTCGCGGGCCTGGATCACCTTCTGTTGAAGCGGCGGCGAGAGCGCCGGGACATCGAACGCCAGCGGCGACTCCTCGCCGCTGTCGGTCATGACGCGGACGTGCTCGAGGATGATGTGACGCAGGCGAGCGGTGGCAGTGGGATAAGCGCGGCGGGCAGCCGCCAGATGCCCCGACAGTTCCGCCAGCGACTGCTTGTGACAGGCGAAGAGAATGGCATCCTTGTCCGGGAAGTAGTGGTACAGGGCCGTCTTGCGAACACCCAACCGGTCGGCGATGTCGTCCAGCGTCGTGGAGTGGTAGCCCCGGGAACGAAACGCTGCCATGGCGGCGCGCAGAATCTCCGCCTGACGGCGTTCGCGCTTTTCCTGGACGTGGGGAGACGAGCCGGCAACCGGCGTCGAATGGGCCATTAAGGATGCTCACAGTAAAAATTTGAATCGCCGTTCAAATTTTACCGGAGACACCTAAATGCACTGTGAATTTTTGGTGAAGAAATCTTACTAAACCGACCGATGCCGTCAGACCTCGATGATCTGGTCTCGCCGGGTTCCCACGCTGACGTAGCGGATCGGCGTCTCCAGAAGATCCTGCAGACGGTCGAGGTAGGCCCTGGCCTCCGGTGGAAGGTCCGCCAAGTGGCGTGCTCCGCTGGTTGGTTTCTGCCACCCCGGAAGTACTTCATACTGCGGCTGTACCCGGCTCAGAGCCTCGAGATCGGCCGGCATTTCCTCCATATGTTCGCCGTCCAGATCATACGCCACACCGATCGGTATCTCGGCGAAGTGATCGAGCACGTCCAACTTGGTGACCGCCAGAGCGGTCAGGCCATTGACACGGACGGAGTAGCGCGCCACCGTGGCGTCGAACCAGCCACATCGCCTCGGTCGGCCGGTAGTCGCCCCGAACTCGCCGCCGTGTTCCCGAAGTTCGTCCGCCGAGGCGCCTTCGGCCTCTGTGGGCAGAGGGCCATTGCCAACGCGAGTGGTGTACGCCTTTACCACACCGACGATCTCGTCGAGCGCCGTCGGTCCAATCCCGGTTCCCGACACGGCGCCACCAGCCGTGGTGTTCGACGACGTGACGTAGGGGTAAGTCCCGTGGTCCAGGTCGAGCAGAGCTCCCTGGGCTCCTTCAAGGAGTACGTTCTTGCCGTCAGTCAGGGCACGGTGCACCAGCAGTCCGGTATCGCTGGCCAGGGGGAGCATGCGGGGTGCCAAATCACTGAGGAGCGCCACCGTCTGGTCGAATGAGGCCCGCTCGTCCGACCCCATCATCTGGAGCAGTTCGTTGACTCGATCCACCCTCTCACGAAGCATCTCGGGCAGCTTGTCAGGATAGCGCATGTCTCCGACCCGGAGTCCGCGCCGCCCGGTCTTGTCCTCATACGCCGGGCCGATGCCCCGGCCGGTAGTGCCGATTTTTTGGCTCTTGTCTCGCTCGGTATCCAGCAGCTTGTGGTAGGGCATTACCAGGTGGGCCCGATCAGACACGAAGACCCGAGACGAGATATCGATTCCCCGCTCCACCAACTGGTCTAGTTCGGTGAAGAACGTTTCAGGGTCGAGTACCACACCGTTACCGATGACGCACATAGTCTGTTGGTGCAGGATTCCCGACGGAATCTGATGGAGTATGAACTCATCGTCGCCGATGACGACTGTGTGTCCCGCGTTGGCCCCGCCCTGGTACCGCACCACCAGGTCGGCTTCCTCGGCTAGGACATCGACGATCTTGCCCTTGCCCTCGTCACCCCACTGGGCGCCGACGATGACCACACAGTAGGTTTTTGGTCCGAACATGGGGGAACTCGTTGTGGGACACGCGGGCCTCAGGGAGGGCCGGCACAAAGAAGACGGCGCCCGGAGTGGCCGCCGTCACGATTGCAACCTAAGGGAGCCACCATTGGCGGTCAAACGACTGCTATGACGCTTTGGCCAGCGCCCGTCCGACCGCTTCGGCGGTGGTGAAATCGAGGCCCTCTGCCCCGTCCCTTGGTGTGTGTACCAGCCGGAGAGTCGACCAGTCTAACCTGGTTACCGTCACGGCAGCCGCACCCGCACGGGCCAGCGGAGCGCTGTCTATGGCCACGAATAACGGAGCACGCCGGGTCGCCACGGTGCCAGCATCGTGTTGCAGCAGGCCGGCTACATGACCTGCCAGGCCACCACTCGGACCGGTGTGGTACCAGACTGTGAGCGGTCCTCGATCGTCCAGGGTGTCGAGATTGATTACCTCGGCCCCCGGCAACTCGGGACCATATTGGAGGGCGAATATCCTCGACCCGACAAGCCCGAACTGTTCGGCGCCGGAGAACAAGAATCCGGTACCGGCGTCGGTGTCCTCCTGCGCCAGGGTGATGGCCGCAAGCAACCCGGTGGCGTTGTCACGAGCTCCGATTGAGCTACCCCGCAAGGCGCCCCGCCCCGCCAGACCACACGCGATCAATGAAAGGACGGCGGCGCCCGCAACGATGTCCACGTCTATCGGGCCCCACAAACGTGCTACCGCAAGCACGGTAATGAGAATGACGATCACTGTCGCGTATACCATGGCCATGAGGCGGCCCGCCAGTGACATCCCTTGGGCCTTGGTGTCGTAGTGAGCGACGATCCATCGCCGCACCTGGCCCACCCCACCTCGTGTGGCGATCAAGTTGGCCGAGTCACGAATCTGGCCTCCCAAAGGGGCCCACCCCAAGCTCACGCCGGCAAGGAGGACGCCCAGCGCCGCAATGCCGATACACCAGGCTACTAGCGCCGCCCATGCGGGTGCCCGCGGAACTGTGAGCAGGAGAATCTGGACCAGCATCAGCCACCCCAGACCAGCCCCGAACAGTGGGTAGGCGTTGAGACCGGAGGCGGAGAAGCGGAACGGCTGCTCCTCGACGTCGAATCCCAGTCGAGTGAAGTGTTCGCTCAGGACGCGTTTAGCTTGGACCGCACCGTCGGTACCCGCCTCACGCGGGTGGGACAGGATCAACTCGAGGAGTTCACGTGGCTTGGACATGAGGACCGTCAGCCACGACCTGTCAGGCGCCTCAGGATGTTCTCCGTTCGGTTTGGGTCCGCGATTTTGAACCGCGAGAGCTCCGTTTGAGCGCCGTTACGCCTGCCGCTTCGGCGGTCTTGGCGTCTATGACCCCGTCGGCAAGGAGACTGGAAACCTGCTGCTGGAAGGATCGCATTCCTTGATTGTCCTTGTCCGCTTCCATGACAGAGAAGAGTTCCGCGAGCGACCCTGTTTTTACAATATCGCGGACCTCATCGGTTCCAATGAGGACTTCGAATGCCGGTGCGCGCCCGTCTCCGTCGGCTAGTGGGAACAACTGCTGCGCCACCACCCCGCGTAACACTTCAGCCAGCCGAACCCGTCCGATCTCGCGTTCGTCGGCCGGGATCATGGCAATCACCCGGTCGAGTGCGGTCAGGACATCGGGCGCAGCCACATTGCAGATCACCAGCAGTCCGGTTTCGGCAGCAGCAATCGCGGTTTCGAGCGTGTTGCCGTCCGGCAGATCACTGATGACGATCACGTTGGGGTCTTGTCTGAGAGCTGCCTGCAGCCCCTTCGCGACACTTCCGGTGTCGATCCCGACCTCACGCTGAGTCACCGAACTCTGTAGGTCCCTATGGAGAAACTCGATGGGGCTTTCTATCGTGACGATGTGTCGGTGGTGGTTCCTGTTCTGGTGGTCGATGATGCCGGCTATGGTAGAACTCTTGCCGCTGCCGCTACCGCCGGCTATCAAGACCAGTCCACGATCCGCGTTCGCCAGCGGTACCAGTGCATCAGGAGCCCCCAGCGAATCGAGGCTGGGAACCTCGAAGGGGATGACCCGCATGACCACCATGAACGAGGACCGTTGCCGCAGAATGTTCACCCGAAACCGACCGACTCCAGGCATACCCCATGAACAGTCGTAGTCCTGTAGCTCATCGATCCTGTCCTTGACAGATTCACTGGTGATGAACTTGAGCGCAATCTCTCGCGTCTGGGCCGGCGTCAGCCGCTGTTTCGTGAGCGGCACCAGTTCACCGTTGACACGTGCCCGGAAGACGTCGCCTGCCTTGATATGCAGGTCGGACGCTCCTCGCTTGACGGCGGCCTTGATGATCTTTTCCATGGATCCTCGTATGCGCTTGCGGCGCTCAAACGCTGGGTGACCCCACCGACGAAGGGAGCAAGCCCATGCGCTCTCTCACCTCCCGCATCGTTTCGTTGGCGATTGCTGCGGCGTGCGTGGCGCCGCGAGCCAGCAGGTCTGTGACACGCTCCCGATCGCCCTTCAACTCCTGCGCCCGCTCGCGCATCGGAGCGAACCGCTCACTCACATTGTCGGCCAGCACCCGTTTGCAGTCCAGACAACCCCACGCGGCGGTTCGGCAGTTCTCAGCGACCTCGCTGCACGTATCGGCAGAAGAAAAATAGCCGTGCAGGGAAAAGACATTGCACACATCGGGGTTGCCGGGGTCTTTCCGGGTCTTGCGGGCCGGATCGGTCATGGCCGGACGGAGTTTCTGCCAGATGTCTTCAGGAGTATCCAGAAGTCCGATGGTGTTTCCCCGGCTCTTGGACATCTTGCCCTTGCCGTCCAGCCCCGCCACCCGGACAGCCTCGGTCTTGCGGGCCTTCGGCTCCGGAAAGAACCCCTCCCCACCACCAAACTGCTGGTTCCAGCGGCGGGCAACCTCGCGGGCCAACTCCAGGTGCTGGAATTGATCCTCACCTACCGGTACGGTGTCGGCCCGGTATAACAGGATATCGGCGGTTTGCAGTATCGGGTAATTGAACAGGCCAGCCGGGATGCTCTTCAGGCCGGATGACTTATCCTTATACTGCGTCATTCGTTCGAGATCACCGACGGGCGTCACGGCATTGAGCAGCCACATGAGTTCCGAATGGGCCGGCACGTGTGACTGGACGAAGAGCGTGGCTTGCTCTGGATCGATACCGGCCGCCAGCAGCCCGATAGCCATGTCGATCGTCTGCTGAGCCAGCCGGTCGGGGTCCGTGTCTCCGGTGGTAACCGCGTGGAGGTCGACGATCGAGTAGAACGACTCGAAGTCGTGCTGTAGATTGACCCAGTTCCTGACGGCACCCAGCCAGTTTCCGATGTGAAGTTCGCCGGAGGGTTGGATGCCTGAAAAGATGCGCGCCATCACGCCAAGCTAGCTACCTGAGGGAACGGTTGCAAGATGCTATCCCCCTTGAACTTACTCGACTTGGCCTCACGCGCCGCGGAAGCCGCGGCCCAGTACATTCGCACCGTCAGTCCACCTCCCGACCCAGCCGATTGGACAACCAAGGGCGCCAGCGATTTCGTCACCCACGTTGACCGGACTGCTGAGGAGCGCATAACCGACCTGCTGTTGGCCGAGGTTCCCCAGTCCGTCGTCATCGGAGAGGAACTCTCTCCCCGCCTGGCCAACGAAGGCCTGGTATGGATCGTGGACCCCCTCGACGGCACCACCAATTTCCTGCACGGATACCCCATGTACAGCGTGTCGGTCGCTGCGGCCATCGACGGCGTGTTGCAGGCTGGTGTGGTGTTGGACGTGGTCCACGACGTCCACTACCGTGCGTCGCTGGGCGGCGGAGCCACCGCCAACCGCCGTCCTATTCGTGTGTCGGGAGTGACAGACCCGACCTACGGGTTGATAGGCACGGGATTTCCCTTCAAGCAGCCCCAGTGGCTCCCGGCCTACCAGCGGCAGTTCGAAGCCATTCTCACCGGCACTAGTGGTGTTCGCCGCACTGGGTCAGCGGCGCTCGACCTTGCCACCGTTGCCGCCGGACGCTATGACGGATTCTGGGAACTGATGCTCGCACCGTGGGACATCGCCGCGGGGCTCATCCTGGTAAGCGAGGCGGGCGGGGTGGTGAGCAACGCCACCGGGCAGGCCATCGGGGTCGAGCACACGTCGGTGGTAGCCGGCAACGGGGCCATACACGCTTGGCTGCTGGCCCAACTCGAGGCCGAAGGCGTTCCCGAGGTAGATTGAACCAAGCGAAGAGAGGCAGGCATGACCGATTCCGATAGGGACACCGTACCGGGTGCCGAGATGTCCACTGGTCACTCGCTCAGAGACTGGAGCGATGCCATCGCCGCAGACGAACCCGTCCCCGGTGGGGGTGCTGGCGCGGCCATCAGCGCCTCCATCGCCGCCTCGCTGGTGGCGATGTGCGCCCGGTTGACGCTGCGCCATGAGGAATTTCGCGACCTGGAGGACACGTTCCAGGACATGGCTTCCGAGGCCAACGCCCTGCGTGAAGACCTGGTACTGCTGGCCGAGGAAGACGTCATGGCCTATGGCGCCGTGGCCCAGGCACGATCGATTCCCCACACCGAAGACGACGAAGCCGTACTCCGTCTGGTCAACTTGAACGCGGCTTTGGTGGGTGCGGCTGAAGTCCAGATTGCCGTGCTGAGGCTGGCGCAGATCACCGTATCGCTGGCGCGAGCCGCCGTCGAGCACGGCAACATCCAGCTACGGGCGGATGCGGCCACAGCCGTGCTGCTGGCGGGGGCGGCGGCGCGGGCTGCCTGGGTCAACGTGAAATCCGACCTGGCGCTGGTGCGTGAAGGCACTGGAGACCGGGAAACTCCAGGAGACATGAGCGACGAGAAGATAGTCGGTCTCCTGAAACAGGCTACCAGGCTGATACAGGACGCGGAGGTCGACGAGCGAGCCGTCCGAGCGCTAGTCGAGTGGCCGTGAAGGGGCTCAGGTCGCCTCGATCATTCCTTGGAACCAGACCGGACGTGGAGAGGGCGACGCATGCGTCGCCGCTACGTCGTTATCGATGGGCAGGGAGGATGCGGGTCCGCCCACCACCTACCCTTCCATCATGGTCAAAATTCTCGGCTCGCCATCCAGGATCGCAACGGTGTGCTCGAAGTGGGCCGACAAACTTCCATCAGCGGTGACCACGGTCCACTTGTCGGCCAGGGTCTTGGTGGCGGGGTTGCCCAGGGTGATCATCGGCTCGATTGCGATCGTCATGCCTTCTACCAGCCGGCGACCGCGCTTGGGTGAGCCGTAGTTGGGGATCTGCGGTTCCTCATGGAACTGCTCGCCGATCCCATGACCTACTAGTTCCCGAACGACCCCGAACCCACCACCCTCGGCCACAGTCTGGACCGCATGACCGATGTCGCCGACATGGTTTCCGACACGTGCTTGCGACATTCCGGCCACCAGAGACTCCTGGGTAACATCGAGCAATCGTTGAGTTTCCGGTGCGATTTCTCCAACCGCTACGGTGGTTGCCGAGTCCGCATGGAGTCCGTCGAGCAGGACACCCACATCCACACTGACGATGTTCCCCTCGTGCAATACCCGTTCGGAGGACGGGATGCCGTGAACGATCTCTTCGTTGATGGAAGTGCACAGAGTCTTGGGGAATCCGTACAATCCCTTGAATGACGGCTTGGCGCCTGGATGGCTTCTGATGAATTCTTCGGCCAGCTCGTCGAGATCCTCGGTCGACCTGACTGGCTGAACCTCCCGACTGATGAGGGCGAGAGTTCCGCCGACGATGCGGCCGGCTGCGGCCATGGTATCGACTTCCCTGGGGGACTTGATCGTGACCATCTAGCACTCCACCGCCCGGCACAGGCTATCAAAAATTTCGTCGACAGCGCCGACGCCGGGTACGTGGTGCACCGGCTGACGCTCTTGGTACCACTCCAGAACCGGAGCAGTCTGTCGGCGGTATGCCTCCAGCCTTGTCCTCACTGCTTCAGGATCGTCATCGGCTCGGTCTTCCGTGGAGCGGCGCTTCTCCAGCCGGTCGAGAATCTCTTCGTCGGTCACGTCGAAGAACACTACGTGGTCGAGGTCGTTGCCAGAGGCTACCAGAATGGACCCCAGGCCTTCCGCCTGCGGAATGGTGCGCACGACTCCGTCGAATATGACCCCGTTCGCGGCCTCGGGCTTGGCCAGCTCGTCCCTGACGACGCCGAGGATGATGTCGTCGCTGACCAGGTGCCCGGCCTCCATCACGGCCTTGGCCTCGAGTCCCAGCGGCGTTTGTCGCTTCACGGCATCTCGCAGCAGGTCGCCGGTGGCAAACTTGGGCAAACCGAGCCGCTCGGCCAGCATGACCCCCTGAGTGCCTTTGCCCGCCCCCGGGGGGCCCATCAATAATATGTTCATACGCGTAGTTCTCTCGAAAAAGCCAAGAGCGGTGTCGGAGTACTGCCATCCGCCACCGCCCGTCGTGTTTTCTGTACGGCAGCTGTCAGCTACATGAATCCTCTTTGACGCCCGCGGAACTTGACCCGTCCCGATCGCATGAAACCGTCGTACTGGCGCAACTGGCGATGCTGCTCTATGCGGGAGATGGTATCCAACAGGACGCCCACCACGATTAGTACCGAGGTACCGCCGAATTGCGATTGGATACCCAACCGATCGGTGACGAAGATCGGCACCAGCGCTATCGCGGCCAGGAATAGTGCGCCTGGCAAGGTGATCCGGGCCAACACTCCGTCGATGTAGTCCGCGGTGGCCGCCCCGGGTTTCACGCCCGGAATGAACCCGCCCTGCTTCTTCAGGTTTTCAGCGAGATCGACGGAGTTGAAGATGATCGACGTATAGAAATACGTGAACAGCACGATCATCACGGCAAACAGAATTGCGTAGGGAACGCTCCCGGGCACGAAGAAGTTGGCGACTTCCGTCAGCATCTCACTGCCGGCGAAACTTGCCAGCGTCCCGGGTACGATGATCAGGGTCTGGGCAAAGATGATGGGCATGACGTTGGCCGTCAGCATCCGGATGGGAATGAAGCTCTTGCGCCCTTCCTGGATGCGTCCTCGTCCCATGACCTTTCGAGGAATCTGGATCGGGATGCGACGCGCCGCGATGGTCATCGCCGTCACGGCCGCAATGGCGCCGAGCAAGACTGCCAAATAGGCCATGGCGGCCGCCAGGGACACGATTCCTTCGGTCACGAATCCGATCAGCTGGAGTGTGCCCGGCCACAGCCGCTCGAGAATCGAGAAGGTGATGAGCAAGCTGGCGCCGTTCCCGATACCGTTCTCGGTAATCTGCTCACCCAGCCACATCACGAAAATCGCGCCGGTGGTGAGGATAATCACCATAATGAACCTGGAAGCCAGGCCGGGACTGGCTACCGCCCCGGGGATCGATTCGGTGAACAGCGCGTACGTGTAGGACTGCGATAGCGCGATGAAGACGGTGGTGTAGCGAGTCCACTGGGTGAGCTTCTTCCGTCCCTCTTCGTCCTTCTGCATCTTCCCGACCGAGGGAACCACGCCGCCGGCCAACTGGAAGATGATGGAGGACGAAATGAACGGCATGATGCCCAGCGCAAACACGGTGGCGCGGGACAGCCCGCCCCCGAGCATGTCGTACAGGCCAAAGAAGCCTGCCGCGGCCGAGTTACGGATGAAATCGGACAGTGCCTGAACATTGACGCCCGGAGCGGCAATGTGGGCACCGATTCTATAGAGGACGAGGGCGAGCAGGGTGAAGAGGAGTTTCTTCTTCAGCTCCGGATCCATCGCCATCGCCGGTACGCGCGGCGCGGTCACTAGTCGTCGACCTTCCCGCCAGCCGCCTCAATCTTGGAACGGGCCATGGCCGACAGCGCCACGCCGCTCACCTGATAGGCCCGGTCAACATCACCACTACCCAAAATCTTGGCCGGCGCGCCTCTCTTGCCGATGAGGCCGGCCGCGTAGAGTGCCGTCGGTGTCACATCGGTGTCCGGCAATCGCTTCAGTTGCGCCACGTTCACGGCCTGAGCCGCCACCCGGTTGGGGTTGTTGAAGCCCCGCTTGGGCAGCCGCCGGTAAATCGGCATCTGGCCGCCCTCGAAGCCCGGGTTGGTGGAGCCGCCAGAACGCGCCTTGTGCCCCTTGTGCCCTCGACCCGAGGTCTTGCCCGTGCCTGAACCCGGACCGCGTCCCACACGTTTCCGGTTGCGGGTGGATCCCTTCGGGGGCCGGAGCGTAGACAGGGTGACCGTGCCGGTCTCCTGATTGTCACTCATTTATTTCTCCTCGACCGGCGTCACCTTGATGAGGTGTCGCACCTTGTCCAACATGCCCCGAATGGATGGGGTATCCTGGACGGTCACAGTTTGCTGGTGATGGCGCAGCCCAAGTGAACGGAGCGTCCGCCGCATCGTTTCGGAGCGCCCGATACCGGAGCGAACCTGCTTGACCGATAACGTCTCCGGAGCCTTGGCTTTCTTCGTCGTTGCCACCTAGACCTCCTGCCGGGGCCGATAGTGGATGTCGCTAACTTCGATGCCCCGCGCCCGAGCCACCTCTTGCACCGACACCAAACTTGTCAGTCCATTCATGGTGGCTCTGACCATGTTGTGCGGATTGGTCGATCCGAGACACTTCGTGAGAATGTCGGCCACGCCTGCGCACTCGAGTACCGAACGGACCGGGCCGCCGGCGATGACCCCGGTCCCGGATGCCGCCGGCTTGAGCAGAACGCGCCCCGCGCCAGCCTCTCCGATGATCTCGTGCGGGATGGTGCCCCCGGTACGGGAGATTTCGACCATGTTTCCCTTGGCCGCTTCCACCGCCTTGCGCACCGCCTCGGCGACCTGATTGGCCTTGCCCGTTGCTATGCCGACCTTACCGTTGCCGTCTCCCACCGTCACCAGCGCGTTGAATGAGAACCTGCGACCACCCTTGACCACCTTGGCGACACGATTGATCGTCACCACGTTCTCGATCAGGTCACTGCCCCGGTCGCGATCACCACGATCACGTCGCGGCCCACCACGTCCGCCGCGACCACCGCGGCCACTACCACCGCCGCCGCCGCCGCGACCCGGGGTTCGTTGCTGCTCCCCGGTTGGGCGGCGAGCCGTGTCAGCCTGGGCGGCGGCGGCGGGAGCCTCTGCCTCCTTGGCGGGCGTTTCCGCATCCGCTTGGGGAGTTGGGGTCGCCGGCGCCGTGTCCGGCTCGGCCGCGGGGGTCTTTTCCTGGTCTTCCGACATCTAGAACTCCAATCCACCTTCGCGCGCGCCGTCGGCGACGGCCTGCACACGTCCGTGGTAGCGGTAACCTGCACGATCGAATACCACCGAGCTTATGCCGGTGGCTTTGGCTTTGGCGGCCAGGGCCTCGCCCACAGCCTTGGCCCGGCCAACTTTGCCGCCGTCCTTGGCCGTAACTCCTTCGCTCTGATCGCTGACCCCCATGAGGGTGACGCCACGTGTGTCGTCAACCAACTGGGCATACATATGCCTGAGCGACCGGAACACGACCAACCGTGGCCGGTCGGGAGTCCCGTGAACCTTCTTGCGTACGCGCAGGTGCCGGCGATACCGCTGCTCAGCGCGAGTCTTGGGCGCGTGAATCCGACGCATGTCTACTTCGCTCCTGTCTTGCCGGCCTTGCGGCGTACGTGTTCGCCCCGGTAGCGAATGCCCTTGCCCTTGTAGGGTTCGGGAGGCCGAATGGACCGGATCTCGGCAGCAGCCTGGCCGACGGCTTCCTTGTCCGCTCCTGCGACGTTGACGATCGTCGTCCCGTCGACGGAGATCTCGACGCCGTCGGGCGCCTTGTAGTCTACCGTGTGCGAATACCCGACGATCAACGTGACGCCGAACGGCTTCGGTTCCGCCCGATAACCAACACCCTGGATCTCGAGTGTCTTGATGAATCCGGTGTGCACACCCTCCACCATGTTGGCCACCAAGGACCGGGTGAGGCCGTGCAGTGCCTTGTGGCGCGGAATGTCCGAGGGCCTGGTGACGATGATCTGGTCATCGGACACGGCGGTGGTCATTTCCGGCGACAAGTCCCGGTGCAACTCGCCCTTGGGACCCTTGACGGTGATATGCGATCCCTTGAGGTCGATCGAGACCCCTTGGGGGATGGATACCGGCTGGCTTCCAATGCGTGACATTATGGCGCCCCCTACCAGATCACGGCGACCAGTTCGCCGCCGAGGTGGGCCGTACGGGCGTCGCTGTCCGACATGAGCCCCTTCGGCGTCGACAGAATCGCCATTCCCAGGCCGTTCTTGACTCTGGGGATCTCACGATACTTCACGTACCGCCTGAGGCCCGGGGCCGACACGCGGTTCACCTCCCGGATTACCGGCAGTTCGTTGTGGTACTTCAAGTACAGCCGGAGGACGCCACGCTCACCATCGCTCAACATCTTGAAGTCGGCGATATAGTGATTGTCCCGCAGCAGCCGGGCCAGCTCGGTCTTGAACTTCGATGCCGGAATGTCGACTCGCTTGTGGCCCGCCGAACAGGCGTTCCTGATCCGCGTCAACATATCGGCGATGGGATCGGTCATGCTCATATGCTTGATGTCCTCATTACCAACTGGCCTTGCGCACGCCGGGGATGCTTCCCCGAAGTGCCAGTTCCCGGAAACAGATTCGGCACAACCCGAACTTCCGCAGAAATGCTCTTGAACGCCCACACCGCCAACACCGGTTGACGGCCCTAACCTTGAACTTGGGTTTGCGCTTGGCTCGTTGGAGCCAACTTGCCTTTGCCATCCTTACTCCTTAGATGCGAGGTGAGGCATGAGTCGTTAGAGGGCCTTCCCTCTCCTCAGCCTTTCCTCTTGCAACTCTCCAATATTCCGTTCCGGTTCCCTACCCAGCCAACTGCAGTTGCAGCGGCGTCTCGCCCCGGAATGGCCATCCAAATTCCCGCAGCAACGCCATGGCCACGTCATCGCGGGGAGCCGTGGTGACGATGGCGATGTCCATGCCGTGTATCTTCTCGACCTTGTCGAAATCGATTTCGGGGAAGATCATCTGCTCTTTTCCGACATGCCCCGGAAGTCCCGCATCCGCGGCGCCACTACCGTGATGAATCGGTCAAGAAACTCGTACATCCGGGCACCGCGCAGCGTCACCCGGACACCGATGGGCATGCCGGCGCGCAGACTGAAGTTCGAGATGGCCTTCTTGGCGCGGGTGATCACGGCCTTCTGCCCGGTTACGGCGCCCATCTCCTCCGCCACCGATTCGAGGAGCCGCATGTTCTTGGCTCCTTCTCCCATCCCGACGTTGAGCACGATCTTGCTCAACCGAGGGACTTGCATGGGGTTGGTGAACCCGAACTCTGTCGCCAACTTGGCCTTCACCACTTGCTCGTAGTGCTCTTGCAACCGGGGCTTCCCCTCAGTCGCCTTGGGCGCTGGATCGGTAGCCGCCTTTTTGCCGCCTTTGGGCGACGTCGTAGTCTTGCCCATCCTATCGGTTCCTCGGGATGGATTGTCCCGACTTCACGGCGATCCGCTCAACCGTTCCGTCCTTGTCCCGCTGCCTGCGAATCCGAGTTGGCTCGCCGCTCTTCGGGTCGATCAACATGGCGTTGGAGTGATGAATCGACATCGGCATCTCGATGATGCCGCCCTCCGTCACACTCCCGTCGCCCGACTGCTTGGGCTTCTGATGCTTCTTACGAATATTGACGCCTTCGATCAGGATACGCCCGGTAGCAGGGTACACGCGGATCACCTGTCCCCGCTTACCCTTGTCGTTCCCCGAAATGACGTCCACGGTGTCGCCCTTGGTGATGTGCAACTTCACCCGGGTCGCCGTCTTCTGCCTGGGGCGCTTGGCCTTGCGATATACGAGCCTTTTCATCTACAAAACCTCCGGCGCGAGCGAGACGATCTTCATGTACCGCTTCTCGCGCAGCTCCCGGGCTACGGGACCGAAGATCCGGGTCGCTATCGGCTCACCCTGATCGTTGATGAGGACCGCCGCGTTGTCGTCGAACCTGATGTATGAGCCATCCTTGCGCCGCGTTTCCTTGGCGGTCCGCACGATGACGGCCTTGGCCACCTCGCCGCGCTTGACCTGCCCTGTGGGGATCGCGTCCTTGATGGCGACCACGACCTTGTCTCCCACGCCGGCGTAACGCCGCTTGCTTCCGCCCAGGACACGGATCACCAGCGCCTTCCTGGCACCGGAATTGTCCGCAATCTTGAGCATGCTCTCTTGCTGTACCATGACCGCCTCCGCTACTTCGCCCGTTGGACGATATCAACCACACGCCACCGGACCGTTTTGGAGACCGGGCGGGTTTCCATGACCCGTACCGTATCGCCGATGCAGGCACCCTTCTCGTCCCGGGCCTTCACCGAGGACGTCCGGGAAACCATCTTGCCATAGACCGGATGTGGAATGCGACGTGACAGAGATACCGTCACCGTCTTCTCCATCTTATCGCTGGTCACCACGCCGGTTCGCACCTTGCGCTGGGGGCGCGTGGTCTGTGTCTCACTCATCGTTGTCTTCCTCATGCCTGGCCGGCTTGCTCAC
This sequence comes from uncultured Acidimicrobiia bacterium, assembly GCA_964196605.1. Classification (GTDB taxonomy): domain Bacteria; phylum Gemmatimonadota; class Gemmatimonadetes; order Gemmatimonadales; family GWC2-71-9; genus N074bin45. The sequence continues at coordinate 22,836 of CAXMUQ010000159.1, forward strand.
GCTGCCGCTGGATCGTCTTGATCCGGGCGATATCGCGCCGCAATGACCGGAATGTGCTCGTATCTTCGATAGCTTCCGTTGCCGAACGGAATCGCAGCCGGAACCGCTCCTCCGTCAGCTCGCCCAGCTTGCCTTCCAGCTCGGCTTCCGACAGTTCCTGCAACTCAGTCACCTTCATCGGTTATATATCCTCTCGCTTGACGAGGCGGCTCCGCACAGGAAGCTTGGCCGCCGCCAACTGCATCGCTCGTTTTGCTACATCCTCGTCAACGCCCTCGACCTCGAACATGACCCGGCCCGGCTTGACCACCGCCACCCAGGATTCCGGATTACCCTTCCCCTTGCCCATGCGGGTCTCGGCCGGCTTCCTGGTGATCGGCTTGTCCGGAAAGATCCGGATCCATACCTTGCCGCCACGCTTCATGTGCCGGGTCATGGCAATACGCGCCGCCTCAATCTGGCGGTTGGAGATCCAGCCCGGACTCAAGCTCATCAGGCCGTACTCCCCGAAGGCCACGGTATTCCCCCGGCGGGCGATTCCCTTGGTCCGCCCCTTGAACGTCTTCCTGTACTTGACTCGCTTCGGCGCCAACATCGTGTTAGGCCCCCGTACTGTAAGTCTTGCCCGCCAGTTCCTCGACGACCTCGCCGCGGAAAACCCATACCTTGATGCCAACAGCACCGTACGTCGTCTTGGCCGTGGCGGTGGCGTAATCGATGTCGGCCCGCAAAGTGTGTAGCGGGACTCGCCCTTCGTGATACTGCTCGCTCCGGGCGATCTCGGCCCCGCCAAGGCGGCCACCGGCCCGCACCTTGATGCCTGGGGCCCCCATGCGCATCGCATTCTGGACCGCGCGCTTCATGGCTCGCCGGAAAGAAATCCGTTGGGTAATCTGGTGCGCGATATTGTCGGCCACCAGTTGGGCGGACAACTCCGGACGCTTGATCTCTTCGACGTTGATGGCCGCTTCTTTCCCCGTCAGCTGCGCCAGCTCGTCGCGCAGCTTGTCTACTTCGGCGCCCCGTTTACCGATTACCACACCGGGACGGCCCGTGTGAATCGTCAGGATCACCTTGGTCGGCGTGCGATCGATGTCCACCTGCGCGATGGCAGCGTGTCCCAGTCGAGTTTGCAAATAGCGCCGGATCAACTCGTCCTCCCGCAGCAGCTGCGGCATGTTCTTGGTCGAGTACCACCGGGACCGCCACGGCTGGACGATGCCAAGCCTGAGTCCAATGGGGTTGGTCTTCTGGCCCATCAGTTTGTCTCCTTCATGTCCACGTGGATCACCACTTGGCTGGTCCGCTTGCGGATCGGGGTAGCCCGGCCCTGCGCCGCCGGCTTGAATCGATGCAGCGTCTTACCGGCGTTGATCACCGCGTAGGTAACCTGTAACTCATCGAGGTCGAACATCTCATCGTTCTGCAACGCCAACTGCTCGGCGTTGGCCACTGCCGACCGGAGCGTCTTTTCGATCTGCCGGGCCGCCAGCTTCTTGCTGAACTTGAGGTAGGCGTAGGCCTCGTTGACGTCCTTGCCGCGGATCTCGTCGACGACTAGCCGCATCTTGCGCGGCGATTGGCGTACCATGCGTTGAATAGCACGTCCGCTCATCTTGGCTTCCCCTTCTTGTCGGCGGCCAGCTTCCCACTGTGCCCCCGGAACAGTCGCGTCGGAGCGAACTCTCCGAGTTTGTGCCCCACCATGTTCTCCGTGACGTACACCGGGATGAACTTGTTCCCGTTGTGCACCGCGAATGTGTGGCCGACGAAATCCGGGATAATGGTGCTCGCCCGGCTCCACGTCTTGAGCACTTTCTTGTCGTTGCGCTCGTTCATGAGACTCACCTTGAGCAGCAACGCCTCTTGAACGAACGGTCCCTTTTTGATACTTCTCGACATAGTCTCAACCCTGCAGCGATTCGCTGCCGTCTACTTGGTGGCCTTGCCGCGCTTGCGGCCGCGCACGATCATCCGGTTGGACGGCTTCTTGTTCTTGCGGGTCTTCCGACCCTCGGGCTTGCCCCACGGTGACGTCGGCGGCCGTCCGCCTGAGGTCTTACCCTCACCACCACCCAGCGGGTGATCCACCGGGTTCATTGCCACGCCCCGCACCTTGGGGCGACGACCCAGCCAACGGGAACGCCCGGCTTTGCCGCTGGACAGCAGTCCGTGTTCGGCGTTGCCGACTTCACCGATCGTGGCCAAACAACGATTGTGCACCATCCGCATCTCGGTCGAACGCATCCGCAACGTGACGTTCTTCCCTTCCTTGGCAATTACCTGGGCATAGGCTCCGGCCGACCGAGCCATCTGACCGCCTTTGCCAATCTTCAACTCCACGTTGTGGACCGTGGTACCCAAGGGAATCTCAGTCAGCGGAAGCGCGTTACCGACCCGCATTTCGGACCCGGGACCCGAGGTCACCGTGGCGCCCTGCTTGAGACCCTTGGGGTGAATGATGTAGCGCTTTTCCCCATCGGCATACACCAGCAGCGCGATGCGCGCGCTCCGGTTGGGATCGTATTCGATTTCCGCCACCCGAGCCGGAACGCCGAACTTGTCCCGCTTGAAATCAATGCGCCGGTACTTCCGCTTGTGCCCGCCACCGCGGTGGCGCGAGGTGATGTGCCCCTGATTGTTGCGGCCGCCCGTGCGCTTGCGCGGCTCGACCAAACCTTTCTCAGGCGTATCCCGGGTGATCTCGTCGAATCCCGAGACAGAACGAAACCGGGTTCCTGGCGTCATCGGTCGGAACTTGCGAATGCTCATCTTAGCCCTCGAACACCGGAATGGAATCACCGTCCTGCACTGTGACCACAGCCTTCTTCCACATGGCCGTCGCCCCGCGGCGACGCCCCTGAATTTTTTCCTTGCGCCGCACCACCATGGTCCGGACATCCGTCACCGTCACGTCGAACAGCTGTTCCAGCGCCGCGCGGATTTGATGCTTGTTGGCCCTGGGATGCACCTCGAAGGTGTACTCGCCCCGCTCTTGAAATGCCGTCGAGCTCTTCTCGGTCATTACCGGTTTGACGATAGTATCGTGGAGGGTCGGCATTTACTTGCCTCCCTTTTTCTTGGCCTTGCTCTTTTTGGCCTTGCTCTTCTTGGCCGCAGTCTTCTTGGCAGCCTTCTTTACAGCCTTCTTCTTGGTGGCCTTCTTGGCAGCGGGCTTCCGTGCCGCCTTCTTGGCCGCCTTTTTGGCTGTCGCGACATTCTTGGGTGCCTCGGCGGCGGAGGCGGAAGCCTCTGCCATTTCGCCGTCCGACCCGAACACGTTCTCTTCCACCACGACCACATCAGACCAAAGGATGTCGTAGCTCGAGGCCTCCGTGTACGGCAACACCTTGACGCCGGGTATGTTGCGGCCGCTTAGGTAGACGGGCGTGTTGGCGCCGTTGGTCAACAGCAGCACCTTGCGGTCAATGACACCGACGTTGGCCAGTACCCCGGCCAGTTGGGCGGTCTTGGGCCCCTCGAAGGCAAGCGGCTCGATGATGAGCAGGGCGTCTTCACGGGCTCGCGCGTTCAACGCCGAGCGGCGTGCCAACTGGCGTACCTTGCGCGGGATATCGGTCCGATAGTCCCGCGGCCGGGGGCCGAACACGATGCCACCGCCCCGCCATTGTGCGGCACGGGTGGTTCCGGCGCGCGCGCGCCCGGTTCCCTTCTGGCGCCACGGCTTGGCGGTGCCACCAGAAACTTCGGCACGCGATTTGGTCTTGTGAGTACCTTGGCGCTGATTGTTGAGATAGGCCCGCACCGAGGCGTGCAGTGTCGCTTCGTTGACGGTCCCATCGTAATCGGTTTCCGGAAGCGCGAACTTCGAATCCCGCTTGCTTCCTGTGGCCGAGTATTGGGCTGCCTCAAGCATGGCGGCTCCTGCCTCCCTGTTTCGACACCAGCACGATGCCGTTTTTCGAGCCCGGGATGGCTCCCTTGACGAACAAGAGATTCCGATCGGTGTCGACCTTCATGACCTTAAGGCCCAGTTCGGTGTGCCGTGCGTCACCCATGTGACCCGGCATCTTCTTACCCTTGATGACGCGCGAAGGGTTGGTGCCAGGCCCAATCGAACCGGTGCGCCGGTAACGTGTGCTACCGTGGCTGGCGGGACCGCCGGCAAAACCGTAACGATGCACCACACCCTGAAATCCGCGACCCTTGGTCGTCCCGGTCACCTTGACCATCTGGCCGGCTTCAAAAATGTCGACCTTCACCTCGGCGCCGATTTCGGGCGCAGCGTCATCGAGGGGAAACTCGCGGAGAATCCTCGGCGCCACTTCGAGACCCGCCTTCTTGGCGTGACCCAGCTCGGCCTTGCTCGTCCGCGTCAGCTTCTTGTTCCCAAACCCGAGTTGGACGGCGTCGTCCTTGAGTTGGGTTACGCGACACGGGCCCGCTTCAATCACCGTTACCGGCGTCACCACTCCGTTTTCCGCAAACAGCCGGGTCATCCCCAACTTGCGGCCAATGAGTCCGTTCATCGTATTACCCGACCTTGATTTCCACGTCCACACCCGCCGGAAGATCCAGCTTGGTGAGCGCATCCATCGTCTGGGGCCGTGAGTCGTTGATGTCGAGCAATCGCTTGTGCGTTCTCAGCTCGAACTGCTCCCGGCTCTTCTTGTCCACATGCGGGCTCCGCAACACCGTCCACCGCTCGATCTTGACGGGCAACGGGATTGGCCCGGCCACTTCCGCGCCGGTCTTGGCCACAGTGCGCACGATATCGGCCGCTGCCTGGTCGAGCAGGATGTGGTCAAATGCTTTCAGACGAATCCGGATTTTCCCTGCCATGTCATTTCCTCGCTGTCGGTCAAACGGTCAGACGGTCTGTCCGCCCGTCCGCTTGTCCGTCGTTACTTCAGGATTTTGGTTACTACTCCGGCGCCCACCGTCCGG
>CAXMUQ010000160.1:0-4399 GCA_964196605.1 uncultured Acidimicrobiia bacterium
CGCCAGGGTTCCCTATGAGGAATGTGGCATAGGTGCGGATTCCGAGTTTTCGGCAACGCTCGAACGCGTCGACCACATGATCGAGGTCGACTTCCTTCTTGATCCGCTTGAGGATGTCCGGGTGACCGGACTCGACCCCGAAATTGATGACGTAACAGCCCGCTTCGGCCATGAGGTTGAGGAGTTCCGGCGGGACGAGGTTCACCCTCGTATTACAGCGCCACTTGATGTTGAGGTTTGCATCGAGCAGAGCCTGAACAAACTTCAAGGCCCACTTCTTATTGGCCGTAAAGGTACTGTCCTTGAAAACGAAATTGGTGACGCCGTATTTCTGCTTATAAAAGCGGATGTCCTCGATGACACGCTCGATCGACCAGAATCGGAGCTTCTTCCCCATGGTGATGGGTGCATCACAGAAGGTACACTTGAACGGGCACCCCCGCGACAACATCATCGACAAGACGTAGCGTCCCGCCATGGTCGGAATGCTGTACTTGGTAATGTCGAGCAGGTCGTAATCAACCCTGGGGAACTCGTCCAAGTCACGGGTGAACGTCCGCGCCGGGTTGACCATGACCGAGCCCTTCCCGTCGCGATAAATCAGGCCAGGGATATCCGCCCAATATTGCTCGAGGTCGCGCATACCATGAGACCGCATGGTTTGACACACGTCTAGGAGCGTGCCTTCGCCCTCACCGTGGACCGCAAGGTCGAAAGAATCGGCCATGGAAAACACGTCACCCTTGGTCGAGTCGACGTGCGCTCCCCCAAGTACGATCGGGAGGTCCGGGCGGATCTGTTTGACGAGGGAACTCACCGCCAGCGCCGTGAGCAGTTGAGGCGTCATGAGACTGAAACCAACGAGGTCCGGGTTTGTGTCGAGCACCCGGCGCGCGGTCTCGTGGAGACTCAGTCCGTCGATATCAGCGTCAACCACCTCGACGTCGAAGCCGTCGCGTTTCAGAACGGACGCGATGTACAGGACCCCGAGGGGTTGGAGACCGTATTTGGCCTTGTGACCTGGCACCAGCGCCGGATAGCAGAGCGTGATCTTCACCTGGAGCAACCTTACACTAGAGGGATGTGTATGCGATACCGTGAGGATATCGCAATGTCCGTGCCTCGCCCTCGATCAGTTTGCCGCTTCACCCATTGGTCTAATTCATTATTCCACAATAAATTAGCTGTCTAGACACCGATCGGCCATATCAGCTGAGGCACCTGAGCCACAATACCGAGTGACCTTGTCGGGTTTTCGCACCAAGCGCACCAAGCGCCCCAACGGTCCTTGCGATTCCTGAGCCTCCAGTGCCTACCGACGGAGGGCGATGCGTGAGTTTTGATCTGCCAGCAAGCCGACGCACCAGATGAACAACGCGCCCAGCAATCCGAGTACGGCGCTCTCGGAGAGATTGCCCTTGGTGATGTCGTAGATGAGCTTGGCGATGCCGGCAACGGCCAGTAACGCCCCGAGTGGAATGAATACCTTGAGGGGGTTGAAGAAGACGATGGTCCTCAGAATAAGCAGCAGGAAATCGTAGGCATGGCGCGGCCGGATCTTTGATTTACCCAGTCGGGCGAGGTAGTTGATGGGCACATACTCGATGGCGTGTCCGTTAACCGCTGATGACAGGGTGATGGTGGTGGTGAACGAGAACCCATCTGGTAGGAGGTGCTCGTACCGCATCACCAAAGACTTGCGCATCAATCGGAGTCCGGAATTGAGGTCGGGAAGACGACGGCCGGCCAGGTAGCTGGCGAGTTTGCGCAGGAACCATTTGGCTGGGCGTCGGACCAGCGGTACATTGACAACCTTTCCGGTGCGGGCGCCGACGACCATCTCGTTGGTGGATGCCTTGGCGAGGAGGTCGGGGATCGATTCGACAGGGTAGGTGCCGTCGGCGTCGGTGATCAGGATCCAATCGTATTGGGCTGACCGGATGCCCAACTTGAGCGCCGCGCCGTATCCCCTGTTCCGGGGCCGGCGAAGGACCCTCGCCGCCGTGTCCGCGGCCCGCCGGGCAGTCTCGTCGGATGACCCGTCATCGACGACGATGATCTCGTAGGTCCATCCCGAGGAATGCATTTGGCGATCCACTGCCTCTACCTGCTCGGCGACATGCTCTGCTTCATCGTACGCCGGGATGACCACGGTCACGGCTTGATCCAGCGTTCGTGGCGTGTCCTCGACTACATCCTCAATGCGACTATTGCGTACGGGGCTCGTGGTCATGGCGTTACCATCACAAGGATTGTGCCGCCCCCTATGGTGCCTGGGAAGACGGCGGCGGTGTCGTAGGCCGAAGTCACTCGTTGATAGATCTCTGGGAACGCCGCTTCGAGGCGCACGGGAAAAGTGTACATCACCCACGTCCGGAGATGGTCCTCTTCGATTGCCTCGAGTGACGTACCGTCGGTGGCAGTCTGCCAGGGGCGTGCCAAGTATTCGGTCACGGGAAAAGTGGTCAAGTCTATGGTGACCATGGCATCGCCGGGAGCATGAGCCTCCTCCACGAACGCGGTGGCTCCTTCATAATCCTGTTTTGGTTGCCAGGCCCTCCGGACGGTCAAGGTGCTAGCCAATGCTACCGCCAGCGTGGCAACCGTGGCTACCGGCCTGGCATGTCGGCCCGCCAGCAGGCTCACGGTGAAGATGCCCCTGACAAGGATCAAGAGGGCGAACCCTGCCGTAAAGAAGAAGAACCTGGGCCACAGGTTGTGCGATAGGGCCAAGGCCATTCCCGCCGTAAGGACGGGTGGTAAGACCATGCTCATTAGCACAATGGGGCTTTGTCGCCAGTAGCTCAACATGCCGCTGGCCACCAATGCCAGTCCGATCAGGACCGCCAGCCACCCTCCGGGGAGCCCACGGGTAAGTCCGCGAACCATTTCCACCACGAGCCAGAGTGGTGATTGCCACTCGGTGGTCTGGGTGAAAGGGGTAGACCCCAGGAGTGTATCGAAGAACTGCGGGAGGACGAGGGCGTACAAGGTCGTGGCAACCAATCCGGACAACACTAGCGCCAGGAGTGGCGCCCGCCACTCCATGGTACGGTGACGCCAGGCCAACCACGCCCAGATGCTGCCGTGGGCGAGTACGGTGAGAGCGGCTGTCACGTGGGTGTAGGTCGCCAGTCCCATAGCCAGGCCGTACCCGGCGATTAGTCCCCACGAAGGTGCCCGGGACAGGAGACTTAGAAACGCCCGGGTTCCCAAGAGGGTGAAGAACAGGAGCGTCGTATAACCCCGCGCGTTCTGGGAGAACCACACATGGTGGTAGGATACCGCCATCAGCGTAACGGCAAGCAGCGTCTCGCGCCGAGAGGCGATCACGCTACCGAACAGATGAAGCGCCCCCAGGCTTGCTACCCCAAAGAGGACTGCGGGGAGTCGCAGCGTGGCTGCGGATTCACCAAACAGGGTGAGGGTTACCGAGGCCATTAGTGAGTACAGCAGATGGTTGTTTTGGGAGTCGAAGGTGGTGACTACCTGGCCCGCCGGGAGTCTGGCATAGTCCACCAGCGTCTGGATTTCGTCGAACCACAATCCGTCGCCCAGGGCAACGATGCGGAGGACTAGTGCCAGGCCGAGGAGAGCCAGGAGAACTGGTGTCTCCAGTGGGAGCCTCTCGGGCGCTACGCAGGTACCCTCTGGAAGGATCGGTGTGCGCCTACCGGCGTTCGTGAGGAACACCCAAACTAGGGTCATCCATCCCATGGTTGTTAGCAGGGCGGCCTTGAGCATCCATACCGCCGGTGTGACATCGGCGATCCGATGCGGGTCGCCCCCGGTTAACGCCGAGGCCACGCCGGTAGCGGGCACAAGAAGCACGGCCCCGGTTAGGGCCGCCAAGCTCACGAATCGCATCGGGTGGCTTCCGAGGGCCATCAGCGGATTATGACGCTCCAGGTCACGAGGTCTCCGCCTTCCCCGGCTGGGCGCTGCGTGGGGTCCGGCGGTGTCGTCACCAGCCTCCCCGCCGGAAGAGCACTGCCGGAATAGTCTTGAGCATGATCCGGAAGTCTTCCTTTATGCTCTGGTGCTGGATGTACTGGAGGTCGTGTACGACTTTGGAGCGGACGTCATCGAGCGAGGTGTCGTACGCCTGACTGATCTGGGCCAGACCGGTGATACCGGGCAAAGCACGTTGCCTGATCTGGTAATTGTCCACTTGGCTTTTGAGGTCGGCAAATATCGCGGGTCGCTCTGGCCGAGGCCCGACGATACTCATTTCCCCCTTCAGCACGTTGAAGAACTGCGGCAACTCATCCAATCGGGCCGTCCGGATGATTCTTCCTACCCATGTGACTCGTGGGTCGCCTTTGGCGGCCCAAACCGCACCAGAATCCTTCTCTGCTTCCACGGTCATCGAGCGAAACTTGTAGATGCGAAATGGTAT
>CAXMUQ010000161.1:0-6043 GCA_964196605.1 uncultured Acidimicrobiia bacterium
TGAGGGAGGGTGCTAGCTGGTGGAAAGTGGCTGGTGGCACGTGGCTAGTGGCCTTTTCGGTCCTACCTCCGATCACCCGCCACCAACCCTTTCCACTACTCCCGACTCTTTTCCACCCGCACGCCCCCATTCCCGCCCACCGCGATCGTAAGGATGGTGCTCACGATCCCTATGATCAGCCCGCCCCAGAACGCGGGCCAGAAACCGTCGACGTAGAAGCCGAGGTCGAACAACCCCGAAATCCAGGCTGTGAGCCTGAGCATGAGGGCGTTGATCACCAGGGTGAACAAACCTAGGGTCACCAGCACCAGGGGACAGGTGAGCATGGTGAGAAACGGGCGCACGAAGCTGTTGACCAGCCCCAGCGTGGCCGCCACCAACAGGAACCGCACCGGGCCCTGCTCGAAGTGTAGGCCCGAGACGAGTTCCACGGCGGCGTAGATGGCCAGAGTGTTGACCAGCAACCGTACCAGCAGGCTGCGCGCCTGGTGCCCGGTCATGCAATCACCCCGCCGCCGAGTACCAGGCTGCCGTCTTCACCGCCGTAGAGCACGCCCGACTGCCCCGGAGTGACTGCCGTGGCTGGTTGTTGCAGCGCTAGCGAGAGCGAATCGTCGCCGCGCACAACCACCGTGGCCGGCAGCGCCTTGGACCGGTAGCGGATCTGCACCTGGCAATGGTCGCCGGCCTGTAGCGGCTGGCCCAGCCAGTTGAGTTCCTCCAACTCGACCCGGTGCCCCGCAAGATCCTCCGACGAACCGATCACCACCTGCCGTTCTTCCGGACGGATATCGACCACGTACATCGGCTGGGCAAACCCGCCCGGTAGGCCCTTGCGCTGACCGATGGTAAAGCGGGCGAACCCCTTGTGCTCGCCGATGACTTCGCCGGCGGTGGTCACTAACGGGCCCGGGCTTAGAGCCGGCGCGTCGGCCGGGAGATGTTGTTGCAACACGCCGACGTAGTTGTCGTCCGGCACGAAACAAATTTCCACGGATTCCTTCTTGTCAGCCGTGATCAGTCCCAGCTTCCTGGCGTAGTCCCTCGTCTCCGCCTTGGTCAGATCACCCACCGGCGTGAGCATCCGTGCCACCACAGATTGGTCGATGCCCCAGAGGAAATAGCTCTGATCCTTCTGGGGATCCAAGCCACGGTACAACCCGTTCCCACGCCGGCGGACGTAGTGCCCGGTTGCCATGTAGTCGCACTCCAGGGCCTCGGCGTGCGCCATCAGGTCACGGAACTTGGTGAACGAGTTGCACCGGACGCAGGGAATGGGCGTCCGCCCTTTGCTGTATTCACTCACGAAGTTGTCGATTACACGGCGGGCGAAGCGGTCTTCGAAGTTGAGTACGTAGTGCGGTATGCCGAGCGAGTGGGCCACGTCACGCGCGTCGTTGATCGAATCCAATGAACAACAAGGTCGGTCGGGAACGGTATCGCCGTAGCAGAACAGTTTCATGGTGGCGCCGACCACGTCATATCCCTGTTCCACCAGCATGGCGGCGGCAACGGAACTGTCGACGCCGCCCGACATCGCTACCAACACTTTCTCAGCCACGGCTCAACGCTCCCGCCAGGTTGCGTACCTTCGCCACGCACCCGGGCACCACTTCCGCAGCCCGCACCACGTCATCGATTGACGACTCGTGGCCCAGGCTGAAGCGGATGGCCGTGATTGCCTTGGTGTCGGTAATCCCCATTGCGGTGAGAACGTGCGAGGGTTCCACCGCGCCGGTGTTGCACGCTGATCCGGTGGATACGGCGATACCGGCAAGGTCGAGGTGCATGATCATCGCTTCGCTGTCGGTTCCCGGGATCAGCACGTTGAGGACGTGCGGTGCCAGCGGCCCGCCATCACCCACCACCACGAGATCGGGAATGGCCTTCCGCAAGTGGCCCACGAGTGCCTCTCGCAGCGTTGTAAGCCGGGCAACTTCATCGGCCTGCTCGGCGGCGGCCATTACCATCGCTTGGCCCAGACCGATGATGCCCGGCACGTTCTCCGTCCCCGGCCGCACTCCCTCCTGCTGGCTGCCGCCGTGGACAATCGGCTCGAGCATGTCGGGCTGGCGCACCACCAGCGCCCCGACGCCCTTGGGCGCGCCGATCTTGTGTCCGGAAATCGTCAACAGGGAGCAGCCGGCCCGAGCTACGTCGATCTTGACCTTGCCCATCGCCTGGACGGCGTCTGTGTGGAAGGGGACCCCGACTGACTCACACCTTTGGGCGATCTCCTGTACTGGCTGAATGACGCCGGTCTCGTTGTTGACCCACATTACCGACACCACAGCCGGCTGGTTGACCAGGGCTTGGTCGAGCGCATCCATCTGCACGATGCCCTGGCGGGTGACCGGGAGCACGATCTGCAGCCCGCCCAGTTCGGCCACAGCGTGGGCCGCGGCCAGCACCGCCTTGTGCTCCACGGCCGAGACCACCACCGCCATGGCTCTGCCCCTCTTCCGGGCCGCCCGCGCCGCCCCGATCACTGCCAGGTTGTCGGCCTCGGTACCCCCCGAAGTGAACACCACATGACCCGGCTCAGCCCCTAACGCCTCGGCCACCTGCTGCCGCGCCCGCTCCACCCCCGCCCGGGCCGCCCGCCCGAAGTGGTGTGCGCTAGATGGGTTACCGAACGCCTCGCTCCCCAAGTAGGGCAGCATGGCGTCCAGCACCTCCGGGCGGACCGGGGTTGTGGCGGCGTGGTCGAGGTACACTTGGGGTTGGGGCATAGGGAGGAAAATAGTCGGGGAGTGCGCAGTGCGCAGTGCGGGGTGCGGAGGCCCCCCAGGTCGCCCTCATTCTGTGCTATGCGGTTGACGCTCCAACCGGCCACCTCCTCACCCCGCACTCCTCACTCCGCACAAAAAAACTCACATACTCACCACTCCCATCGCCACCACGTCGTCGATCAGCACCGTCTCCTCCGTATGAAACGGCTCCCCATACCGCGTTCGGATCAACGATCCGTAATGCGCGTTCTGCGTTTCGATCCGGGCGTAGAGGTCCTGGCCGGTGGGGAATATCTCGCCGGCGGCGGTGGCGCCCTCGAACTGGCTGGCGTAGCACTTGATGGCGGCCATTTTTTTTTCGAACTGCTCGCTGATGTCCACTACGAACGTCGGTTTTACAGGGTCCTCCCGGTAGGACAAGGCATACAGCACCTTGTTCGGCCGGTGTGGCTCGCCGTCGGCAGCGTAGCGCGCCAATCCAGCAAGGAAAGCCGCGTCCCGGCCAAGTTCGGCGGCGGCGCGGTGGTCGGGATGGCGGCCGACAGGGAAGGGGAGGATGATCGTTTTCGGCGTGAGCCGGCGAATGATCTCGATCACTACCCGCCTGTTTTCCTCGGTATTGTGCAGGTGGGCGTCCGGTAGCCCGGCGTTCAATCGTTCAGTAACGCCGAGAACCTCCGCCGCGTGCTCGGCCTCGCGGGCCCTCAAGTCGGCGCTGCCCCGTGTCCCCGTTTCTCCTGCCGTAAGATCGAGAATGCCGGTGGCGTAGCCCTGCTCCCGTGCCTTGAGCAGAGTGCCGGCGCAGGTGAGCTCGACGTCGTCACGGTGGGCGGCGATTGCTAGGAGGTCAATGGGCATGTCTAGGGGTCCTCGTATAGTAAAATAGGGCGGTATTAGGCGGTAAAGGCGGTAGCAGGCGGTATGGTCTGTCCGTCAGTACCGCCCATTACCGCCCAATACCACCCATTACCGCCTTATTCATATCGTAACGCCTCCACCGGATCCATTCTCGCCGCCCGTCCCGCCGGATACAATCCGAAAACCAGTCCGATCGCAATGCTCACCAGCGTGGCAATCACCGCACTCGATACGGGAATAGGGGCGCTGAGGTTCAGCATGCTCTTGAGGCCCCACCCGGCCAGCAGGCCCAGTCCGATCCCCAGAAGGCCACCCATCAGTGTCAGGGTGGCCGATTCCACTAGGAATTGCCACATAATTTCCCGGCGTCTGGCGCCCAGAGCCTTGCGCAGGCCGATTTCGCGCGTGCGGCTGGTGACGGACACCATCATGATGGCCATCACCCCGATTCCACCTACCAGGAGAGCTACCCCAGACAGCGCCACCATGACGCCGAAGAAGGCGTTGGTCAAGGTGTTGAAGACGTCGAGGATCTGGTCTTGGGTGAGGATGTCGAAGTTGTTGGGGACGCCCGGCCGCAGGCCACGAGCGCGGCGCAGCGCCACCATGGCCATTTCCTCGGCCCGGCCGACGGTGACCTGGTCGGATCCTTTCGCTGCCAGGAAGAGCGCGTTCGTCTCGTCATAGAGAAAGTTGTACTTGGCCGTCCGAAACGGCACGATGCCGCCGGTGACTTGCCCCTGTGGCTCGAATATGTTTTCCGGTCGCTGGTAGACACCGATGACCCTGAGGGCCACACCGCCGATCCGTACGACCTTTCCTATCGGGCGCATTTGGCCGAACAGGTGGTCGGCCACATCGACCTCCAGGACGACAACGGCATCCCCCGACATTTCCGCGGGACTGAAGAATCGCCCCGAAAGCAGAGTTCCCCCGGCGATCTCCATGTAATTGCGATCTGCCGCCCAGATGGTCATCTGCTGGGTGCGAATACCTTGATACTCGAGTCGCTGAAAAACCTGAATCCAGATCCCGGCGTAGTCGATGTCCGGCACCCTTTGTAACGCCTTGGCGTCCGCTTCGCTAACAACTGGGCGGATACGGACCTCGTAAGGGATATTGGTCGGATCGATCGGTGTCTGCGAAAAGAACCGCATGACGTAAAACACCCGCGGTCCGGCGATATCCAGGGCGGTGAAGATCTGGGCGCGGATGCCTTGGACGATCGACGCCATGGCCATTACCGTGGCCACGCCGATGACCACGCCGAGCACGGTTAGCGCCGACCTGGTGCGGTTGGCACGCATGGCGTCGAGGGCTATCAGCACTCCCTCGCCAACCCGGTTGAGTGGTTCCGCCAGCCACTTCATTCGGCGCTCAGAGCGAGGATTGGGTCGAGGCGAGCCGCCCGGCGCGCGGGGTAGACGCCGAAAATGATGCCCGCCCCAGCGCCAAGCGCCATGGCCAGTACCACCGAGCACCAGGTGATCCGGGCCGGCAACGGAGTCAACGCCGACATTGCTGATGCCAGTCCCCACCCGACGATCACCCCGAGCAGTCCGCCAACCACCGAGAGCACGATGGCCTCGATCAGGAATTGCCGGTGGATGTCATTTCGTGTGGCGCCGATGGACTTTCTGATACCGATCTCGCGGGTGCGTTCGGTGACCGACATCAGCATGATGTTCATGATGACGATGCCACCCACCACGATCCCAATGCCCACGACCGTAGGCACCACGGCGAACAGCACTTGCGTCAGACTACGCCAGAAGGCCACCAGGGCATCCGCCTTGTCAATGGCGAAATCGTTTTCCTCCCCCGGCCGCAGTTGGTGAGCCAGGCGCATGGCTTCTTCGGCACGCCGCATGCCCGACTCGATGTCCGCGGCGGATCGCATCTTGATGGCAACCACCGTGGTCCGGCGCCGGCCGTATATCCCTTTGAAGGTCGAATAGGGCATGAGGACGAAGCCGTCGAACGACTGCCCCAGGACCCGGCCCTTCTTGGCGATCACGCCCTTGACAGTCATCTCCCGCCCACCGATTCGAATCTTCTTGCCGATGGCGCGTTCAGGCAGGCCGAACAGGCTGTCGGCGATGCCGAAGCCGAGGACAACGACCGCACGCCGCTCGACGACGTCACGGTCGTTGATCGGCTCTCCCGCGGTGAAGCGGTAGTCGCGCACAATTTGATACGGTGGCGTAATGCCGAACACCAGCACGTCCCGAATCGACCGGTTGCGGTAGGCCGCCGCACTTGACGGCGTCGGCCAGCCCGACTGAAACGCCACGGCCTCTGCGTCGGGAAGCGCTCGCTCGACGGCGAGGGCGTCGTCCAGTGATATCAGCGGTCGTTTTCGGATACGCTTGATGTGCTCGTCGGTCAGGAGTCCTACCGTGATGGGACCTCGGCGGACCTGGAAGCTGTTGGTGCCGATGACCGCGTCGGTG
>CAXMUQ010000162.1:0-4936 GCA_964196605.1 uncultured Acidimicrobiia bacterium
CATCGTGAATGTCTAAGTGAGCTTCGATCTTCCAACCTCACTTCGATATTAGATATTCGCGGTGGTCGTTACTCATTATTCATCGTCACCCGTGCGACCTATTTCACGGTGATCGTCAATGACAGTGACGCGTCCTCCTCAATCTCGAAGGACACGTCCTTAAAGGCAGGGGCTCCGAACTTGCCGTATTTGTTTTGCGAGAACCCGTACGGCTCCTTGGGCGCTCCAAACATGTTCTTGTTGAGTTTGCCGTCGTCGTTCTTGTCCTGGAACACCGCAATGGCATAGGTGCCGACAGGAATGCTGTCGAACACATATGTTGCGGAATCTCCTTCCACACCCAAGTCGATACCATGAATTTCCTTCCCGACGTCTGGGAAGCCGTCTTCATTGTAGACGCCAATCTTGAGTGTCCCGCCTTTGTCGGCGTCCAGTTGAGTGACGGTCACGACGAGTGTTCCTGTTTGTGCATGTAGTGAGGCAGCGAAGAGCAATAGAAGCGTGGAGATGCTTGTCATACCGACCCGTTTCACGGTGAATGTCCTTTCTGGATGTGCTGAACCAAGGAGGCCTGCCAAAATCCGAAAAGCCTCCCGAGCATGCGTAGGGATGTTTCGTTAGAACTGCAGTAGATCAGCAATACTGACTTGTACGTCGCCGAAGGTCCGCACCCCTACGGCTAATCCTCCAAGTGCGGTATAACCGATTGCCGCTCCCCCGATGGCGACCAGGACGCCGACGGCTGCGCCCCCCAGGGAGAGAACCCCGAGGGCAAGCCCGCCGGCGCTGGCGACACCTACCGACACACCGCCGACAGACAAGAGGCCGAATGCGAGCCGGCCAAACGATACGACACCGACCGCCACGTCACCGATGGCGACGATCCCTTTCGCCAGTCCTCTGTTCTCGCTGTAGTCCGGACTCGGCCCAAACGCGATGCTGACGAGCGGGAGCCCAAGAAGCGTCGTCTCGGAGGAATATCTCACGGGACCGCCCTCATTCTGTCACGAGCAGCGTGGCCCGGAGGCGTTGAATATCATCATCGCTGATCCCCAGGCCGTCCCGGATGTAGTCATCCATGGAGCCGTATCGCGCCACGGCTTCGTCAAGCGAGGCATCGATGTAGCTGCCGTCCAGAATGTAGAAAGCGTTAGCGCCCGCCATGTCCACCTCCTCCGGGTCAATGCCTTGTAGCTCGGCGGACATCTCCCGAAGCTGGGCCAGCCGTTCCTCGACCTCCTCGGCGCGGTAGACGTTCGACAGCAGGTAGTCCTCCCGCACCGTCTCCCACGGCACGCCCAGGGCGGATAGCAGAATGGCGGACGCCGTTCCCGTCCGGTGGATACCGTGTGAGCAATGGAGTACCAAAGGCCGGTTTGCCGGGTCGGCCGCCGCCCGGAGCAGGGCAGCATACTCCGCTGTTGCTTCCTTTATAAGGAGCTGGTGAATTCCCGGATTGATGGTCGGTGGCAGGAGCGAGAAGTCGCCGGTGCGCCTCGCCTGGTTCACGACGGCGAGGAGTTCTTCGGCGTTCCCGCTGGCGATGGGGAGGGGTATTTCCCGCACGCCGTCCGGCAGACGGTCGGCTCCGTCGTGCTCGATCTCGGCCGGGGTCAGAAAGTTGACGACCGTCCGGATGCCCAACGAGTCCAGTCGGGCGACGTCCGGACCCGAGAGTTCGTCCAGGCGCCCCGACCGATACACCTCTCCCCATCGCACCGAGCGGCCGTCGGTGGTTCGATAGCCACCGATGTCTCGGAAATTGGCCTGGCCCTCGAGAGGCACGACGCGGGAGTGATCAACGGCGGCAGCGGGTTCATCGTTGGTTTGACATGCCACCGTGGTCAGGCCTAGTGCTGCAATGGCCAAGGGTACGAAATGGTTCATGCGGGATTCTCCGATGCCTTCATTATCCTGAGACCAACGCGATGGCTACCCATGAGCTTCAACAAGCTCGAGACTCGACGGGTCAAGAAGCTCATCGACCTCGAGCAGGCGACTGCTGAGTCCCTGCTGATACGAATAACGGAACAACGCGTCCAACGCCTTGCGATTTGCCGCGACGCCGTAGGAATAGTAGTTGCCGCCCATCAACTCGCGGGTCTCCTCGAACTCCTGGGCGTACCAGGGGAGCATGTCGTCGTACCAGCCGGCCTTCGCCATGTGTCCGTAGGCAAGCTGTTTGGCTTGAGAATAGGCGTTGAATACTGCCTCTGCCAGCCACGGGTGCTCTCGGAGAAGGTCCCTCTTGATGGCCACGGCGTGCATGATGGGGAAAATGCCCGTCTTGGCGAAATACGCACGTTCGGCCGAGCGATAGTCCGCGAACAGCCGGGCTACCGCGGGATGACCTTCGATGTAGGCCCGCGGTTCGACGGCGTGGAACAGAGCATCGACTTGGCCGGATTCGAGCAAATCGGATTCGTCCATTCCCTCGGGCCCCGTCCGGATCGCTACGCCCTCGGGGGTGACCTGCTCTTGTTTGGACGTGGCACCTGACAGGGCGGCCGACGAGTCACCAGCTGAGATGACCCAATCGATGTCTGTGGGATCGACGCCGTACTCTTCAGCAAAGATTCCGCGGATCCAGGTCAGTGAAGTCGAGGAGTAGCCCGGTGTGGCGATGCTCTTTCCCATCAAGTCTTGGGGCTTCTCGATACCTCGGTCGGTGCGGATGAAGACGCTCCTGTGCCGGAACAGGCGGAGCGGAAAGATCGGCAGCAGAGAATAGTCTCGAAAACCATCGTTGGCGTACGCCAGCATGAACGGGTGCAGGCCGATTTCAGTGACGTCCAGCGTCTGCGGGCCGTTGAACACGTCCGTGTTCATGTCTCCGACGGCCATCGCCCGAAAGTGGCTATCGCTGCCCTCGATGGCTACCCGTCCGTCGAACAACGCCGCGACCCGCTTGGTGTGGTACCCGGCCGCGTTCAAGGAGAGGCGGTTGGAGGATCCGGGAGGCCTGCTGGAGTCTTGGCCCGGCTCCCGGCCACAGGCGGCCAGGATACCGGCACTGCCAACCGCCAAAGAGGTGGCCGCGATGAAATTGCGTCGTGAATAGTTGTCAGTCACTCTACGGAGTTCCTTTCCACGCCGGCCTCGGCAGTGTATTCGGCGACCAGGGCGCCCTTGATGCGGTCGAGAATGTCAGACATAGCTCAATACTTCCCCGGGGCCGCTGGCTTGGCGTAGGCGATCGGTTGGTCGGGCCGGATGACGCCATTCGTCTCGGCGTATTGCTCCCACGCCTGTGACAAATCCGTAACCAGGTCCGGTCGCTGGCCGGCGAGGTCGGTCACCTCGCCGGGATCGTCGTCCAGGTTATACAGCTGCCAGGAGCCGTTGCCGTAAGGCTCGGGTAAGCGCAACACCTTCCAGGGCCCCCGGCGGAAGGCGTCCATGCCGTAGGCCTCCCATCCCAACCCGCGTTCGGCGAAGATCGGGGTGGATTCTCCCTGTAAGTGTGGCAGTAGCGAATGGCCTTGCAGTGGCGCCACCTTGGCGCCGAGGTAACGGTCCGGATAGTCGGCGTCGGCAGCCTCGAGGAACGTCGGTAGCAGGTCCATCACGTGGATAGGCACTGCGCTGCGGCCCGTGGTACCCGGCATCGACGCCGGAAGCTTGACGATGCCCGGGGTCTGGATACCCCCTTGGGTGACGTAGCCTTTGAACAACCGAAACGGGGTGGCCGCGGCATAGGCCCACCCGGGCCCGATGTCCCCAGACGAGTTCGGCAGTCCTTTGTTGTCGCGGCTGTTGTCGAACTGTCCGAAGAATTCTCCGGCCTCTCCGCCCAGCGCCAGGTAATCGAGGATCGTGGTTCGGCTCGGGCCGTTGTCCGACAGGAACACGATCAGCGTATTGTCGTATTCGCCGATCTCGCGGAGGTAGTCGAGCACCTTCCCGATGCTCTCGTCCATGTAGTCGATCATGGCGGCGTACACTTCCATGTCGCGTGCCCGAGCGGCTTGCTGCTCTGCCGTCAACTCGTTCCAGGCCAGGATCCATTCGGGGCGCGGGTGCGCGCTATGCGATTCGGCCAACAGGCCCAGAGACCGGAGGCGCGCGACCCGCTCTTCGGCGAGTGCATCCCACCCCTCATCGTAGCGGCCACGGTACTTCTCGATGTATTCAGCTGGCGCGTGGAGCGGGTTGTGCGCCGCGGTATAGGAGAGGTAGGCAAAGAATGGGGTTCCGTCTCCGGCGTCCTCGGAGATGAAGTCGATGAGGCGGTCGGTGTAGTAAGTCGTTGAATAGAAATCCGCCGGCAGTTCCTCGACTGGTTCGCCATCCTCCACGTAATGCGTGGCGCTTCCGGGGATGAGAGCGTTCTGGTCTGCCCAGTGGCTGGCGCCGCCGTTCACCAGGGCGAACGACCGGTCGAAGCCCCTTCCGCTCGGCAGGTTGCGTTCGTCGTGACCCAGGTGCCACTTGCCGG
This sequence comes from uncultured Acidimicrobiia bacterium, assembly GCA_964196605.1. GTDB lineage: Bacteria > Gemmatimonadota > Gemmatimonadetes > Gemmatimonadales > GWC2-71-9 > N074bin45. The sequence goes on from CAXMUQ010000162.1 coordinate 4,439, forward strand.
TCATGTACGTGTGGTAGCCCGCGTCGCGGAGCAGCTCGCCCATCGTCACCACGCGGTCGGACAGATGTCCCTCGTACCCCGGTTGGCCGCGCTGATTCTCGGCCGCCACCTCGGGATTTCCGCCCATGCCCGCGATATGGTAGTCCACCCCCGTCAGCATTGCGCCCCGGGTGGGCCCACAGTTGGGCGCCACGTGGAACTGGGTCAGCTGCATGCCCGCCGCTGCCAAGGCGTCGATGTTGGGTGTGCTGATTTCGCTCCCGTAGGCCCCGACATCGGTATATCCGATATCGTCGGCCACGATGAGGAGGATATTGGGGCGCTCTATGGGGCGGTCCACCGCGCATGCCATACTGAGCGCGGCGGCCGCCCCTATGAGCCAACCGTGTGGTCGCACCGGCGATCTCCTTCGCTAGTGCCCGAGTGTACCGTCACCCCTCATTGGTTGGTTGGCTGATGCGGCAGTTCGTAGTCGGTGTACTCCATGATATCAAAAGG
>CAXMUQ010000163.1:0-4268 GCA_964196605.1 uncultured Acidimicrobiia bacterium
CGCGAGACGGGTCGGAACTCGGCCCAACGTAGATCGACCGCCGGACACCGGGGATGGGACTACCCGTGGCGTCCGACACCGGCAAGCTGTCTTCCAGGGTGGCGAACCCAGCAGTGGGAAGGAGCGTGTCGCTGGCCAGCAGGGCGCTTAGTCCTCGCTCCACGCCTGAAAGCGCAGCGTGGTTGGCCATGCTGGTCCGCTCCGAATACCTGCGTACCAATGTGCCGCTCATCGTCATCATCGACGCCGCGATGGCCACTGAACTCACGGCCAGGGCCACGAGGACCACGGTAATGAGGGCCACACCTCGCCGGTTGTCCGTGAGGCGCGGAATTGCCATGGAAAGCCATCCCATCGTGGTGTGAAGAGAGTTCACGCTCATCCGGTGTTCCAAGTGACCATCCCTCAACAGCTTGTTATTTGACGCGGGCACCACTCAGGCCTCGTCGCTCGCCCGCAAGACTATTTGCCGCGCGTTGAAACGCAAACCCAGGTGCAGCCTGGCTCCCGGCTCGGCGCCGCACTTCTCCTGGGTTGCATACCATCACCTGACCCAAGGTAACCTCCAAGGCCCCAGATGGTTAGACCACCAAACCAGGGTCGGTGGATGAAACCGGCCGAGGACCGAAAGCGTACCACAAGGCAATTCACCCGACGAGGCTCCCTTGCTCGACCCCGCCACCCGTACCGCCGTTCGGATCGGCCTAACGTCACTGCGCGCCAATCCACTCAGGACCGCCCTGTCCACCCTGGGGATAGTCATGGGAGCAGCCGCCCTCGCGGCCGTCCTAGCCATGTCCGACGGGGTAGAGGCCTTCGCCCGGGGACAGATCGAAAGCACGACCGACCTGCAGACCATCATCGTGCGCCCCTTGCGTCACGAGCGGCTCGACGGGTTGCTGGTGCCGCTGGACCAACCGGCTCATGCCACAATAGCCGACTTAGACTCGCTTCAGCGCGTGCTCGGGTCTCTGGGACACGCTACGCTCAAAGTGGAGGGCTCGCTGATCCATTCGTCCGCCGGCTCCCGCAACGCAGTGCTGTTGACCGGTACCACCCGGGCACCCGGAAGTCTGACGGACGGTGCCCTCCTGGCAGGCCAGCTACCCGAGCCGGCGGACTGGGTAGGCGCCGGGCGATCTGTTCTCGTCTCCCGTGCCATGGCCGAGCGGCTAGCGCCCGAGGGTGACTACCCGTCGCTCTTGGGAACGACCATCGCTTTCGACGGCGCGACGTTCGAGATCGCGGGGGTAGTAGACGACCCGAGGCCGGGTGACCGGCTGGGAGTGCTGGCACCCCTCCGGTTGGTGGTAGAGACTCTGGCCGGACACCCCACTCCGCCCCTCCCTACCATCCTGGTCAGGGCGAATCGGATCGAAGACGTGCAGAAGATGGGACAGGTCACCACCGCGTGGCTGGCGAACCAACCCGGTGATTGGACAGATCGCACACGCCTGATTTCGATGCGGCAACGACTGGCTCAGGTGCAGCAGGCAATGCTGATCTTCAAGATCCTCATGGGGTCGATAACGGGAGTGGCACTGGTGGTTGGTGGCATCGGCATAATGAACGTGCTGCTGGCTTCGGTGGCGGAGCGAACGCGGGAGATCGGCGTACGCAAGGCCGTGGGTGCCCGACGCCGGGATATCGTCTACCAATTTTTGTCGGAGTCGGTCGCCATCGCTGTGGTGGGGAGTGGCCTGGGGGTCGGGGTAGGCCTGGTAGCCGCGGCAGCAGCGGCGATGATCATGCGCGCCCAAACGGAGGCCGCGGTTTACCCGGCTTTCACTGGACTGACACTTGGGGTATCCGCCTTGGCGGCTATAACGATCGGGCTGGTGTTTGGGACGTACCCGGCACTCCGCGCATCACGCCTGGACCCGATTACTGCGTTGCGGCACGACTGAAGTCATGCCGCAACGCCAACCACGAGACTAGACTGCGGCGCTCTCAGGCTCAGGCAGCTCAACCGGGAGACCGCGCCGAACCCACGCGGCGTACCCGCCCACAAAATTGACGACGTTGGTCATCCCGTCGGCCTGCAGCACGCTGGCGGCGATTGCCGAACGGGCGCCGGTGCGACATTGCAGCACCAGAGGCCGATCTTGCGGGAGTTCGCCGCGGCGATCGAGCAGGTAGCCGACGGGAATGTTGGGGACACCGGGGAGATGACCCGCTTGCCATTCGCTGGCACCCCGCACATCCACCACCGCGACCTCTCCACTCCCCATGCGTTCATTTAACTGGTCGACGTTGATCATGGTGATGGTCCCCCGAGAAGCCTCCTCGGCCTGCCAGCTCTCCAACGCAACCGCGGGGACGTGTCCGGCGACACGGTCCATGCCGATCATGATGAAGCCTCGCACCGCTTCCGTCAGGGCGGCTTCCCCACCTCCATCGGTGATCAGGTAGATGTCCTTGTCGAACGGTACCAGCCACCCCGCCCAAGTATTGAAGGACCGATTGAGCGGGATGTTGATGCTGCCCGGGAGATGGCCTTCGGCGAAGTTACCCGAATGGCGGGTATCCACTACCACGGCACCCTGCTTTATGTGATCAAGCAGCGCCTGGACCGGAACTTCAGGAACATGCGGCATGCCGTTGATAATTGCGGGCCCTTCCCTGTTCATTCGCTTCATGGTGGCGAAGTAGGCCGGCGGCTCTGGCTGGCCCGCCAGGATAGCCTCCACGAATCGGTCTTCGACCTCCTGGGCCAACCCCCAGTTGGCAACGCGCTCGTACCCTAGCGTGCTTGAGGGAACGGCACCGAGTGCCTTGCCACAGGCCGACCCGGCTCCGTGGCCAGGCCACACCTGTAGATAATCAGGGAGGGCCTTGAATCGGTTGAGCGACCGGAACAGCGTGCGCGCTCCATCCTCCATTGTTCCGATTATTCCCGCGGCACGTTCGAGAAGATCGGGCCGGCCTACGTCGCCCACGAACAGGAAGTCTCCGGTGAAAACGCCCATCGGCACGTCGGCCGAGGCGGTGTCGGTAATCATGAACGATATGTGCTCGGGGGTGTGACCAGGGGTGTGCAACACCTCCACCTTCACGTTACCCACCATGAAGGAGTCTCCATCGGAGACCAGTACGCGGCTCTTGTCGTTGCCGAAGGCATATGTCCAGTCCGGCCCGCCCTCGTTGGAGAGGTACATCATGGCTCCGGCTCGAGAAGCCAATTCGCGCGTGCCAGAGAGAAAATCGGCGTGAATATGGGTTTCCGTTACGTGGGTAACCCGGAGACCCTCTTCCTCCGCCGCCAGAATGTACTGGTCGGCGTCTCGGTTGGGGTCGATTACCAGCGCGTTGCCGGTGGCCTGGCACCCTACGATGTAGCTCGCTTGGGCCAGGTTGGTATCGTAAAACCGTTTCAACAACATGGCGATTTCCTCATCGGCGTGATCATGTGGCGGCTGGGCCGAAACTCTCGGCTGTACCGTGCTCGGTCAACTGGCGAACGATGAGGTCTACATCACACGAGGCAGGCGAGTTGTAGGGCAATTTGGCCAGTACCATCCCCATGCTGCACGTGTCGGTTATCCCGGCAAACGCCAAGCCCGACCCAATGAAGAAGGGTATCAACGCCCAGAGCGGATGGACCAGGAGGGACAGCAAGGCCCCGATACCCACCAAACTGCCGGCCAGGATCCTGACTTGCCGCTCTAACGACATCCGTTTAGTCCCCTTCACTATCGGTAGCCCTAACGCAACCCACGCGTTCACCCCACCCTCCAACAGGTGCAGGCTCGTCATACCGGCATCGCTCAGGGTTTGGTTCGCCTTGCTGGCGCGGACCCCAGTTTGGCATACCAATATTACGGGGTCAGCCAGATTCGAACATAATTCTTCGGCGTGCTCAGCCAACCGGTCCAGGGGCACGTTGTAAGCCCCTTCGATATGCAACGATTCGTGTTCACCGGGGGTACGAACATCGATGAAGCGGACTAAGGGGTTGGCAACGGCCAGCTGGTGCGCCGTCGGTGCCGAAAGGACGTGATCGATGACTGTTGCAGCCATGAGGTGGACTCCTTTGGAGACTATTACTACTTTACAACCATATAGCGATATTTATAACCTCCACCAATATCCATGTATTGGCGCCCGCCGTCAACTGTGGATTGAGAAAGTGAGAACAATCGTGTCCCATCATACTCCGTACGGAATCACCAAGCATGTATCTCTGCCGTACGCCGAAGCCGTCGCGGCCACACGAGCCGCCCTCGCCGACGAGGGATTTGGTGTTCTGACAGAGATCGAAGTGGGGG
>CAXMUQ010000164.1:0-14734 GCA_964196605.1 uncultured Acidimicrobiia bacterium
TGACTAACGAACTCTTCCATGATCTGCAGTTGGTTGTGGGTGAAGTAGCTCGCCTCGACGCTCCCGAGAATCAGTCCCCGATAGGCGAACAACTCTTCCCGCGTGGTGGGAAATCCGGCGGTCAGTTCCAGCGAATCTGTGACGCCCAACCTGAGGTACTTGTTCTCCGCCGTGCGCTGGAGGACAACCAGCTGGATGTTCTCATCGTCGGCAATGGCCTTGCGGAGGAACTTTACCTCCCAGCGTGGTTCCCCTTCGAAGTAGAGGATCTTCTCGCGGTCATCGGCAACGGAGACGAGAATCTCGCGGGCGTTGTTTTCCTTCACGCGCTCGTCTGACAGCGGTTCCACGTAGAAGCGGTAGTCGCGCGGTCCTGCCGTCTCGGCCATCAGGTTGATCCGGACAGTGGTGCCCTCCTGTCCGCGGGCGAATGTAACCGTCTCGGTGGCGGCGATGGTGCCCTCTTCCTCGGCGATGAGGGTAACGGTCCGGCCACCATAGCCGCGTTGTCGTATCATGACGTCGACGGCAAATGCCGATCCTCTTAGTACTTTGGCCGGCGCTTCGACTCTGGTCACCTCGATGTCCCGGCTGAACGACTCTTCGCCGAGGCCGACGGTGTAGACCGGAATGCCTCGGGACTTGAGGTGAAGCAGGGGATCGGTGAGCGCCGAGCGGGCGTTGTCGGCACCGTCCGTGACGAGCACCGCCCCCGCCAGGGGAACCCCGGTGAGGTCCTGCCTCACATAATCGAGAGCTGTACCGATGTCAGTGGCCCTGCCGTCGAACGCGGGTGGCTGGGACGGGTCCATCCGGGTGGTGATGTCTGAGAAGCGGTAGTACCTGATGGTGAACCGGTCTTGCAATCCGGCCAAGAGTTCGCTCGAGCCGGCGGTGAACGCCTCGAGCGCCTGGGTGCCGCGAGTGGTGGCCCCATCATCCACCAACCGCATGCTGCGGGAGTCATCGATCAGGACGGCGAGGAAGTTCTCGCCCGGAACCACCGTGGAGATGGTGAGGGCAGGTCGGAGCAGCGCCAATAGTAACAGTGCCAGTAACAGCGTCCGGGCCGCGGTGAGCGCAAAGACCGTCGTCCGGCCGACACGAGCGCGTTGCCGGTAATACATAGTTGCCAGCACCAAGGCGGCGGCCAGTGCTGAGAGTATCAGCACCAGCGGCCTTGAGGCCTCGAAGATCAACTGCCCGCGTTCGAAGACGACGGGCCGGTACTTGAACAAGAACGTAAACAACGATTCCGGCACAGTTTCCTCAGTGACTCATCGCGTACACGATGAGGTTGACGCCCAATTGGTAGGCGAAGTTCGAAAAACGAAGCGGGTAATAAGGATCTTCGGCCCACTCCCAGGCGTCACCCAGGTCGCTGTTCCACACTATGGCGACCAGGATGCGCCCCTCCTCATTCATTATGCCCCGGAAGGCCGGTGTATAGCCATCCTTCTCCCAAGTGGGCCCTCCCGAGCGCCCCTGCCCGACGTTGGGTACCTGCACGATCTCATTGAGATCGTAGAACACGTGGAGGACCGGATGATCGAGCGGGATGTCCTCGATGGAATACTCGGGGAGCACCGCGCGGATCTGCCGCTCGAAATTGAACCACTCCAAACTCCCCCAGAAATCATCGACCACCAGAAAACCGCCGGCCAGGAGGTAGTCGCGCAGGCCTCGGCGTTCGGCGTCGGTGAGCGACATGTAACCGACTTCGACCGCGTAGAGGATGGGAAACTCCCTTAGCGCGGGGTCGTCGAGCCGGACCGGGTGTTCGGCGCCCGAGGCGTCGATGTTGGTGAGTCTCTTCAGCCCGATCATGAACTGCCGGTCAGCCTTGGGGTAGTCGATACTCCAGGAGGGGAATCGCTGCCGGAAGTCGCTGTAGATGGCTCGAGTGAAATAGAACTCGCGCGGCACACTGTCGACCAACGGCGGGGCCAGCATGGCCGAGGGATCGACCAGGCGATTCTGTCCCGCCACGGGCGCTGCTACCGCCCCGAGCGACAATAATCCTGCCAGGACTGCCGTGAGCGTCAGGGCGCCAGTCGGCTCATCTCGCAATGCCAAATCCGGTCCGGGGTTCATGTTGCCGGCCACACGGATTGCGGCGGGCGCTGTAACCTTGTAATACGCATTATCATGCGTTCAGGTTGCGACGGCTGTGGGACCGGGAATTTGATATCCCGGGCTCCGTGGGACATTAAACGGTTCAAAATGGGACGTAAACCCAACAATGAGTGATCGCGTGAAGTGTTTCGACCGGGAATTCGACTTGGAAACTCAGGTGAGTCTGTTGCCCAACATCATCGAGCGTCTGTTTGTGGACGAGCATGACGACCGTCACCTGGCGGGCATCCGCCGGACAATCCGTGCGGGAGGGTCTCTCGTATGAAGCGTCGCACGTTCGTTCAGGCATCGTCGGCGCTGGGCCTGGCAGGGCTTCCCGGCTGGACGAGAGCCCCGTTCTGGTCTGGCCGTCCGCCGCCGGCGTCGCTTCTTCTGAAGGGCGGCCTGGTATACGATGGCACCGGATCGCCCCCGGTGGAAGCGGACGTTGCTGTTTCCGGCGATCGCGTGTCCGGTATAGGTAGGGACCTGTCGGAGGCAGGCGCCGAAGTTATCGACGTCCGTGGCATGGCCGTGGCGCCGGGGTTCATTGACATCCATTCGCACACCGACCGGGAGTTGCTGATCAATCCGCGGGCCGAAAGCAAGATCCGCCAGGGGGTCACCACCGAGATCGTTGGACAGGACGGGTCGTCACTCGGCCCTTGGCGGGACACGCGCGCTCGGGAAGACAGTGAACGGATCGTGGACATTGCCGGCTTCTATCAGCGACTCGAGCGTGATGGTACCGCCGTCAACATCGCCAGCATGATTGGGGCGGGGACGGTCCGGGGCCTGGTCATCGGAGTGGACGACCGTCCCGCTACCGCCGAAGAGTTGGCTCAGATGGTGGCCCTGGTGGCAGAAGCTGTCGAGCAAGGAGCCTGTGGCCTCTCGAGCGGGCTGGAGTATGTGCCTAGCGGTTTTGCCGACCTCGATGAATTGGTGGCGTTGGCGGAACCACTGCGGGGGACTGGTCTTCCCTACGCCAGCCACATGCGCAACGAAGACGACCAGCTGATGGCGGCCATCGAAGAGGCCCTGGCGGTCGGCCGGCGGGCCGGAGTACCGGTGCACATCTCGCACCTCAAGGCCCAGGGGGAGCGCAACTGGTGGAAAGCCGAGCCGGTACTCCACACCCTGGAACGCGCGGCGGAAAACGGGGGAGGCGTAACCTTCGACCGCTATCCCTATGTTGCCTACAGCACCGGACTCACCTCTCTCTTCCCGTTATGGTCAAGGGACGGGGGCACCGACGCGTTTCTGGCTCGGCTCGACGATCCCGGCCAGCAGGACGCCATCGAACTGGCCGTCCGAGGCAAGGTCTCCGAACTTGGCAGCTGGGACGCCGTGCAAGTGACCTCAGCCAACACTGAGGAACTGGACTGGATCAAAGGCCGCAAGCTTGGAACACTGGCGCAAGAGGTAGGCAAGGACCCGTACGTCTTGCTGGTGGAGATCATTCGTCAGGGACGAGCGAGCATCGGCATGGTGGGTTTCGGTATGAGCGAGGAAAACACCGCCATGATCCTGGCGCATCCGTTGGGGATGATCTGCTCCGACGGTTCGGCCCGCGCCACCTATGGGCCGCTATCAGAGGGGTCGCCTCACCCCCGGTCGTACGGTTCGTTTCCCAGGGTTTTGGGATATTACTGTCGGGACCAGCACCTCATGCCCCTAGAGGTTGGCATCCACAAGATGACCGGCATGCCTGCCCGACGACTCCAGTTGGACCACCGCGGTCAGGTTTCCGTCGGTGCCTTTGCCGATCTGGTCGTGTTCGACCCAGCGACCGTGGCGGACCGAGCGACCTTCACCGACCCTCATCAATATCCCGTGGGCATCGATCTAGTGTTGGTTAACGGCGAGGTGGTTATCCGGGACGGCGAGCATTCAGGAGCCTTGCCGGGGAGACCGTTGAGGGTTTGATGGGAACTTTGGTTGTCGAAGAGGGGTTCTTCAACTATCCACAACCACTATTGATCATGACACTTGGCAAAATCTTTCTCTCGGGCATTGGCGGACTAACCGCGTCCTTCGCATCCATGTTGTGTTGCACCGGGCCGCTGGTGATGGCCAGCATGGGACTCTCCGGGGCCGGCCTGGCCGTGATGCGTCCGTATCGTCCGATCTTCCTGGTGATTACCGGGGTGTTCCTCTGGGTGGCGTATCGCCAGATGGAAAAAGAGGATTCCTGTGATTCCGACAAACCGTGTGCCGACCCGCGAAAGCGCCGCCGGATGAAGTGGGCGTTGTGGGGCATGACGGGGATTGCCTTCGTGTTTGCGACTAGTCCGCGGTGGGCGGGGTGGGTGTTTTGAAAGGGCGGTAAAGGCGGTAGGGGCGGTATCGACTTGTCATTCTCATTTTGGTTGATTAGTCGAGCGCCGGGGATTCTTTAGAGATTGATGTAGTTTCCAGGTCAGAGTCCCGGCATGATTACGCAATTGGTCCAGACGGCGATAGTCGGTTTCTTCGAGTATTCTGATGTCACGCGCAAGCTTCAGCGCGTATGCAAGCTCAGACAACGACCCAAGAGAAATGTCGAGATATCGTCGGAACTCGCGCTCACCTCTCTTGGCGCTTCCCTCTGCAATGTTCGCGGCAGCTGAGAACGCTGCCCGTCTCATCTGTGAGACAAGTCCGTAGCGTTCGGTTGTGGGGAATCCACTGGTTATTTGATAGATCTGGATGGCGAGTTGATGACATAGGCGCCAGGCCTTGAATCGCTCAAACGGAAGCATGTAGGGGAACCTGGTCCGGGAGGCAGCAAGCCACCAACCGAATCGCCCCATTCCGTTGCCTTTTCGCGCTTCCTACCGCCTATTACCGCCTGTTACCACACGCTACCGCCTTGCGTCCGAGTGATTGTTTGGAAACGCGCAACCATGCCTAATCAGCAAACCTTCCAATCCGCGCGCGCTACCGTCCTCACCCACGGCCGCAACCCAACCGCCTACCAGATCCTCAATCCCGGTATCCAACTTTGGTCCGCAGCGAACGGCGATTCTCTCGTCGGCTACGTCGACCGCCCTGGTGTTCGCGTGGTTGCCGGAAATCCGGTTTGCCCGGTGGATCGATTGGAGGAGGTATCGGCCGAGTTTGAAACTGACGCGACCAAATCGGGGCGCCGAGTGTGCTACCTCGGAGCGGATGAAGAACTGGATGGCGTATTTCGAGACTCGACTCGGCATGCCCGGATCGTGGTTGGGGCGCAGCCGGTGGTCAATCCACAACACTGGGCTCATACCGTGCTGGAGCACGGCTCGCTCCGAGCTCAGCTCCACCGGGCACGGAACAAGTCCGTCGTGGTAGAGGAGTGGTTAGCCGATCGTGCGACGGACCATCTCGAATTGCGGCGCTGTCTCGATGAGTGGTTGAGTGCCCGAGGTCTGCCACCGCTTCACTTCCTGGTGGAGCCGGATACGCTGGGCAATCTTGAGGATCGCCGCGTCTTCGTGGCACAGCGCGAGGGACGAGTCGTGGGCTTCCTAGTGGCCTCGCCCGTCGGTCGCCGGGGGTGGCACATCGAGCAAATGATCCGCGGCAGAGACGCACCCAACGGGACGATGGAGTTGCTGATGGACGCTGCCATGCGTCTGTTCGCCTCGGGTCGCGACACCTACGTGGCTCTCGGCGCGGCGCCCCTCTCCGACCGGGCGGCTGACGGAACGCAGGCGCCGCCGTTGATCCGTGGCTTGTTGGCGTGGCAAAGAGCCCATGCGCGACGGTTCTACAATTTTCAAGGGCTGGAGCATTTCAAGGCCAAGTTCTGGCCCGACACTTGGGAACCGGTGCTGGCCATTTCAACAGAGAGAGAGTTTTCGGTGGGGACGCTGTACGCCATCGCCGGGGCCTATTCCGGACGATCACCCATGGCCATGATGTTGCCTGCCTTGGGCCGGGCACTGCTGCAAGAATTTCGATGGATTGCTGGGCGGTGAGCTGGGTGGGTTGAACCTCCTGGAAGTATTCGCTAGGAACCGGGCGATTCTGCCACCCAGCGGCTGGCCACCATCGGTACCAGGCCCCACTGGACCAACCGGACGCCGCCGCCAAGCGTCCGGCCCAGCCAATGGCGATAGCGGATAGCGGTGCTGACGGTGAGGTAGTGCTGCCCGCCGACCTCGTCCAGCGAATAGGCTACATGATACTCAAGCGCCGGTAGCCGTCCACCATAGACGATCTCCGACGGACCACTCCCACTGATTCTCATGCGACGGGCAAACTCCGGTTGGCGCAGTGTCGCTAACGACGGGAAGTCCAATGGTGATACGGGAACCCTAACCGCTCCGGTGTAATCGGCATCGGGCGCCACCCTATTGATCAGGCCGGCCGGCGGGACCACAGCGGATTCCACACCACGCGACTTAGCCACCACGCCCAACGCGACGGCCAGGTTGAACGCCAGGACGACGACCGTCAGCAAGGTGAGAGGAATGGATTTCTGCAGCGTCATGCGGAGGCTGCCAGCTTCGCAGCGTGCCTACGATAGCTGAGGTCTGCGGGAACTGCACGGTATCGCGCCATGGGGTACCCTAGGAGCAAATTCGGTACCGTTACGGGGTGCAAACGACACTGATGGTCACCAAGCGATCTTGGAAATCTTGGCCCCATGGCAAATGAACTCGATTGATCGCAGAACCTAGCGAACTCTAAGAACCTCGAGCGGTTTGGCGCCTGAAGCGAGCATCTCTTCCGAGGAGTCAAGCGGAACGTGGCGTTCCCACCAGACGTTGGCCCTGTCGGCGGTCCAGGGGTCGGGTGCCATGTCCGTCAATTGGGCTTGCACATCGGCAACCGACTGCGGCCGATTTTCGGGACGCTTCTCCAGGCAGTCGAGTATCAACCGGTCCATGGCGTCTGGAATATCCACTTCGACTCTGCGGGATGGCAGGACCGGCTTGGACGTTATGTGATCGGCGATCGTGGACATCGGGTTGTTATTGCTGAACACCTGGTGGCCGGTGACCAGCCAGTACAGGACACATCCCAAGGCGTAGATGTCGGTCCGATGATCGACGTGTGACACATCGGTTGCCTGCTCCGGGGCCATGTACGCTGGAGTCCCGGTGATGATCTCCCCTGTCAATTGCGTAGTGCTGTCGTTCTCTTCGAGCGTTTTCACCAGTCCGAAATCCAGCACTTTGACGAAGTCGTGCTGATTGCCGATCCGACATGTGAGCATGTTGGCCGGCTTCACGTCGCGGTGGATCAGGCCTACGTCATGGGCTTCCTGGAGTGAATCACAGGCCTGCGACAGAAGGAACACCGCACGTGCCGGCTCCACCGGACCAAAGCGTTCTACCAGTGAATCCAGGTCGATGCCGTTGAGCAATTCCATGGCGTAGTAGAAGGATCCGTTGACGGTGGTACCGAAGTCGTACACCACGACCGTGTGGGGTGATGTGAGCCTGGCTGTGGCCTTTGCCTCCCGCTCGAAGCGTTTGATGGCCGTCGTGCGACTCTCCTCGCTGGAACCGAGTATTTCGGGCCGGATCAATTTGATGGCCGCCGGCCGGGCCAGCATGCGATGTCGGGCGGCCCAGACTTCGCCCATACCACCATGGCTCAGACGCTGAAGCAGGTGATAGCTGCCGATTTCGCGCGCACGTTTGAGGCGGGCGCCGAAACGGGCGACGATGCGCGACAGCATGTAAGCAATAGCCGCGCAGACATAGGTAGTAAACAGAAAGAAGCCGGCTATTTCCATGGGACTTGCGGCTGGAAGCGGCTGCCCTGCAGCGGAAGACAACAGGATGACCACCGGACCGGCCGAGGCCGCCGCCAACGACGCCGCCAGAATTCGCCTCGGGGTGTTGGGTGCTACCAACGGAAAGCCAATGATCCAGACACACTCCCACGGAATGCCCACGAATCCCGTCATCAGCGACGTCTCGTCCAGTACCGGAAACACTCCCCAGAACTCACTGGCCGCAATGCCGAATGCTCCCACTACCTCGAATGCCAATCCCAGGTTGAGGATGCGGGCTGGGGGGATGTCCGCTCGCTTGGAGTAGACGAACACCGCGATTCCCATAGCGATGGACGCGGCGGCGATGCCACTCCTGATAGTGAGGAGACCATCGGCTTGGCCGGCTGTGAGCCGGGTCACGAAGTAGACCAGAAAGAAGCCGACGGCGTAAAACACGCCCACCCAGCCCAAGCGCCGGGCGGCATCGCTCAGCATGTCCTCCGGCATCCCACTCAAACTCTTGGGAATGGTCCCCCGCGAGATGGTGGCGGGGCGCGCGTCGGGCACTGTCGATGAGATCGCCATTGCACTGCCTCGTGTAGGCCGGGGAGAAAATCCGTACCAAAGTACGGCTCAAGCCCCCTCTTCCCATATATACCGCCGCCGATTCGCCAGGCAAGCGGGATAGACCCGCTCGGGAATGTCACCTTGACGAAGGTGAAACCGATGTTATATAGTCAGCGTAGTTTACTAAACTCTGCTAACTCGGCTGGGAGCAAGGATGGCTAGGGAATCGTTGGGCGAATTCGAGCAACTGGTACTGCTTGCCATCCTAAGGCTGGACGGCGAGGCGTACGGTGTTCCCATCATGGAGGAGATCGAACTGCGGACGGGCCGCTCGGTTTCGCGGCCGGCAGTGTACATAGCTCTCCGGCGTTTGGGGAATAAGGGGTTGGTGAACTCGACCTTGGCGGCCCCGACCCCCGAACAGGGTGGCAGGGCCAAGCGATACTACCGGGTCCAGAAGGCCGGATTGGACCTGCTGGCCGATTCCCGCCGAGATCTTCTCAACATGTGGGACGGACTGAGCCCGGTGCTCGACAACTGATGGCCCGAACGACTCCTCCACCATCAGCGGTGTGGCTGCTCGAAAAAGTCATACCGGCCGATCAGATTGACGAGATCCTGGGCGACCTAGCCGAGGTGTTCGCTCGCCAGACTAACACGGGTCTCGATGGACGGTGGTGGTACTGGCGCCAGGCCTCGGCGTTCGTACTCCGGTATCTCCCCGAACGCGTTGCCGAGCGAATGGGTCGTCGACCCAGCATGTACTGGCGACCCAGTCGCCCTAACCGAAATCGGAAGGCCAGCGCCATGGAACAGTTTACTCAAGACATTCGGTTGGCAACGCGTGGCCTGCTTCGCGAGCGAGGCTTCAGCGCCATGGTGATTCTCACACTCGCTTTGGGCATCGGGGCCACGACAGCCGTTTTCAGCGTGGTGAACGGGTTATTGCTGAAACCCTTGCCGGTCCACGAAGCTGGGCGTGTCGTGATGGTGTGGGAAAACGACCGCGTCACCGGGACGGAGCGAGAGTACGCTTCGGTTCCGGATTACTACGACTTCCTCGAGTTGAACACCGTTTTCGATGACATGGCGATGTATGCCTCATCGTCGCTCAACTTCACCAGTCCCGGCCTGGAGCCACAACGGCTGCAAGCGGAACAGATCTCTCACAGTTGGGACGAATTGCTGGGCGTTCGACTGGTGATGGGGCGTGGGGTCACCCCCGAGGAAGACCAACCGGGTGGTCCGCTCGTGGCTATGATCAGTGAGGGTTTGTGGGTCAGGTCGTTCGCGGCCAGTCCCGACATCCTGGGAACCACGATCACGCTGAACGATGAGGCCCATGCCATTATCGGAGTCGTCGGCAATGAGGTCTCGCTCACGACTCCCAAGACGGAAGTTTGGGTGCCACTGCAACTGGGCCCCACTTCCAGTCACAGGGCCCGACACAACGTGGGACAGATAGCCCGCCTCAAGACCGGCGTAACAGTGGCGCAGGCGCAGAAAGAGATGACCAGGCTGGCAACGCAACTCGAAGACACGTACCCCGAGAACGCCGCCCGCGGCGCGTTCGTCGAACCCATCAGTGAAGTCATGCGAGGCCCTATACGCCCGGCCCTGCTGGTCCTCTTCGGCGCGGTCCTGGCCGTGCTTCTCATCGCGTGTGCCAACGTGGCCAATCTGTTGTTGGCACGCGGATCACGGCGCGCCACTGAAGTGGCGGTTCACGCCGCGTTGGGCGCCACCCCCGGCCGGATGTTTCAGCGCTTCCTCGCGGAGAGCCTGGTGCTCATCAGTGCTTCCTGGATCATCGGCATCGGCCTCGCGTTTGTCGGTCTTCGCGCCATACTAGGTTTCGCGCCGGCCGCGCTAACGTCGCTCGGCGGGGTCACCCCCGACCTTCTGGTACTGAGCTTGACCTTGGTGGCCAGCGGCGCCATCGCTTTCGGCTTCGGACTGTTACCCGCATGGCAGGGCCGCCGGCTCGATCTTCAGGCCAACCTGAAGGAGGGCCGGCGTCAAGGCGGCTCTGCCTCGATCGAGCGCATGCGCTTCCAACGATTCCTGGTTGTGGGTCAGATGGCGGTAGCCTTCGTGCTTCTCATCGGGTCCGCGCTGTTGATCAACAGCTTCTGGCGTCTGAGCCGCGTGGATCCCGGGTTCGCCACCAGCAATGTGCTACGGGTGAGCCTGCTGCTACCCGAATCGAGGTATCCCAGAGATTTTCAGGTATATCCTCGCTGGCCCGAGGTGCACCAGTTCAACGAGCGGCTGTTACGGACGTTGAGCGACATGCCGGGAATTCAAGATGTGGCGCTGGCTGTCAACCACCCACTGGATGGTGGATTCACCAATTCGTTCCGCATTACCGGACGTGAATCTGAGGCGGCATCACAGCCCGAGATGCCTACCCGGCTGGTGAGCGCCGACTACTTCCAAACCATGGGTGTTCCGCTCGCGGCCGGCCGGGGGTTCGAAGATCGCGACCACGCGGAGAGCCCGTTGGTCATGCTGATCAACCAGGCGGCGGCCGATCGGTTCTTCCCCGATGGTGATGCCATCGGATCCCGTATCACCTTCTGGGGCATGGAGCGTGAGGTCATCGGAATCGTGGGCAACGAGCGATTCTATGGCCTGGCAGAAGACACCCCGGCCGCCATGTACGGCTCAACCAGCCAGGCGCCTCCCGTTGGGGGCGAGGTCCTGCTGGTGAGGACCGCGGGTGATCCGCTGCTGGTCGTCGATGGGGTGCGGCAAGCCATCTGGGAGCAGGACGCCGATCTGGCCATTTTCAACGTCGCCACTCTCGACGAAACCCTGGCGGAATCGCTCGCCACGGAGCGGTTCACTACGGTCCTGCTGTTGGTGTTCGGCGGGGTGGCGCTCATCCTTGCCCTGGTTGGTGTTTACGGTGTCCTTGCCTACCTGGTGGCCCGTCGTCGGCATGAAATCGGGGTGCGGCTCGCCATCGGCGCTTCAAGCGAGGAGATAGTCCGCATGGTGCTGCGTCAGGGGATGGTGCTCGCACTGGCGGGGATGTCTCTCGGGATCGGTGGCGCGGTGGCGCTCTCCGGTTCACTCCGGAGCCTGCTGTTCGAAATATCGCCACTGGATCCTGTCACCTATGTCATGGCGGCGACAGGTCTGGTCATGGCAGCCGGCACGGCTTGCCTGATGCCGGCGCTGCGGGCCAGTCGCGTCGATCCGGTCGAGGCCATGAGGACGGAATGATGGAAGCGGGGGCGGCGAGGGCGGCGGGAGCGGCGGGGGCAGTGGGTGGAGGCAGGATTCAGAGAAACGTTTGCTTCGTTGTTCGATACCAGGCCACCGTGTAGCCTTTCTCTGGGCGGGTGCCTTGGTATACCATGCCGAGCCGTTCCGCGACATGGCGGGATGGGGTGTTGTCGGGATACATCACGGCCACGATCTCATCGAGGTGCTGGGTCTCGAACCCGTAGCGGAGCATTCCTGTCGCCGCCTCGTAGGCTATGCCACGCCCGCGATAGCGGCGGTCGAGTAACCACCCGATCTCGACTTCGTCGTCCCCCAGGGGTTTGAGAACGATGTGCCCCGCCAGGGAGATGTCGGCCTTCAATTCGATGGCGAAGAAACCGTACCCTGGATGCGCGTCATAGTAGGCGCCCGTGCGGGTGAGGCAGGCAACGGCGCTGAGTTCGTCATGAACCCACGCCTTTCCGCTACCGAGAAAACGGGTAGCGTCGGCGTCGCCCCAGAAAGGGATGACGGCTGTGGCGTCCGTCAGGTCGAACGGGCGGATGACAAGGCGAGGGGTCTGGAAAAGCACGGAGAAGTCGGTATTGAGCTTGCTATCCACACGTCTCTTCCACCGTGTAGACGATCCCGGCAATTTTCCACTGTCCGTCTATCCTGATCAAGCTAAAGGCGTCGACACCACAATGACTGAACGCTCCATTGACATGGAAATCGTACCGGGTCCAAACGACGGCAATGCCCTTGTGGATCATGACCTCCGGGTTCTGAATCCGTTCTTGAAGGTCATCACCGGCCGTGCCGAGCCGCTCGACGTATTCCCTGTTGGTTGAGCCCCTCATCGTTGTGCCGCCTGGCCCTTCGCGGACACTGAAATAGGTGGCGTCCATGACGAGGATTTCCCGGGCGGCGGCAGTGTCTCTGGCGGTCATGGAATCGAAGAACCGTTGCACTGTGGCTAGGACCTGACCCTCCTCATCCTGGGCGCCCGCCTGTCCCGGCATGGCCAACGATGCCACAACTCCGGCAACGGCGATCCCTACTGACAGTATTCGCATGGTGGCTCCTTTGGATTGGTACCGTCGGCATGAGATGCGACTAGCGACAGCGGTCGAATATGGTTCATGGGTAACCGTTCGGCTAGTTTCGCCTGATCATCACTTCGTGAAACAGCTTGGGTTCTGTGGACGTATCGCCAAGAAGCGGTATTGGTGCCGCTCGTGACGTGACTCAAGTCTTAATGCCATGAGGTCGATCCGGTGACAACAATCCTATCCGCACTAGTCGTGGTCGCCGCCAACTTGGTGGCGACATCCGATTCGACAGAAGTAATAGCCGCCCACTATCTCGACCTGACATTCTCCCAACAATACGATGCCCTCACCGACGTCTACGCCGAGGACGTCTACTTCGTCGATCCCACCGGCGATGTGTGGAATGGGCCGGGATCCAAGGGGGTTCACGGATCGGAAAAGCTGATAGCCTTGCAGAAATCGTGGGGACTGACGAGCGCCGACTTCGCCATCGACGAACAATTCGCGGTCGGCGAATACGCTCTGTTCCGTGGTCAGCTCACGTGGACGACCAGATCCAACCCGGATGGGGTCACCACCGACTTCATGACGGTCATCCGCGTGGTGGACGGCCAGGTGTCGGAACGCCACGACTATGGGAATTACCTACGGGCCTTTGGCGGCTCGATGTCGGAGGGCATCCACACAGCTGCGAAAACGTCCAAAGATATCGGCGGCGAATACTTCCAGGCGTACCTCGACCAACGGCACGACGTCATGGAGCAGCTGTATGCTGCCGAGGTGTCATTCCAGGATCCTACCGCCGCGTACTTCGGTGGCCCGTCCTCGACGCTCTACCAGGGTCGCGACAGTGTTGTCATGATGATGGACCGGGTGTTCCAGTCCATCAGCAACTTCACGTTCGATGTGACAGAGGCCTGGGTTTCAAACCACCACGCGGTGTTCATAGGAACAACGCGCTTTACCCTTGCCGCGGCCGCAGCCGGGGCACCCAAGGATGTGACGTTCAAACACTCGGCGGTTTTCATCATCACAGTGGTGGACGGCCGAGTGGTGGCCCATCGTGATTTCGTGAACTACTCCACGTTCCGGGATCAGTTGGAGGCTGCCGGGGGTTGAAGTTCGGCTACCATGCCATGATGGACAGCGCCAATCCCAACGAAGCATAGGACAGGTCGACGCCTGGGAGGGTGCGAGGTGGTAGTTGGATGCTGCCCGCGGGAGTGACTTCGAATTCCGTCACCTCCACATCGTGGATCGAACTGTTGTACTCGCCGAAGATCAGCAGACTGCTGTGCGGGAAGATGTGTGCCCGGATTCCCAAGCGGGTGGCCCATCCAAAACCACTCTGCGGTGTGTATACCGCCAGCGGCGTCTCGCTGCCTAGTTGATCTTGGAATGCCGGCGCAATTTCCAGAATCACCGCCGCAGTGGCCCCGGATGACCATCCTGCCGTGAGCTTCCCCGTTAGTGAAAATGTTTGTCCCAGTGGGACGTCGACGTACGGCCCAAGAAAAACCGATTGGGTCCCCATGGCAGTGGCGAAAGCGCCGTCGGCAACTGAGGGCAACATCACGTTTTCGGCGTTCAACGGAAAACTCGACAACGACCATTCTCCTCCAAACCCCAGGTGCATCCAGGGGAAGTAGGCGCCCTCCACGCCAAACTGAGAGCCATCCTCGCCAAACAGCTCGCCGTTCTCCCTGCTGCTCAGGTCCCCTGTCTGGTTGGCCGCTCCTCCCTTGATGTCGACGAAATGAGGGCGCCGGTTTGGGGAGCCTGATCCGGATGGCGGCAGAGTATTCTCCCCACGGCCATCGGCGAAATGGTCGACGATGGCGTAGCCGAGTCGAGTGCCCAGCATGCCGATCCCGGCGCCCACCAGCACGTCCGATATCCAGTGCCGGTCGTTGAGAATTCGTAGCATGCCGGTAATCGACGCTACGGCATAACCGGCCACCGGGTAGAGTCTGCTCCGATAGCCATACTCTTCCTCCAGGAACACCGCGGACGAAAACGCCGCCGCGGTGTGGCCCGACGGAAAGGAATTCGCGCTCGAGCCGTCGGGCCTGAGGTTGTTCTGCGGCGAGTG
>CAXMUQ010000165.1:0-2332 GCA_964196605.1 uncultured Acidimicrobiia bacterium
CACCAAAGAGGCGATCGATTTCGTCTTCCGCATCTTCGACGCAGTCCGTTTCCACACCAGGCGTCTGCGGTGCGTCCTTACTGAGCATCTCATTGAACACTTCATTCAAGGATACAACGGTGCTCTTGACTCGGAGTTTGACCAACCCGAGCGTGGTACTCGTGTCGAACAGCACCACGAGGATGACCCGCCCGGCGATATCTGCCAGGTAGAGAGACTCCTGTTCCCCCTGGTGGAACAACGACCCAAATTCGGCTTCACCGATCATCTTGGCCAGTTGATCGTTGGCGCTGAAGTCCGCCGCGGTCAGCGAGGCGAACGCCGTCGAGTCGAACGAGGGAATCTCACCCACCGTAACTACCATCTGACCGGCCTTGTCTACGATCAAAGCCGTCCTGGCGCTGGACTGCGCCAGGAAGTTGTCCAGAATGGCGGTTATCTGCCGCGAGTCGTCTTCACCGAACGACCAGCTCGAGGCACCCGTCATCGGTGTCCTTTCACTGCGCGTACCGTATTTCGAGGCGCTTGAGAAGCGTGGTAGCCCGGCGTCGTAACAGCGCCTGCTGTTCCCACACCAGGTAGTCTCGCAGCAGCGATACTGTTTCCACACCCGCGTTGCGGGTCAGAAACGTCAGCGCCGCCAGCCGCCGGTGTGGCCGGGGACTGAACAGGTCTTCACGGTGGTATTCGCCGTAACGCTGCGCGGCGAACACCCCCACCAACAGGCCGATGGTGGTGCCACCGGCCACGGCCAGCATGCGGCCAAACTTCACTGAACCTCCTGTCGCGCCGTCAGCGCGTGGGATAGCGTAACGCCGTCCACGTATTCCAAGTCTCCGCCAACCGGCAAACCACGGGCCAGCCGAGTGACCTTGGCGGGGAACGCCGCCAACGCCTGCTGGAGGTACGTGGAGGTAGCCTCCCCTTCCATCGAAGGGTTGGTGGCGAGAATGATCTCGCGCACTTCCCCGTCACGGACCCGGTCCACCAGAGTGTCAATCCGTAGAGCCTCGGGCCCGATGCCGTCGAGCGGTGACAAGTGCCCGCCGAGAACGTGGTACAGTCCCCGGAATTCGGTGGACCGCTCGACCACGGCCACTGTGGCCGGATCCTCGACCACGCATACGACCGCTGGGTCACGCCTGGGGTCGCTGCAGATGTCGCACTCGTCTGCTTCAGTCGGGTTGCCGCACACACCACAGGGCCGGACATTTTCCGCCACGGTGGTGAGACAGTCAGCCAACTTGTTGACCTGCTCAACCGGCTGGTCCAACAGGTGATAGGTAAGTCGTTGGGCCGTCTTACGCCCTATGCCCGGCAGCCGGGCAAATTCGGCGATCAGCCCATCGATGGCGCTCACCGACTACGGCGACAGCGGGGAGGATGAGGGCTGCAATTGTTGCATGGCCGCCTGTCGCTCATCCATGGCCCGGCGTTGGGCTTCGGAGATGGCCGACAGAACGAGTTCCGCAAGGAAGTCGGCGTCATGGCCGTCGAACACGTCAGGGTCGATATCCAACGACCGCAAAGCCCCGCGTCCATCGACTGTTACTCGCACCATGTCACCGCCGGCAGCCGCATCGATGGCGCGGTCGGCGAGATCGGTTTCCAGTTGTTGCAATCGGCCTTGAAGCTGCTGGCCCAGCTGCATGATCTGCTGTAAGTCTGCCATGTACTCCGTCAATCCTCCGTTGGGAGGGGAAACCTAGAGCCCTCACTACTCCTAGGCAAGGAAATTCGACCCGGTGCGGTCGTCATTCCATTACCTCCAAATCCAGTTCCTTCGCAGCCACGTCGAGTGCCGGGTCGGAGGCCCGGTGCACGTCCAATCGCTCCTGCCGCACACGTTCCTCCGAATACCGCTGGGGCCGGGCCGGCTTGGCCTCCTCCGCAGTAGAGCCCTCCGTGGCAGACGCCAAACGCACTATGACCGTCTGCCCTACCCGCTGCGCTACCATCCGCTCGAGCGCCCCTTTGTTCCGGGCCAGCGGCTCGTCGACGTGGGCACCCTGGTCCGTCAGCCCCAAGGTCACATACGGCGGCGATACATCGATCGGTTCCGTAGCCCCCAGCGCCTGCGCCAGAAAGCGGCTAATGCTACCGGATTCCTCCACGATAGCGGGCCATATACCCCTGAGACCCTCGAGGGAGAAGTCAGCGCGGGCGGAGGAAGAAGCGGGGGCAGCGGGGGCAGCGGGAGCCGCGGGGGCAGTCGGTGCAGGTGCCGCTGGTGCAGGCGCGGACCTACGCGGCTGAGTGGGCGTCCTGCCCCTTTCCCGCCCTCCCCCACCGCTCTCGCTGCTCCCGCCGCCCTCGCTGCCCTCGCCCTGCA
>CAXMUQ010000166.1:0-15949 GCA_964196605.1 uncultured Acidimicrobiia bacterium
CCATGCGGGACGGCCCAGCGCCCCCCGGAGGGTCTCCAAGGGCATGCCGGGATCGGCCGGCCGGCGTTGGTGGTGGGCCTCGATTTCATGACGAGCGCGTTCTTCCAAGGCCGCAATACGGGTTTCCGGCACCCAGTGACCTGCCACCTGGCGGAGATTCCCGCCGGTGCCGGCAACCTGACCGGCGGCCGCGGGCGCCAACCCCAGAAGAAGTGGAAGCTCGCCGCTGCCGATCCCTCCAGGCCGCCGTGCCGCCAAAGCGACGAGATGGGCCCCTGGATCCTCCGCGGCCAAACCCTCCGGCCAGGAGGCCCCGTGCCGCGGGGGACTCGGGTCAATCACCCTGCCACCACCGATGGTGGTGACGGGACTGTATGAGCGCAGTATGAACCGGTCGCCGCCGCGGGCAATGACCGGGGTGTCGCACACCAGACGGGCCAGCCCGGAACTCCCCTGCTCCATGACGGTCCTGGGGTACACCCGGGCTACCACCTCACTGGTTCCCAGATGGAGTCTTATCCTTCTGCGTGAGATCAGTGGCTGCGGAGCGTCCGGCAAGAGATGGATAGCCACGTCGATGGCCCGAACCGGTTTCCAGTCGATGCGCTCCTCCACCACGGTATCGCCGCGGCTCACTTGCTCGCGGTCCACCCCGACGAGACCGAGCGCCACCCGGCTCCCACTCTGGGCAGCGGCGGTACTGTCCCCGTGCGTTTCGATCGACCTGACCCGAGCCGCCGGACCGCCGGGGGCCAATCGGACCCGGTCACCGACGGCCACCGATCCGCTCCAGCATGTGCCTGTGACCACAGTCCCCACCCCGGCGACAGAAAACGCCCGATCGACCGGAAGACGGAACACGTCGTCGCCGGGCCGCTGCGGAACACGGCCTGCCATTTCTGCCACGGCCTGTCTCAGTTCTTCCAACCCGGTTCCGGTCGGGGACGATACCGTGATTGGCTGACAGAAATCGATCGGAGAAGACTCAAGTCGGGCGACCACGTCCTCCTTCACCAGGGCGCACCAATCGTCTTCCACCAGATCGGTCTTGGTTATCACCGGAATCCCAAGTGAAACGCCCAGTTGTTCCGCCACGGCCAGATGCTCCCGCGTCTGGGGCATCAGGCCCTCGTCGGCTGCTACCACCAGCATTAGCAGGTCGATGCCGGTGGCCCCCGCCACCATGGTACGGACGAAATCCTCGTGACCGGGAACGTCGATGATCCCCACACGGCGACCGTCATCGAGGACCAGTGCCGCGAAATTCAGGTCGATGGTGATGCCGCGCCGCTGTTCATCGACCAGCCGGTCCATGGCCTGCCCCGTCAGGGCCTGAACCAGCGTGGACTTCCCGTGGTCGATGTGACCGGCGGTGCCGATGATCACGCCGCCTCCCAGATGCGCCCGAGCCAGAACGCCATGGCCGGTAGCTGGGCGCCCTCGGCCAGATGGTGCTCCACGTATCGGGTCAGCAGCCGGCGATGGGCGGCGGCGTGCCGATCATCAAGGAGCGGCAGCGGCGCGGAAGCGTCCAACAGTGCAAGCAGATCGGTTCGCGCCTCGTTTGGCAATTGACGGGTACCCGATCCGGCGCACGATTGGCACAACACACCGCCCTCCTCCGGACTGAACACCACCGCCCCGCTGGGGACGGCGGCCCCGTCCCGAACGCATGACGCCATCTCCGGAGCGAATCCGAGCACACTCACCAGCCGCCAGAGCAGCCGCAGGCCAACCACGTCCACGGCCTCCGGGGGAGAAGCCGCGAGAATATCGAGTCCCTGCCGGAGAAGGTGGTAACTCTCCGGGTGCCGTTCCGAGGGTGAGAAGCGCACCATCATCTCAGCCAGCACCGATGCGGTAGAAAATGCGGCCAGGTTTTCCGCCAGCTTAAGGTGCACGGTTGCAGGATCGAATGCAGCGAGGGTCTGCAGTTCGCGCCGGTCGCGATAGTGGAGGATGGCGCTGCCTTCACTCAGCACCTGGAGCGAAGCGCCGAACCGGCTCTTGGGTCTAAGGGCGCCCTTGGCGATGACGCTGATAACCCCCAACTCGAGGGTGGCGAGCCGCACGATTTTCGAACTTTCCCGATACCTGAGCGTCGCCAATACGATTGCCGGGGTCGATACTACACTCAGGGTGAACCCCCCGGGCGAATGAGGGTCACTAACGCTTCCGTGGCACACATCCCCACCGGTACCGACCCAATCGGAGCAAGGGCGCTATCCAACACTACTGCCTGCCCCGCGGTTCCACCACAGCCGCCGGACTGCACCGCATACGCCCTGAAAGATCCGTCCGCTGCCAGGCCGCTGTTGTCCGGAACCGCCACCCCGTTGCCGGTACCCCGGTCGACCGTCCGCGTGCGAGTGTTGAACGCCATGACTCCGTCAGTGGGGGAGCTGATGAGGATTCGCTCGCCCAGATCCGAGGCTATCTGACCGGTGTTGGTGCCGAACCCTCCAAAACTGGCAACTTCGCGGCGCTCGACGGGGTCGACGATGAACAATCGGCTCTCAGTATCGACCCCACGATTCATGACATACAACAGGCCATCCGTCCCTACAGCCGCGTAGCGGGCATTCCCGGGACCAACCATGGAAATGGAGTCGATGCCGGTAGCCAGGTCATTGGTTTCGGGGTCCACCACAGTGAGCCAGCTCGGCCCCAGGGAGCACAGCCCACCAGGCTGGGCGCAGGGCATTACGTTGCCGTTTATGACGAACAAACTGCCTCGAGTGCCGATGAGACCCTGGGGATGCGTCCCGACGGCAAGGGATGCGGTATCTCCAGTCACCAGATCGATCCTGGTGATGGTGTTCAAGTTGGGATTGGCCACGTACGCCACAGTATCGTTGAGGACGGCGGTTCCCGTAGCTCCGGACCCTGCCGGTAGAGCCACCGTCATTCTTAGCTGCAGACCATCGAGTGCCACGACATCGGCGGCGTCATCAAGGGGAAACGAAGCCACCAGGATGGGTCCGAATGCGGCGATGGAACTGACGCTCGTGCCCGAGAGCGGCACGATTCCCTCTGGCCCGGTCGGGCTGATAGCCGCCACGGACAGCGAAGGAGTGGTGCTGTTGGCCACTACCAGCACCTCTTCGGGAGGCGGCAGCTGGGGATTGGGTTCCGCGCAGCCTGCCATGAGGGCCGCACCGGCTGTCAACGCCGAGATCGGTATTCTCGCCATGCCACTCCAACAATAGGTACGTGCGTGGGATGAAGAAGTGGTCTGGATCGCTGCGATCCAGACCACTTGGAATGTATCGTGATTTGGAGGGGTCCGGTACGGTCCGGGTCCCGTCCAGCTCAGTTGCCGAACACGGCGATATCGAGCGAACTCGGCCCGATGCCAGCGGGGATGCTGTCCCGCAAAGTAAATGTCACCGGATCGAAGACGAACACAGCCGGAGGCAGGTTCTGGAACGTGTCGCCGAAGAACACCTGATACACACTCCCGCTGCGGTCGGCCGTGGCGGCGAACGCGCCCCGACACGCCGACGTGGGGTCCGAAAGATCCACTCTGGCGCACACAGCGTCGTTGGTACCGCGGACGAACTGACGGGTTGCGGTGTTCCATACCAAGGTTCCGGCAGCGAAGCCCGAGACGTAGGCCAGGCCGTTACCGTCGATACTGATGTTGCCCGGCGCTATACCGAATCCGTTCACGGTGGCAACCACCTGCCTGGTGCCCGGATCGATGATCGTGACACTGCCTTCGCCCACGAAATCCCCGGTGTTGACGACGTAGAGCAGGCCGTCAGGGCCGAACGCCGCGGCCTGCGAGTTGGTGCCCCCGCTGGTAACGGTCCCGACGACGGTCATGGAGGACGGATCGATGACGGTGACGATCCCGTTGCCCAGGGGTGCGAAGTTCTCATCGAGATTACCTGATATGGCGTAGGCCAGTGATCCGTCGGTCAGTACAGCGCCCGGAGCCGGGGCTACGGCCACGGTTTCCGTGATGGACCCGCTCGCTTGGTCGATGGCGAACTTTGCCACATAGTCGTCAACCAGGTTCGCCACCAGTACCGTCGTGTCGTCGAGGAAGACGGACCCCGACAGATTCCCGCTCACCACGGTAAAGAAACGCACGATCCGCTCGCCCGGGAGATCAATCAGCGCCACGCTGGCCGCCTGCCCGAGCGGGATCACCGCGTTGAGCCCGCGGCGGGAGAGGCCGATCGGGGTGATCGTGTTGCTCATGCCGAGCGGGATCTGTCGTTGCTCGGCCGGATCGCCGAGTTGAAACATGGTCAACGCCCGGCCGGTGGAGTTGATTACCAAGCCGATTTGCGGATCGCTCGCGGTACCGTCGAGGAACGAACCGGAGGGAGTGGTAGGGTCGCTGGAGGAGCACCCGGCCAAGGTAGCGAAGAGGATGGCCGCGGAGGCTCGAATGGTGTATCGCTTCATCGAAGTTCTTTCGTTCTGGGTGTGTGTAATCATCGGGTTACCCGCCATCCAAGACGGATGGCGCGGCTCGGCAATGGAAAATCGGCCAGGAGTTCTGCCCGTTGGTCGGTAAGGTTTTCGATTCGGAAGAAGGCTTCGTTGAACCAGGAACCGAGACGGAACCTGGCGCTGACGCCGAGGTCGACGATCCAATACGCCGGAAGACTGTTGAGTTCGCTCCCCGGGACCGTGCGCCGTTCTCCGACATAGCGCGCTTCGATTTCAGTCCGCAGCAAACGGTACGGGACGCCGAGGCCGATGGTAGCCATATGCTTTGGCCGGTAGGCCACCTGCCCAGCCAGCACCGGACCGGCATACTCCACGGAAACCAGGCTGTAACTACCACGCACCACGGCGGCACTCCTGCGGTGAGTGAGACGCACTGCCACATCCATCCCGCGACGCCGAACGTCGAAGTTGTGAGGACTCCAGACAAAACGGAAATCGGGGACCCATAGAATCATCCCGTCGATGTCGGAGCGAAACACCGCCAGATCGGCCGCGACGTCGATGGGGCCCGCCGGTACCGCGTCGAGTGAGACGCCTGCCTGTATTTCGTTGGTGATCCGCTCGGGACCAAGGTCGGGATTCGGCTCCACCAGGACGCCTTCCTGGAAGAACTGATCGGCCAGGCTTGGCGGCGAGAACGCCCCGCCCCAGCTGAGGTGGGCTCCGACGAGATTCTTGCGCCAGCTGACGCCAACCCGGGGCGAGAAGAACACATCGTCCAGTTGGGATGTCCCATCAGCCCGCAGCGCCACGAATACTTCGACTCTGTCGCGAGAGCCGACGGATGCCTCGTGCTTCAGCATGCCCCACAGCCCCAAGTAATCGGCGGTACTCGGGGCGTTGCCGCTGAGAGACGTCGAGCGGAATGCCTGATGCCGGTAGTCGGCGCCGACGGACGTGGCGATTGCCGTGACGGGGCCCCTAGCCTGCAACTGCACGGTACTCTCGCGCACCGCCACCGAATCGTGATAGGGCGGACGGGCCGGAGGGGCGCTATCGCTGTAGCTGGTTTCCTGTCTACGGATGCTCCCATCCGCTTCGATCACCCAACGCCCTACTCCGCTCTGTGCGGTGACCAAGGCCCCCTGCCGGTGCTGGGTTTGGTTCGCTGAGGGTGTCGGCTGCGTGGTTGGTCCGGGCATGCCGCGATCGACGTTCAACAACTCCAACCGTGCCCCAACCTCCGTATTTCCCACACCAACGGTGCCGGTAGCGAACGCGCTGGCCATCTTGGCCTGGGCGTTTACTCTGGTGGTCTCACCGCCGCCCCGCACAGGGGGGATGTTGTAGCTGAAATCGCCATCGGTCCGGCGCGCCTCGGCGACCAGGAGTCCATGAACGCGCCAAGTGTCGCCCTGGTGTCCGCCGCCCAGTTGTCCAGAGAGTCCGGCTTCACCGAAGGAACCGCCCTCTAGCTGTCCGGCAATCTCCGTCCGGGATACCCGGCGACTCTCGATGGCAATCACTCCCGCCAGCGCCCCGGCGCCGTACCTGGCCGAGGCGGCGCCTCGAATGACGACGATGCGTTCGACTGCGGCCAACGGGACCAGCGACAGATCGGCGGTGCCGGTCATCGGATCGTTGATTGGTGTTCCGTCTAAGAGGACCAGTACCTGGTCGGCGCTGCTGCCTCGAATGGAAAGAGTTGCCGGCGCCCCCACTCCTCCCGAGAGCACCACCAGGATGCCGGCTCTACCTTGGAGCAACTCGCCCAAGTCGCGGGCTCGGGAGTCCACGATGGACTCCCGGTCGATTACTTGCACACCGGCCGGTGAGTCGGGTTGGCCCCCGCGCACGACCAGTTCATCGACGGTGATCGGAGCCGGAATCAGCACCACACGGACCACCTGCATCGCGCCGTTTCTGACCGTCAACCGGAAACGGGTGGCAAGATATCCCAGTGCGGTAATGCGCAACTCGCGTTCACCAGGTTCCACACCGCGGAGAACGAACCGGCCATCCGGACCGCCCACCACGTGCGCGGTACTCCCGACGAGTTCAATCCTGGCTCTGGCGATGCCGGCGTTGGTTAAGGTGTCGAAGACGGTCCCGCGAATTTCCCCGGCAACCTGCGCCGAAGCCAGCGGTGGAGCTAAGCTCCACCACCAAAGAACGAGGAGCAGGCCCACAGACACCTGGAGGCTGGGTAAACCGATGCAACCGTGCCGCCTACAGGCAACAAGGTTGCAACGAAAACCGCCCATCCTCGCGGGGGAGGATGGGCGGTGGAAACTGATACGATCCGACCAGGTCATTAGACCACCTTCCCTCCTCCGAGGGATCAACCGGTGGGGCGAACAAGGAGGTCTCCTGACTTCGGGCGCTTCGCTGGCCTTCCCGGTTTCCCAGTGGCATAATTCGGCGAAGTGGTCTTGCCCGTTACAGTGGCGGGGCCGCGCCGGAATTGCACCGGCTTCCATGGTCCCTGCTCGCTATGTGGTACTACGTCCAAGGGCCAAGTCTATCCGGTCGTCCCGGCGCCAGCAAGGGCACGAGTAAGACGCGCTTTGAGCGTCTGCCTGTCTTCCTGGTACTGAGTCCACTCGGACGCCGGCACGTCAGCCTGACGCCCACGATAGCGCGCGTCCAGCAGGGCAAGTCGCCGAACCAACACCGGGACCGGCTCCTCCGCCAACGGGATCTCGGCGTGTCCCCGACGGATACGCCAAGCGGTGACGAGGAGCGCCAATCCCACTACCCCGACGAGAGCCGCCAGGAGTGGGCGTGAACTCCGGGGTACCGCACCGGGAAACGTGATAGCGATGGTATCTCCTGGTGCAGGACGCGAGCGCCATGTTCGGAACGCCCTCCCCGAGATTACCTGCGGTTCTGGAGCTTCCATCACCGGGCCGCTCACCCGCAGATCCGGCTCCTCGATGAGCAGACTGAACTCCCGCGCCGTATCGGCGAAGGCGAACGCCAGGTTACCACTCGATGCGGGAATGAGATACTTGAGGAGTAGATCCTTCGCGCCCGGCGCGATAGGACCGAGCACTTCGACCCGGCCGTTCCTGAAGAACACGGCCTCTGGTGAGAAATCGCTGGCGCCAACGTTGAAGCCGATGACGGCGTCCGAGAGTGGAGTAGACCACGTCGGGCGTTGGGCGTGGCCGGGCACGCGCGTCTGCCAACCCGGATTCTCCAGCCCTACCAGATCAATGACTTCACGGGTACCGTCCGTCCGCGGCGCGCCCACGACCACCTGTCGCGACGCGACCTCGATCCTGGCGGTGGTCGACGTGTCGGACACGACAATCAGAATGGCGGTGTCGGGGCGCTCGGGATTGGTGTGCACCGGCGGAGAGAAGTACTGTACATCGGCGTGCGACGCGCTCAGGATGTAGACGGCGGCAGTGTCGGGGATGAAGTCGAACCGGAACGACCCGTCCACTCCACTCGAGGTGCTGTCTACCGGCCCTTGGAAATCCCTGCCCACCTGGTGCAATACAACCAGAACGCCGCCCGCGGGAATACTATCTACCTGCGTGAGCCGCAGGATGGTGCCGCCGACCGGCAACAACTCCTGGGCCGAGGCGTTGGCCGCAACAAGCGTCAGCGCCACAGCAAAGAAGGTATTACGGATTGAAACGGCCGAAATCTTGGGGGTCGAGTTTCTCGAGGCGCTGTTTGAGCAGTTCGGCGCTCAAGGCAGGGTCCGGCTGAATAACGTCATCCTCTTCGACCGGGTCGTTGAGCAACCGGTCCTCGGTGAAGATCGGCGCCTGGAGCCGGAGAGCAAGAGCGATGGAGTCAGAAGGCCGGGCGTCGATTTGGAAGACGTGGTCGTCGCGGTCGATGACCATCTCGGCGTAGTACGTGTTCTCCTTGACCGAGTTGATGAATACCCGGCGGAGGGTCCCACCGAGTCCGGTCACCACCCGGGCGAGCAGATCGTGGGTCATGGGTCTTGGGACCGGAACGTCCTGCAACTTGATGGCGATGGCGTTTGCCTCGGCTGGTCCGATCCAGATGGGCAAGAACCGCTGTCCGTCTTTTTCGCGCAGGACCACGACAGGCGAGTTGCTGTTCGGGTCCACGCCCAAGTGCTGCACGACGACTTCGATCATACCAGCAATATAGTGTGCCCGGCGGGGAGCCGGGCACCCTTGGAGTCAGCGGATAGCGCGCTTGAGGTCTTTCACCCGATCGGTTCGCTCCCAGGTGAATAGGTTGCGCTTCTTTCCCGCAATCTTCACGCTAGCGGGCACCCGGCCGAAGTGGCCGTAGGTCGCGGTGGGCGAGTAGATAGGATTGCGCAGCCCGAGAGCGTCGATGATCCCTCTGGGGGTCAGGTCGAACGCCTCCCGCACAGCCTGCTCCAGTTGCCAGTCAGGCACTCCGCCCGTCCCGAAGGTGTCGACCATGATCGACACCGGTTCGGCTACGCCGATGGCATAGGCCAACTGCACCTCGCACCGGCGGGCCAGGCCAGCGGCCACGATGTTCTTGGCCACCCAACGTGCCGCGTATGCCGCCGACCGGTCGACCTTGCTGGGGTCCTTGCCACTGAAGGCGCCACCGCCGTGGCGTGCCATCCCACCATAGGTATCGACAATGATCTTGCGGCCGGTCAGTCCGGCGTCGCCGTGCGGTCCACCGAGCACAAACCGGCCCGTCGGGTTGACCAGCGCCTTGGTGCGCCGGCTGTCGAGATCCATTGCTGCCATGACGGGCTTGATGACTTCCTCGATCATGGCTTCCTTGATGGTACGCTGGGCAAGCTTCTTGTTGCCAACCCGGTCGGCGTGCTGGGTGGAGATTACCGCAGTGCGCACCGCAATGGGTCGGTCTCCATCGTACTCTACCGATACCTGAGACTTGCCATCGGGCCGGAGCCAAGACAGCGACCGTTTGGTCTTGCGCACCATGGACAGTCGTTCGGCCATGCGATGCGCCAGAAGAATCGGCACCGGCATCAGTTCCTCAGTCTCGTCGGTGGCGTAACCAAACATCATTCCCTGGTCGCCGGCGCCTTGGGACTTGGTGTTCGACGAATCGACACCCTGGGCGATATCCGGCGACTGCCGATCGATGGACGTCAACACGGCACACGTGTCCGCGTCGAAGCCGTACGAGGCGTCGGTGTAGCCAATCTGCCGTACGGTGTCCCGAACTATGTCCGGCACATGCGCGTAGGTGGTGGTGCTGATCTCTCCAGCCACGATGGCCATCCCGGTCGTCACCATCGTTTCACAAGCCACCCGCGCCAGGGGGTCGGCGGCCAGAATGGCATCGAGGACGGCGTCCGATATCTGATCGGCCAATTTGTCGGGATGGCCCTCGGTCACGGACTCGGATGTGAATACGTGTTTCTTGGAACGAGGGACTGATGATGATTTCACGGAAACTCCACGGTAACGATCGTTGGTGCGGGCCAGTTCACGAGGGGCGCAACGTAGCGTGGTCCCGCGGCCCGAGCAACGCGCCGGCCGGGTCGAGCAACTTGAGGTCAACATGCGGGTCGACGTGGCGCCGCACGATCTGTGCCACTTCGCCGGCCGTGGTGGCCGCAAGGGCCTCGTCTGCCGCCGCCCGAGCAACGGCGTAGGGCACCCGCCGGACCACCCATTTCACCAGGGGGATCGACGGAGGCGCTACGCTCAACTCCAAATACCCCAATCCGATCAACAACACTCCTAGAATCGGGTCCGAGGCCATTTCACCGCACACGCTCACCGAGATTCCTGCTCGGGCTCCGGCCTCCACTGTCATTTGCAGCTGACGCAACACCGCCGGGTGATGGGTGACGAACCGCCGGCTCAGCATGGCGTTTCCCCGGTCGACCGCCAGCGTGTACTGGGTCAGATCGTTGGTCCCGACACTGAAGAAGTCGCTGACCTGGGCCAGGTGGTCCGCCACCAAAACAGCAGCCGGGGTTTCCACCATGACGCCAAGCGGCACTTCCTCCGCGGCACGAACCCCGGCCCGCTTGAGCGCATCCGCTTCCTCCAGCATCATTTCTCGTGACTGCACTACTTCTTCGACACTGTTGACCAGCGGGAGCATGAATTGGAGCTTGCGGTCGGCCGCGGTCCGGAGGATGGCGCGTAGTTGCGGTCGAAAAATCTCCGGCTTGTCCAGGCACACCCTGATAGAGCGCCACCCCAGGAACGGGTTCGGCTCCGCCGGCGCTGGGAAAGCCGCCGGGAACTTGTCCCCGCCCAGGTCGAAGGCCCGGATGGTCACAGTGTGGTCGCGGAATGCGTCCGCCACCCGCTGGTAGTAAGTGGTCTGTTCGTCCTCCGTTGGAAGCTCCGTCCGGCCCGTCACCAGGAACTCCGTCCTCAAGAGTCCGACACCTTCTGCACCGTACCGAATGGCGGGTTCGACTTCTTCGGGAAGGTCGACGTTTCCGAGGAGGGTGACTTTGGTCCCGTCCGGTGTCACGGCCGGCTCCGATACGCTGGCCTCGAGTTCCAATTCCAGCCGGTGCCGCCTGCTGAGCCTCGCCCGGGCGTCTTCCATTTCGGCCCTGGTCGGCTCTACGTACACTACGCCGGCGTGTCCATCGAGGAGGAGGGGCACGCCATCGGCAATTTCGTCAAGTGCACCCATGGCTCCCATGACCGCAGGGATCCCTAAGGAATGTGCCAAGATGGCGGCGTGCGAAGTGCGTGTCCCCTCTTCGCTCACAAGCCCGACGACGTGCTCGCGATCCAGTTGCACCGTGACACCCGGAGAGAGTTCCCGCGCAACGATGATGACCGGATCCTTCAGTGAAGCCGACCACCATTCGTTTTCTTCCCAACCCGTCAGCCGATGGAGCACCCGGCGTTGCGTGGCGGTGATGTCCGTCAGCCGCTCACGCAAATGGGCCTTGGCCGATCCGACAAACAATTCCCGGTATTCGAGAGCCTTAAATTCGTAGGCGGTCTCGGCGCTAAGGTTGTTGTTGCGGATCAGGATTTCGACACCTGCCAGGAAGTCTGTGTCCTGCACCATGAGAATCTGAGCGTCGAAAATACGGGATTCTTCCACCCCTGCTCTCTCTAGGACCCGGGTGCGGAGCGATTCGAGACTCTCGACCACCTCGGCAACAGCTTGGTGCAAACGCTCGACTTCCGACTCGATTTCCGACGACTTGATACCCCTATCGGGGACGTCAGGAAAGTCGAGACGGACGATCACGGCGGTCGCGTATGCGATCCCCGGAGAGACACCGGTGCCGGTGACGGTGGTCGAGTGTTCCACTACTCGCCGAATCCTTTGTGTACCAATTCGACAAGTGCCTGCACGGCCGCTTCCGCGTCGGACCCGTCAGCCCGGAACATGACTGTGCTACCAGTCTCCGCCGCCAACATCATGACACCCATGATGCTTTTGGCGTTAACGGACATGCCATCCTTGACGATCTCGATGTGGGCCTCGAACTGATTGGCCGTCTTGACCAACTCGGCCGCCGGGCGGGCGTGAAGCCCCAGTTCATTGACGATGGTCGTTTCTCGTTCGATCACGCGCCCATCCAGGCCGAAAGAAGAAGAATAGTCGCAACAACGACCGTGAATCGCAGACCGGTCACTCGGGGATTGGCCCAAGCCATGGCCATGGCAACCCCGGCTGCACCCAGAGTCCCCAGCATCACGACCCTGTCGAGATCCGCCACCAGCCAGCCACCGATCACCGGTAACGCCACGCCAACGGCGAATCCAGCCGCCGGCCCCACAAGCGCCACCGCCCTCGGCAACCACGACTTGTGCAGCACCTGGCTCACCTCGAGCCCGCTGGCCCAGCCCGTCCGGAGGCCCCACCACTCGACGGCCACCCGGATGCTGTTAAACACCACCAAAAACCCGAGCACCGCCACACCCGTCCACCCGAACGCAATCATCACCAGGGCCGCACTCACCAGCGCCGGAAGTACTCCGGTCCAAAACAACTGGTCACCAAGTGCCCCGAGGGGACCACAGAGCGCTGTCCTGAGCCGCAGGATCTTGTCTCCAGGTACTCCCTGATACTCGGCCCTCGTGGTTGCGCCCAGCGCCAGGCCCGCGAGGTACGGTTGCGCGTTGAAGAACTCGGCCTGACGAGCCACCGCTTCACGATACCCCACCGGATCCTGTCGCCGCATTTCCTCCAGGAGGGGGAGCGCTGCGTACCCCATACCGATCCCCAGCATGCGTTCATAGTTCCACACGCCCTGCACGGAGAACAATCTCAAGAACGCCCGCCACAGGGGCGCCTTCACGATCCACCCACCAGCAACAGGATACCAATCAACGCTCCAATACCCAGCCACTTGAGTCGGCGCCCTCGCCCCGCGTTGCGAATGGCCCCTGTGGCGGCGCCGGCCAGGCCTCCCCCGATCACCACCATCAAGAGTCCAGTCGAAGCCCAGTCCGGCAGCGCTGGTGCGGTGCGCAACGCGAAACCGGACAATAGGGCCAACAGGGACAGGGTCATGCTTCGGGCCAAATCCCGGAGCAGGCCACCGTACTGAAGGGCCCCGACCGCCACTGGGTCGCCGGTGCGCAATGATGCCTCACGGCGGCGTACCGCAGTGGCGTTGGCGTGCCGCAGCCTGTTTAGGGTCCAGCCGCCGATACTGGCCAACACCAAACCCAGAACCACTGCAAGCCCGATGAGCCCGTGCCCCTCGTTGCCGCTGCCTGCTACGACGGCACCCACGGTGGCGGCGCCAAAGTCGGGGTAACGGGCGGCTCCCACCGCTACCGACTCCAAGGCGAACAACTCCAGAATAACCCCGAGCGTCACACCCGTAGCCAGGTCGCCCGTCAGCCATCCGGCGACGGCACCAACTACGATAGGGCGAGACACCATGACTTGCGGCAGGCTCACCAGGTCTAGGCCTACCAGGGTTCCCCAGGCGAGAAGGGCAACCGTTACCTCGACGGACATGTCGATCACGATAGCGCCTTCAAGTCCTTGGGGGCGGCGGAAGGAACGTCCTGGGCCATGACCCTGACGCCACTGCTCTGGAGCGCTTGAAGCTGGCTCAGCTCGTCCTCAGTCAGGTACATGTACGGCAACCGTTTCGTTCTGCCGCGTCGGTGGTGAATCCCGCCGAGGTTGACCTCCTTTACCAGCGTCGGATTGCGTCGAGCCAACTCGGCCATGGTGGACACGTCGCCCGTCAAGACCACGGCCCGCCGCGGATCGGCTTCCCAAGCCGGCAGCTCTTTACCAGCGTCTTCGATTCCGGCGAAGACCACATCCATCCCGGGCGGCAAGGCAGCGCGGTACAGGTCCTGTTCCCACTCTTCCGCCATGACTCCGTCGTCCACCAGCACCAGAAGCCGGACGCCGAGGAATTGTCCCCAGCCAATCACCACTTGTCCGTGGATCAGGCGATCGTCGATACGGTAGAGTGCCACCGCCATCAGGACCCTCGTATGGCCTCGGTGGCGGCGGTCCTGGCCCTTGCGGCCGCCTCTTCCGGGGTGCTATCGCGATGGAAGACGAACTCGAGAAGCATGGGAAGATTGACTCCCGTCACGATGCTGGCCTCATGGGCCTCCCGCAGTTCCCGCAGTGCCGCCATCATGCACGACCCGGTCGGCAGATCCACGAAGACTACAGCCGGATCGGGTCCGATGGCCTCGGCGATTCGGTCACGCAACGAGTTCCGGTCGCACCCCTCGTTGGACACGGAGACGAGAGCATCGGCGATACCGGTGATCTGATTCACCGCCTCCACCAGCGCGGCGGCAAGCCCGGCGTGACACACGACCACCCCGCGCAAGCCTTCACTCATAGTCTTCCTGTAGATACTCCTGGATACCGCGTTTGTCCTGCAGCCGCCTGATGAGCCGTTCGTTGAATGCCGCCGCCACGTCAACGCCCGAGAAGCGCAACAAGTGCATCATTGCGACCACCTCGGAAATTACCGTCAAGTTCTTCCCCGGGTTCAGTGGCACGACCACCTTGGGAAGCGTTACGTCGAGTATGATGGTTTCTTGTCGGGACAGCCCGGTTCGGTCCATTTCGCGGGCGGTGTCCCATGGTTCCAACTCCACTACCACCTCAATGCGTTTCTGTTGCCGGACCGCGCGCACGCCGAACAACGTGGGGATATCGACCAGGCCTATGCCCCGAATTTCCATGTGGTGGCGAGCCAGTTCGTGGCCCTGGGCCATGAGCATGTCATTGCCCTTGCGGGTAATCATCACCACGTCGTCGGCCACCAAGCGGTGGCCTCGCTCCACCAGGTCCAACACACACTCGCTCTTGCCGATGCCCGACCCGCCCATGAACAACAACCCCACGCCATAGACATCGGCCATGGACCCGTGGACCGTGGTACGCGGGGCAAACGCCTCCTCCACGATCGGCTTGATCCGTCGATAGAATTCCGCAGTCTTGAGGGCGGTCCGGAAGACCGGGATGTGCCGTTCCTTTGCTATCTCGACCAGATCGTCGGGCACCTTCTGGGCCTTGGTGATGAACAGGCACGATAGGTCGAAAGCGAAAAACGCCTCCAGTCTAGTTCGGCGTTCGTCAGCATCGAGTGAATCGAGATAGGTGATTTCGGTTTCGCCCAGCACGTGCAGGCGACGCGGAGAGAACCGGCCAGAAAACCCGGCGAGCGCCAGTCCCGGGCTAGCTACTTCGTCGTCCGGCACCGGCTGGTCCAGTCCCAGGTCGCCCGTGAGGACTTCCAACTGGAGCGGGTCGCCCTTTCGCTCGACAAAATCCCGATAGCGTAACGTCACACTTCGTCCGTGGTTGGTTTTCTGACCCGGCGCGGCCGTTCTACGGCCTTTCGCAATTGAGTTCTGAGCTTGGCCTCAGCCCGGTCGAGCGCGGTTCGGTGATCCGGGCCTTCACCGGTTGCCACGATCACCTCCCCTTTCGACAAATGCAGACGAATCTCAGCGCTCGGGGTAGATCCCTCGGAATCGAACACGATGTGGTTCGATACCGGCCGCGGGGCCGCGCTCTCGAGCCGGGCCATGATGGTATCCGCCCGTTCGCGGAGACCGTCGCTGAGTTCGAAATGACGGGCGGTGATGGTTGTCTGCATGTCGTCTCCTCCAAGTATCATTCACCAATGATGTCTTCCAGGTGTCGCTCGGTGCGATCCGCGGCATCATCCCACGTGAGCGACGACGCGAAGGCCGCTGCACCGCGGCCCAATCTGGCCCGTAGCTCTTCGTCCCTCACCAGGGCGACCATCCGCTCGGCCATGGCCACCGCGTCTCCGTGGGGCACCAGAAATCCGCTCTCGCCATGACGCACCGAATCGCGCAACCCGGGACTGTCGGAGGCGAGCGAGGGTGTGCCGCACGCCGCCGCCTCGACGATCGTCATCCCCCACCCCTCCTTTGGCGAAGGAAATACGTTGGCCACCGTGCCTCGAAATAGCGTGGCCTTCTCGTCTTCCGAAACATACCCAAGAAACCGGACTGCCCCTTCGATGTCCAATTCCCGAGCCAACCTCTTCAATCGGGCCAGGTCATCCCCGCTGCCGGCAATCCGCAGGGTGATGTCGGGTACCTCCCTCCGGGCAATCGCCAGCGCCCGG
>CAXMUQ010000167.1:0-6665 GCA_964196605.1 uncultured Acidimicrobiia bacterium
GGATCATCAGCCACCTCGGCGAAGGCGGCATGTCCACCGTGTTCCTGGCCGAAGATCTCAAGCACAAACGCCAGGTCGCGGTCAAGGTCCTCAAACCCGAACTCGCCGCCGTGCTCGGCGCCGAGCGCTTCGTACAGGAAATCACCACCACCGCCAGCCTGCAACACCCGCACATTCTGCCGCTGTTTGATTCGGGCGAAGCCGACTCGTTCCTTTATTACGTCATGCCCTACATCGAGGGCGAGACGCTGCGCTCCAAGCTGGAGCGCGAAACGCAATTCGGTATCGATGAGGCGGTGAAGATCACCACCGAGGTGGCCGACGCGCTCGACTACGCCCACCGCCACGGTATCATCCACCGGGACATCAAGCCTGAGAACATCCTGCTGCACGACGGCCGGCCCATGGTGGCCGACTTCGGCATCGCGCTGGCCGTGAGCGCAGCGGCCGGTGGGCGCATGACGGAGACCGGGCTGAGTCTGGGCACGCCGCATTACATGAGCCCCGAGCAGGCCACGGCTGAGAAAGAGATCACCGGAGCCTCCGATGTCTACTCGCTCGGCAGCGTCTTGTACGAGATGCTTGCCGGCGAGCCACCCCACATGGGCAACTCGGCCCAGGCGATCATCATGAAGATCGTGACCGAGGACGCGCAGCCGGTGAATCGACTCCGGAAATCGGTGCCGCCCAACGTGATGGCGGCTGTGGCCAAGGCCGTGGAGAGGGTGCCGGCTGACCGGTTCGACACGGCCAAGGCCTTTGCCGACGCTCTGGGCAACACCGCATTCACCTACGGCTCCTCGGCAACCATGTCAGGCGTAGGGGACGTGCCACCGGCCTCATCTCGGCACCGTACCCTGATCCATGTGGCGGTGACTTCGGTCCTGGCACTGGCGCTGGTCTGGGCGGTGCTGTTTCCCAAGCCCACCACCACCGCCGTAGCATTCCACGCCACCCTCAGCGATACTCTGCTACCGTTGCCTTCGGGTGTTGCCATTTCGCCTGATGGCCGTACGGTTGTAATAGCGGCACCGGCGGCGGACGGTCAGACCCAGCTGTATGCCCGCACGGCCGACCACCAAGGATTCCAGTCGATCCCCGGCACGCTGGGCGCCACTGACCCGACGTTTTCGCCCGACGGCGGTGCCATCGCGTTCCGGCAGTTTGTGGCTGGCCAGGGACAGTTTTCCTATAGGCGGATACCCATCGCCGGAGGCGTGGTCCAGACGATCGCGGACTCCGTGCAATTCGGGCACTGGGGCGCGGACGGGACGATCATCGTGGTGCGTTCCGGTGGCATGTACCGCATTCCCCCTGGTGGCGGCACCCTCGAGCTGGTGCTCGCGTCAGATTCTCTGGCCATCAATTCACCCGACGTGCTGCCCGACGGAAGCGGCGTGCTGTTCACGGACGACGAAATCGTGAGTGGGCGTGGCTTGTTGCTCGATCTTGAGACGCGCACGGTGTCGGTCCTATTCGACCGGGCGCTCAATCCGAAATACGTAGAGTCAGGCCATATCGTGTTTCATGCCCCGGCGCCAAGCGACGCCGTCCTGGCGGTGCCGTTCGACCTCGCCGGCCACCGTATTACGGGGCCGGCGGTGCCCGTGCTGGCTGAGGTGTGGCGAATTGCCGGGACCTCCCATTGGGACGTGTCCAGCACGGGGACCCTGGTCTACGCGGTCGCGCCGGATGTCGCGGACTCCGAGCGCCTCACGTGGGTGGACATGGCTGGCAGTGCGACTCAACTCCCACTCCAGGTGCAGGACATGGAGACGCCACGAGTCTCACCCGACGGGCGCCGTATAGCGTTCATCGACTTCAACGGTCAGGTGGCGTCCCTGTATGATATCTCGACTGGTGCCACCGTCCGGCTTGGCGCCTATGTCAACTTCGCCTGGTCCCCCGACAGTCGGTCACTCTACGTCTCGGCGTCGCAGGGTTCCCGAAACGCGACCATGCGTATTGGGGTGGATGGCGGAGCGCCCGACACGTTGCTCACCGAGGACGGTCAGGTGTTCGCCGTGTCGCCGGATGAGTCCCGTATCGTGATCGGGCGCGTAACCCAAGACCGTGCCAGCGATATCGACGTTCTACGGATGGATGGAGCATCTCCCGAGGTGGTGCCGTACCTGCGTGCCAACTGGAACGAACGCCAGGGTGTACTCTCCGCGGACGGGCGTTGGCTGGCCTACGTGTCCGATGAAAGTGGACGGAACGAGATTTATGTGCGAGCGTTCCCCGACCCCGGTGCGCCCGTATTGATCTCGAACGGCGGGGGTGTGGGCCCCTCGTGGGCGCCTGATGGATCGGCCGTCTACTATGTGGGGCCCGATTCGATGACGCGGGCCAGTGTCTCGACGGCCCAGGGAGGGTTACGGGTACACTCACACACGAAGCTGTTCGGTCACTCCGGATACGAAGTGACCACCGCCTCGTTCTTCCAGGCCTTGGGGTTCCCGCGACGGTACGACATCGATCCCCGCGGCGATCGCTTCCTGATGGTCCAATCTCTGGAAGAGACGTTCACTCTCGGAGTCCCAGTTCGGGTGGTAGTGAACTGGTTTGACGAACTACAGCAGCTGGTTGGGGAGGAATAAGCGGAGAAAAATCGGCTGTCAGTGAGCAGGTGTCAGTCGATATTCCACTGCAAATAGCCCATGACCGAATCCACTGAACGCCTCTCCTCGGCCCTGGCCGACCGCTACCAGATTCTCAGTCGCCTGGGCGAAGGCGGCATGGCCACGGTCTACCTGGCCGAGGACTTGAAGCACAAACGCCAGGTGCCCGTCAAGGTCTTGAAGCCCGAACTCGCCGCCGTGCTGGGCGCCGAGCGCTTCGTCCAGGAAATCACCACCACCGCCAACCTGCAGCACCCGCACATCCTGCCGCTGTTCGACTCGGGCGAAGCCGACTCCTTCCTTTATTACGTCATGCCTTACATCGAGGGCGAGACACTGCGGTCCAAGCTCGATCGCGAAACGCAATTCGGTATCGATGAGGCGGTGAAGATCACCACCGATGTGGCCGACGCGCTCGACTACGCCCACCGCCACGGCATCATCCACCGGGACATCAAGCCCGAAAACATCCTGTTGCACGACGGCCGCCCCATGGTGGCGGACTTCGGCATCGCGTTGGCGGTGAGCGCCGCAGCCGGTGGCCGGATGACGGAAACGGGACTCTCCCTCGGCACTCCGCACTACATGAGCCCTGAGCAGGCCACCGCCGAGAAGGAAATCAGCGCCCGGTCGGACGTGTATTCGCTGGGAAGTGTGCTATACGAAATGTTGACCGGCGAGCCGCCCCACATGGGGAAATCGGCGCAGCAGATCATCATGAAGATCATTGCCGAGGACGCCCAGCCGGTCACCGAACTCCGGAAATCGGTGCCGCCGAACGTGGCGGCGGCGGTAGCCAAGTCGCTGGAAAAGCTTCCGGCCGACCGGTTCACTAGCGCGGCCGAGTTTGGCGCAGCGCTGACCGAGAGCGGTTTCGCCCATCGCACGGCTACCACCGCTACATCGGCAGCGGTGGCCTCCTCTCGCCCCCGGTGGCTCCAGCCGGTGCACGGCGTCGTAACCGTCGTTCTCCTCGTGGCCTTGCTGTGGGCCCTCGGCGACACGTCTGATGATGCTGCACCGTTGGTCATGCGCACCATGCTGGCCGACAGTCTTTCTCCCGTCACGAGTCTGGCCCTTTCGCCCGACGGATCCCAGATCGCAGTGTCGATGACGACTGGGGAAGGCAGGCAGCTGTTCATGCGTCAGGTGAACGAGCTCGAGCTGCGGCCGATCCCGGGAACCGAAGGCGGATTGTTCCCTCAGTTCTCGCCCGACGGTCAATGGCTGGCCTTCGTCCAGGCCAACCTCGGTGGTGGATCGCAGATGCGGAGTTACGGGAAGGTCCCCGTCACTGGTGGACCGGCGGTCGCTATCTTCGACAGTGTGGCGACGGCGGACTGGGGCGCAGATGGGTCGATGGCCATGGCCAAGCAGGACGGTCTCTACTACCTCGAACCCGGCGCCGATTCGCCGCGGAGGGTCGTCGAGCATTCGGAGGATATGGAACCATCCCGCCCGGCGATATTGCCCGACGGGAGCGGCATCCTGTTCGACACTGACCGGCAGGGTGGCGGACGGGTGATGCTGTGGCATCGCGGGTCGAACATACTCAAACTGGTAGCGGGAGCAGGATACGACCCCCAGTACCTTCCCACGGGCCACGTCATCTACCTGACGCCCGGATTCGACCTCTTCGCGGTGCACTACGACATCGACCGCCATGAGCCCTCGGGCGCCCCCGTACCAGTCCTCGAGGACGTATGGGCTCCCAGGGGGACCGCCGTGCTCGACGTCTCCAATGACGGGACGTTGCTGTACGCCAAAGCGCGCTCGACTGGCGAGGACGAACGCCTGGTCTGGGTGGGCATGGATGGCGAGGCGCTGGACCTGCCGGTTCGGATCGACGATTTCGAGGATCCTCGCGTTTCTCCCGACGGACGCCTCATTGTCTACCAAGATTTCGTGAATGCGACCGTTGCCACGTATGACCTGCTCACGGGCGCCAACACGGTTCTCCCCGTGTTCGGGTTCTTTGCCTGGGCCCACGATAGCAAACACGTCTATGTCAGTGGTCCCTACGGGCTGCTACGGGTACCGGCCGACGGGGTAGGGTCCGTCGACACTCTGTCGCCTATTCAGATGGACCCATACTCAGCCTCGGTCGACGGCTCTTGGCTGATAGCCGGTGCCCAATTCGGTGCCTCCAGCTTTGACCTGTCGAGCATTCCTCTCGAGGGTGTGGATCATGAGCCGATCCCCTATCTCCGTGCAGAATGGGACGAGTATCAAGGCGTCATCTCGCCCAACGGGCGCTGGCTGGCCTACATCTCCCAGGAAACGGGGGAATCTGAAGTTTTTATTCGCAGCTTTCCCGAACCTGGTCCCCGGTTGCAGGCATCGGTAGGAGGCGGTGTGGGTCCGGTGTGGGCGCCTGACGGGGGCTCGGTGTACTTCATCAGCGATGGTAGCATGGTGCGGGGCGACTTCCGCGAAGGGACCAACCCTGGGGTGACGGCTCGGACCGAGTTGTTCCGCGTCGACGACTACGAAGTCAGCGCCGGAGCGTTCATGGAGAGCGTCAACGGCCGGCGCCGCTATGACGTCCACCCCGACGGCACACGATTCCTCATGGTGCGTTCCACGGAGGAGTTGTTCGCCGTCCGGCAACCGGTGATCGTGGTGACGAACTGGTTCGAAGAACTCCGCGAGAAGATGGGCGAACCGTAGCCATGACCCAATCCACCGAACGCCTCTCCTCGGCCCTCGCCGACCGCTACCAGATCCTCAGTCGCCTGGGCGAAGGCGGCATGGCCACCGTCTACCTGGCCGAGGATCTGAAACACGACCGCAAGGTGGCCGTGAAGGTCCTGCGTCCCGAGCTCGCTGCCGTGCTCGGCGCCGACCGCTTTGTCCAGGAAATCAAGACCACCGCCAACCTGCAGCACCCCCACATCCTCCCGCTGTTCGACTCGGGCGAAGCCGATTCTTTCCTTTACTACGTCATGCCCTACATAGAGGGCGAAACGCTGCGGGCCAAGCTGGACCGCGAGAGCCAGTTCGGCATCGACGAGGCGGTCAAGATCACCACTGAAGTGGCCGACGCGCTGGACTACGCCCACCGCCAGGGCGTCATCCACCGGGACATCAAGCCGGAGAACATCCTGTTGCAAGATGGCCGGCCCATGGTGGCCGATTTCGGCATCGCCCTGGCGGTGAGCGCCGCGGCCGGTGGCCGCATGACGGAAACGGGGTTGAGCCTCGGTACCCCGCACTACATGTCACCCGAGCAGGCCACGGCGGAGAAGGACATCACCGCGCGGTCGGATATCTACTCGCTGGGGAGCGTGCTGTATGAGACGCTGGCCGGCGAGCCGCCGCATCTGGGCGGCTCGGCCCAGCAGATCATCATGAAGATCGTGACCGAGGAAGCCCAACCGCTTACCCGGCGGCGCAAATCCGTGCCGCCCCACGTGGCCGCCGCTGTGGCCAAGGCGCTGGAAAAGCTTCCGGCCGATCGCTTCGACTCGGCGAGGACCTTTGCCGAGGCGCTCGGCAATCCAGGCTTCACGACCGCGGGGGTGGCCGCCGCACCCGGCTCAATGGGTGTAGTGCGGAACCGGCTCCCGTGGTTGGTGGCAGGGGCGGCACTCGTCACCGCACTCGTTCTGGCGTTGCTGCTGGTTCGACCTCCTCCCGCTGACGGACCCCGGGTGCCCTGGCTGACGAACCTGGATACCCCCGACAGCGCCACGTTTGAGCAAGGGTTGGCGATCGCGGAGGACGGGTCCTTCATCCT
This sequence comes from uncultured Acidimicrobiia bacterium, assembly GCA_964196605.1. GTDB lineage: Bacteria > Gemmatimonadota > Gemmatimonadetes > Gemmatimonadales > GWC2-71-9 > N074bin45. The sequence continues at coordinate 6,361 of CAXMUQ010000167.1, forward strand.
CTACGGCGGTGGCTCACCCCTAGGGATCTGGATCAGGCGTGCCGACGCCGAGACCCCCGCTCGGATACCGGGCACGCTGGGTGGCTGCTGTCCGGCCATCTCCCCTGACGGTCAACGAGTTGCCTTCGTTCGCGGCCAAGAGGTGCGCATCATCCCGCTGACCGGTGGGACCAGCACCCTCGCAGGGCCCGGGATTACAGAGGGGGACGACATCACCTGGATGGCAGATGGATCCATCGTCGGTTCTGCGGAGGAGGGCGACGGACTGTTGCGTGTCACGGCAGGTGGCGGACCGGTTGAGCCAT
>CAXMUQ010000168.1:0-6630 GCA_964196605.1 uncultured Acidimicrobiia bacterium
GCCGGTTGTGGGAGGGCGGGGCCGCCCAGTGCAGGCCCGTGGCCCGCCCTCAGCGACTCGGCCTTTGCCGGGCTGATCAGCGATTTCTCCGAACGCGGACGGTACTTCGACACCGATAATCTCATCAGCAACGAAGCGACGGACCTGGAAGTCGTGGATGCTCTCACACGGTACGGCGTAATCGGTGGAGCTTACATAGGTGTCGGCCCGGACCAGAATTTTTCCTACATTGCTCGCGTCAACCCGCATGTGGCCTTCATCGTCGATATCCGGCGCGACAACCTTTTGCAGCACCTGTGGTTCAAGGCGCTGTTCAACGAAGCAGCCACGCGAGTCGAGTTTCTGGCCTTGATGTACGGGAAACCGGTACCGGACAGTCTGGCCTTGTGGCGTGAGCTACCGCTGGAGGACCTGGCCCGGTACATCGACACTGTGGCGGTAGACTCTAGCAAGGGGCGGGAGGCGATGGAGACGGTCCAGCGTGCCATCGCACGGGACGGGGTAGCGTTATCCGCGGACGATAGGGTCACGATTCTCGACATCCATCAGCGTTTCATCGTCGCCGGACTCGAGCTCCGGTTCCGGTCACACGGCCGGGGCTCGCGGTCATGTTACCCGACGCACCGGTTCTTGCTGCTGGCCGGTGGAAGCAATACACCATCGAGCTACTTGGCTACCAAGGCGGCTTACCAGGTCGTGCGTCGTCTCCAAGTGGACAATCTTGTCATCCCGATCGTAGGCGATTTGGCCGGGGAGCACTCACTGTCGGCCATTGCCGGGTACCTGCAACAACGAGGTACCAGGGTGTCGGCGTTCTACACCTCCAATGTGGAATTTTACTTGTTCGATGACGGGGTATTCTCGGCCTTCGCGCGGAATGTGAATGCGCTGCCGACCGACACCACCAGTGTCATCATTCGGAGTGTGTTTCGCCGGGGCGGAGCGCCCATTGGGCCGATCAGGGTGGGTTCCTGCAGCCTACAATCGCTGCAACGGATCGACGCTTTCGCCGATTGGGTTGACGGTGATCGATTTCCCTCGTACTACGATCTGGTTCGCCATGACCTGCTTCCAGTGCCTTAGACAGGCGGTTGAAACGACTCGCACCCCCGTGCGGCTGGTGCGTCGTTTTCCACTGGGCCGCCACGACTGGTGGCGATCGGCGTGGCTGGTAACTGGTCCTGCCGGGTAGGGATTGGCGTGCCTACATCCCCGGTGTCAGAGCCCCGGGTTTCCATGTCGTGATCGATTCGCGTCCTCCACGATGCGGTAGTCTCCTTGGTAGAGCGGCCACCCTTGAGGAGGTGGCCGCTTGCATTGTCGCTGAATCTCCGTAGGCAGGATGAGTCTAGGAGCCAATCCCCAGCAACGTGCGGATGGCCTGCCAAGTCGGGGCAATCAGCAGATAGAGGACGCCCAGGAGAATCGGCGGGGCCACATAGCGCACCATGAAGGCCCAGGCCTGCCGCAAAGGCTTGTTGGTAAGGCCTTTGGCGAGCTCCGCGTCGGCCTTGTCGAGGACGAAATAGCCGACAAAAATGGCGGTGAGGAACCCTCCAAGAATAAGTACGAAGTTCCCCACCAACGCGTCAGCGGCGCCCAGAAAATTGAGACTCAGGGCGGAAGGAATGCCTATGATTGTGATGATCGTTCCCATGGTGATGGCGGCGGTGCGCCGTGCGGTGCCGAATGAGTCGACGATCGCGGACACGACTACCTCCAACAAAGAGATCGACGACGTCAGCGCCGCAAAGAACAGCATGATGAAGAAAGCGGCGCCGACGAATTTTCCGGCCGCTCCCATGCTGGCGAATCCGGCAGGGAGGGATACGAACAACGCGCCCAGGCCGCTGGCCCCGATCTGATCCTGCAAGCCGAAGGTGAACACGATGGGGAACACCACCAGCCCTGCCATGAAGGCAACACCGAAATCCGCCAAGGCAACGATAGTCGCCTCTTTGGCGAGGTTGTTCTGTCCCTTGAGGTATGAGGCGAAAGTAATCAGCGCTCCCATCCCCAGGCTCAAGGAGAAGAACGCCTGGCCCGCCGCGTTGCCGATGATCTGTGGATCGAACAGGTTACCCAAGTTTGGGTTGAGGTAGAAGGCGTAGCCCTCTCGGCTCCCCGTTAGGAAGAACGCATATATCGCCAGCCCGCCAAGGATGAGGAACATGACCGGCATCAGAATGACCGCGGCGCGTTCGATCCCGCCCTTGATACCGCCGGCTACGATGATGATAGTCAGGATCATGAACGCCACGTGCCACCCGATGGCTGGCAGTCCACTGGCGGCGTCGTTGAAGTAGGCCACCGTGTTCTGCGGCAGCCCGGAGGAAACAGCCTCCCAGGCGTACCGCATGGTCCACCCGGCGATGACCGAGTAGTACGACAGGATGATGAGGCCGGCGAAAACGAACACCCATCCCAACGGTGTCCACTTCCTGCCGCCGAGTTCCGGCAATGCCCTGACGGGCGACACCTGGGCCAGCCGTCCTACAACAAATTCGGATGTCATCAGGGGGATGCCGATTATTGCTACCAGTGCCAGGTACAGAAAGACGAACGCAGCTCCGCCACCTTGGGAGGCAACGTAGGAAAACCGCCACATGTTGCCCAAACCAACGGCCGATCCGACCGCGGCCAGAATGAAACCGGCCTGAGTACCCCACGAATCGCGCGGGGATGAACCTGGAGTGACGGTCATGCTACGCTCTCTCGGGAAAGGTCTTCCAAGGTACTGCAATAGCGACGTGTGTCCAGGGATCCGGATCCCGATACGATCGGAAGCGGCCTGGACAACTGGGCAGGAACCTTCAACTTCCAAGGACGATCCAGAGGAACCCGTGACCACGACGACCACCCCCGAGCGACAACTTCATTTCCGCGCCACCCAGAGCCGTGGTGAGGTGTCGGCTATCCTCCTCACGCCCCCGTCCGCCTCCTGCCTCTACCTGCTCGGCCACGGCGCCGGCGCCGGGATGCGACATCAATTCCTAGAGGCTATTGCGGGCGAGTTGTACCTGAACGGAGTAGCCACCCTCCGCTACCAGTTTCCTTATATGGAAAAGGGTGGCCGGCGCCCGGACCCGAGGTCGGTCCTGCTGGAAACCGTCAGGTCGGCCGTCGCGGCGGCCGTCGCGGCGTGCCCCGGAATCCCGCTCATTGCCGGGGGCAAGTCGATGGGTGGGCGGATGACGTCGCTGGCCGCGGCCCAAGCGCCGCTCCCCAATGTGCGAGGGTTGGCCTTCCTGGGATTTCCGCTCCATGGGGTAGGTAAACCACCGTCCCAAGAACGAGCGGATCACCTGGCAGCCGTATCGGTTCCCATGCTGTTCCTCCAAGGAACCCGGGACAAGCTGGCGGACTTCGGACTGATGTCAGGGGTGTGTGCCGGACTCGGCCCAGTTGCTGATCTCAGAAGGATCGAAGGCGCCGACCACGGGTTCCATGTTCTGAAACGCTCCGGCCGGTCCCAGGGAGAGGTAATCGCGGAACTGGCCTTCACCATCGCCGGATGGTCGAGACTCCTGCCTCCGAGTTCCGAATGAAACAGCATGCTCCCGAGAGTCGATTCTCTTTGGCGGGGTTGTTCGCAGGATCCTTGATCGTCGTGCTCCCTGTAGCAACGAGACTCCCTCTATGGGGCGCTTATGGTCATGAGATGATCGGTCGCACGGCTGCGGAACACGTTCCGGAATCGATGCCGGCTTTCTTTCGCGCCGCCACCGACCAACTCGCATACTTGAACGCCGAGCCCGATCGGTGGAGGGATTCCACCGAGAGTAACCTCGATCCCGCCTTGAATGACAATTTTTCCCCCGGCCACTACATCAACTATGAGGTAGTGCCGGAAGCGGCGCTCCGGGCTCCGGATCGTGTGGCATATTTCCATGCGCTCGAGGAAGCGGGTGTGGGTAGCCAACCCGGTTATCTACCATTCACCATCCTGGAACTGACCCAGCGGCTGCGAGTGGCATTCCGTGAGTGGCGTGGGGCAGGGGAGCCTGAACGCGGTTGGATCGAACAGCGGATCATCAACGACGCCGGTATCCTGGGGCACTACGTGGCTGACGCGTCCAACCCGCTCCACACCACCGTGCATCACAACGGCTGGACCGGCGACAACCCGAACGGCTACGACACCGAGCGGGGGATCCACGAACGGTTCGAATCCGAGTTCGTGCAAGGGCAAGTGTCCGCCGACGAGCTGATCCCGTTCATGAGTGATCCGGTTGTGTTTTACGATTTGAGGACGGCCGTCTGGAAGCCTCGCACGCCCTACTGGAGCAACTTTACCGGATCGATCGAGAGTCCCGATTCAGCCGGGAGAACGCCTCTTCCGCCAACGAGGTCTTTACCGTCCGTCAGCTTGCCGCAGGTGCGGTGACCCTCCGTGATTTGTGGTGGACGGCCTGGGTTACCAGTGCCCCTCAACGTTGAATCTTCTGCCATCCCTTCTCGTAGGTGGGCTCGTAAGATTCTCCAGGGGACGGCATGTCGCGAGCGGTGGCACCCAGAACTACATATGAATTACGCCGGTCACGCACCGACCGGAAGATCGGGGGCGTCTTAGGCGGCTTCGCCAAACATTTCGATATCGATCCTACGTTGCTCAGGGTCGGCTATCTGTTGAGCGCGGTCTTGTCGGCGGCATTCCCGGGGGTACTGGTCTACCTGGTGTTGTGGCTCATCATTCCGGCGGAGAGTTATTCCGACGAGCTGACCGATGATGAGTTCTACGACTACGGCGACGATGATGAGGACGACTACTAGCCGCCTCGGTGTTCATGAATCGCTCTACTCTCTACATTGGGAATTCCCGCTGCGCGGTGTTGCCGGCGGAGTCACGGTGGCCGATCACCCCTCGACGGGCGCTAGTCTGAAACACCGCGAATACACCCTGGCTGCATTGCACCCTGGTGACGACCTGCGCCGAACCGCCAGCCCGCAACTGCTCGGCTCGTCGTCGCAGGGCCACGTCCACGGCCACCGCCCTACAGGTCTGATCGGACAGGGTCGTTAGGTTGATGCTGCAGTTGGTGCCCTGACAAACGAGATCGAGCACCGCCGGTGCCACCTCGTCAAGGGTGGACGTGGGAATGCCTAGCCGCGTCAGTATGGCACCGACGTCGGGGCTGGACCGCTGCGCTTCGGCCGGCACTAATGTGCCAACCGTGAGACCCAAGATGATGATCATCCGGGCCATCCCGTGTTGCCGCGTGCAAAAGCACAATTGCATGTCCATGACCGCAACCTCCCCTAAAGGGACTGTCACCCCACTGACCAAGCAATCCGCATACCATCTCCACCCGTAGGCGCTGGAACATCTTGCTACGTAATGACTTAACGCCCATGGTGTGGTGCTGGCGAAGCGGCTACTCACCATGGCCACATGGTTGAATTCAGGCGGTTGGCTCACGATATAACACTCGCTGAGATACTGGTGTGATGGTGGTCACTAGGATGCTGGTCACAGGAGTGAGGGTTGGTGGTCAGGCAAACAGGTGGTCAGGCGGAAAGGCGGTCGCTGGACGAATCATCCTCGGACATGTCACACCGCCTGTACGCTAGTGAACGTCTGGCGTAGATCAGCCGTACACTATTCAACCACCTGGAGGTAACAATGAAGCAGAGGCTACCAATCGTTCTCCTCATTCTCGCCGCGGCTTTCCCGTCGCTGTCGGAGGCGCAGGAGTCGCCCTATGCCGGGCTCGAGCAGCGGCCCATCAAGGCGCTTTCACAGAAAGAGATCGCCGGGTTCGCCGAAGGGGCGGGCATGTCGTTGGCGCTCCCAGCGGAGCTCAATGGATATCCCGGGCCGCGCCATGTGCTCGACGAGGGTGAGGCTTTGGGGTTGAGCGAGGATCAGCGGAAAGCGATCTCCGCCATCTTCGATACCATGCAGAGCCAGGCCATCGCTGTCGGGCTGGATTACATCAGCGTCGAGCAACGACTCGACTCGTTGTTTGCCGCCAAGGGGATTACCGCCGAGAGTTTGCGGGAAAGTGTGGGGGCAGCAGAAAGCCTGAAGGCGCGCTTGAGAGTCATCCACCTGTCGGCGCATCTGGAGACAACCGGGTTGATGGATGAGGAGCAGATTTCCCACTACCAGCGTTTGCGAGGCTATGTGGGAGCGACCCACGACCACAGAGAGCACTGAGTTAACTGGGAAAGATTCTGCCTTGCGCGGGTCTCGTCCGATTGTTAATGTATTGACCATAGATGTAGTGGTGGTTAATGCATTGAGAGGTGACTGTGGCCATTCAATCCGAAGCGCTCGAACCCACCCGTAGTCCCCAGGACTTTCTGCCCCTCACCCCGCTGTCGTTCCTGGTTCTTATGGTTCTGGCCGACCGTGACAGTCACGGCTACGGGATGATCAAGGAAATCGAGCGGCGCACCCACGCGGGGACTCGCCCAGGGACTGGCACCCTATACACCGCCCTCCAGCGATTGATGGACGATCACCTCATCCAGGAGGCCGAGCAGCGGCCCGACATCGGCGATGACAGTCGAAGGCGGTACTACAGTTTGACCGCGCTGGGACGTCAAGTGGCAAAACTGGAGGCAGAGCGCATGGCTAATCTCGTGGGGCTTGCCATCGACAGCGACCTGTTGCCGCAAACGGCT
>CAXMUQ010000169.1:0-13687 GCA_964196605.1 uncultured Acidimicrobiia bacterium
TTCCGTCCTCGACAAAGCGGTGGTTACGGCCGAGGAAGCACTTGCTGCGGCACAGAGGGCGGCTGCCGACGCAGTCTCTCGCCGTACCGATATCGAGGCCAAAATCGAGACCTACCGCACCCAGCAGAACCGCCGCAAGCAACGCCTGGAGATTACCAGACCGGGGAAGGTTGCCGCCAGCATCATGGCGGAGCTGGAGCTGGCGCGGTCGGTGCTGACCCAGGAAGAGAGCGAATGGGTCAGGAGTGACGAGACGGTCCGGGGGCTGGACGAGCAGGTTGCCCAGATAGTGGCCGAATTGGAGGAACTGAAGACCAGCCAGGAACCCGAGCGGGCGGAGCTGCAGACCCGGGAAGCCGGTTATTCAAAAAAACGGAGGTCTGCCACCAAACACCGTGAGGCCAGTGCCGATGAATTGGAGAAGCCACTGCGCATCAAGTACGACAGGCTGTATCAATCCCGTGCCACGACGGTCGTCGTGGCCATGAGCGGTCCGGCCTGCGGGGCGTGCTTCAACACAGTCCCGCTCCACCGGCGAACACAGATCAAGAATGGCTCGGTACTGGGCGGGTGCGAGGTGTGCGGCGTCATTCTGTACTGCATCGATGAGGATGGGTAACGGGGACCTTCCCGGGGTTACTACCTTTCGGGTATGAGTACCTCTCTTCTTCCGCCCCTCAAGTGGTCGGTGGCCGATCCGCCAGACCGGGGCTCTGCCGGGGCGCTGGCGGAGGCGCTGTCACTGCCGCTTCCTCTGGCGGATCTGCTGGTGCAACGGGGGTTCGATACCCCCGACCTGGCCAAGGAGTTCCTCCGTCCTTCGCTCGACCGGCTGGCCGATCCGCTGAGCCTGGCGGGGATGGCCGACGCCGTCGAGGCCATCACCGAGGCGGTCAAGCGCGGTAGTCCCATCATGGTGCACGGCGACTACGACGTCGATGGCCAGTGCGCCACGGCGCTGCTGACGCGGGCGCTGCGCGCGGCGGGCGCCGAGGTTATCCCCTTCGTCCCTCACAGGGTCAACGACGGCTACGATTTCGGTCCGGCCGGCTTGGCGGCCGCCAAAGCGGCCGGCGCGGGGCTGGTGGTAACCTGCGATTGCGGCATCACCGCGGTAGAGACGGTGGCGGCGGCCACGGCCGACGGCATCGACGTGGTGGTGACCGACCACCATCTCCCCGGGCCGGAGCTCCCGCTCGCCCGTGCGGTGGTCGATCCCCAGCGTCCCGACGACGATTCCGGGCTCGAGATGCTGTGCGGCACAGGGGTAGCCTTCAAGCTGGTTCAGGCACTGGTGGAGCCGCTCGGCCTGCCCGCCAACCTCCCGATGCACTTGCTCGACTACGTGGCCATGGCTACGGTAGCCGACATCGTCCCCTTGGTCGGGGAGAACCGCATCCTGGTCAAGCATGGCCTCAAGGTACTGGGAGACTCGCAGTGGCCAGGGCTCAGGGCTCTACTCCGAGTGGTCGACCTCCACGACCGGGAGATTCGCGCGGGGCAAGTCGGTTTCATCCTCGGCCCCAGACTCAACGCGGTCGGCCGGATTGGTGAGGCCAAGGACGGGCTGGAGTTGTTGGTTACCGATGACCCCAGCGAGGCCGATCGCCTGGCGCGCTATCTGGACGAGCTCAACCGGCAGCGGCAGGCCATCGATCAGAACATCCTCGACCAGGCACTCGATAAGGTGGAGCGCGGTCTCGATCCGGAGCGGGACTTTGCCATGGTGCTGGCGGGCGATGACTGGCACCCCGGTGTGGTCGGCATCGTGGCTTCCCGTGTGGTTGAGCGATACGGCCGGCCGACGTTTCTCGTAGCCTTCGACGGAGACGTCGGCAAGGGGTCGGGCCGGAGTATCTCGCGCTTCGATCTGCACTCTGCGCTGACCGAGTGTGACGATCTGCTGGAGCGTTACGGCGGCCACCGCATGGCGGCCGGACTCACCATAAGGCGTGACAACCTAGAGGCCTTCCGCGAGCGCTTCGCCCGCATTGCCCGCGAACGACTATCGTACGACGACCTTGGGCCCGAACAGCGCGTCGATCTCGAGATCGACCTGGCCGAGGTTACTCCGGAACTCGAACGGTTGTGCCGCCACCTCGAGCCGTGCGGCATGGGCAACCCCGGACCCGTCTTCGGTGTGAGAGGCGTGCAATTCGCCAACCGATCGGTGGTGGGGAAGGGTCACTTGAAGGGCGTGCTCACCGCCGGTCGCCGGCAGCTCGATACCATCGGCTTCCAGTGGGCCGACCGGGCATCGTGGCTGGGGGACGACCCGGTAGACGTTGCTTTCAAGCTAGAGCTTAACGAGTGGCGTGGCAGGCGGACCCTCCAGGGCAGGCTCGTAGGGCTCACCCCGTCGGTGCCGGCGCTCCCCGGCTGAGCGAGATTCGTGCGAATCATCGCGGGCACCTTTCGCGGGCGGCGGATTCTAGTACCGCGGGGGGACGAGGTCAGGCCCACATCCGATCGCGTGCGCGAGGCCTGGATGAGTATCCTGGGGAGTGAGCTGGCCCACGCGCGGGTGCTCGACCTGTTTGCCGGGAGCGGTGCACTTGGCCTGGAAGCCTTGTCGCGCGGGGCGTCGTCGGTAGAGTTTGTTGAGCGGAACGCCAAAGCCGTGGCGGCTCTGGAGAAGAACATCGAACAACTGGGTGTGGCCAAATTGACGACTGTCCGGTGTCAGGATGCTCTACGGTTTGCGGAACGGCTGCAAGAAGGAGCTTACGACGTAGTCTTCGCTGACCCGCCATATGCCGACGGCGTGGCCGATCGGCTGTTTGCCCTCTTCCGCGCAGTCCCGTTCGGGCGCATTCTATCAGTCGAGCACCCGGCGGCCGCAGGCACGTTGGGTGACGAGACCCGTCGCTACGGATCAACCGCCCTCAGCTTCTGCCACGCGCCATGACACGAATCGCCATCTATCCGGGGTCGTTCGATCCCCCGACCAAGGGTCATGAGGACCTCATCCACCGGAGTCTGGCGCTATGCGACCAGCTTATCGTGGCGGTGGCGGTAAACGTCCAGAAAGAGCCGCTGTTCTCACTCGAGGAGCGGCTGGAACTGCTGGGGCAGGCCTGTGGCGGCGATTCCCGGATATCCTTTACCACGTTCGACACCCTGCTGGCCGATTTTGCCCAGACCGTCGACGCCACTTTCATAGTGCGCGGTCTGCGCGCCGTGAGCGATTTCGAGTATGAATACCAGATGGCCCTGATGAACCGGCAATTGCATCCCACCCTCGAGACGGTGTTCCTGATTCCACCGGTCGCCTTCACCTATCTCAGTTCCAGTCTGGTGCGCGAGGTCGCCAAGTTCGGCGGAGACGTCAGCACCTTCGTTCATCCGGCGGTGGCCGCCGCGCTCAAACAGAAGTTCGCCAAATGAGCTTCCTCGAACGACTGCGGGAGCGTGCCGGCTCGTCTCCCATGCGTGTGGCCCTTCCGGAAGGCGACGACCCGCGCGTGCAGACCGCCGCGGAGACTTTGTCGGCCGAGGGTCTGGCTCAGCCGATCCTGATTGGTGGAGCCAACGGGATCGACCCGGCCAAAGACCCCCGGCTGAGCCGGGTGGCAGAACACCTGCGGATGCGAAAACCATCGGTGGTCCACGACGCCGTTCACGCGCTCGACCTGGCTTCAGATCCCCTCCTATTCGCTGCCAGTCTGGTAGCCTTGGGAGAGGCTGATGGCTGTGTGGCCGGCGCCTCCCACCCAACCGGCGACGTCATACGGGCGGCCTTGTGGAGCATCGGCACGGCACCAGGGGTCGACCTAGTCAGTTCGTCGTTCTACATGGTCATGCCCGACGACCGTGTGCTGTCCTTCGCGGATTGCGGGATAGTGCCGGAGCCTACGGCCGAGCAGTTGGCTCAGATCGCGTTGGCCACCGCCCGCGACCGATCGTTGGTGGTGGGCGACACGCCGCGGGTGGCGTTCCTGTCCTTCAGCACCAAGGGTAGCGCCGAGCTACCGGCGGTAGAGAAAGTGCGCCAGGCACTGGCAGCCTTCAAGGAACTGGCGCCCGGCATCGTGGCGGACGGTGAGCTCCAGGCCGACGCGGCCATCGTCCCTGAAGTGGCTCAGCGCAAGGCGCCGGGCTCTCCCGTGTCGGGTCGGGCGAACGTGTTGGTATTTCCCAACTTGGACGCCGGGAACATCGCATATAAGTTGGTACAGCGTCTGGCGGGCGCGGTGGCTCTCGGCCCGGTGCTTCAGGGCCTGGCGCGGCCGATGTCGGACTTGTCGCGTGGCGCGACACCTGACGATATTGTGCAGGTGGCCTGCGTCGTCGCGCTGCAGGCGATGCCGACCGCAACCTAGGGAGGAATGCGATGGGGTTCAGTTCCGCGAAGGACGAGGGAGGCGTGACGGTCATCTCCGTCGAGGGGCAGTTGATCGTGGGCAACCGTCAGGAATTGAAAGATCTGGTGCAAGACGCCCTGGGAGAGGGCGACCGGAAGTTCCTCATCGATTTTTCGGGAACGGCATATATCGATTCATCCGGATTGGGCTCACTGGTTTCCATTTCGAAGAAAATTCGGGAGCAGGGTGGGGAGTTGCGTCTGGCGGAGCTCAACGAAGATCTGCGCTCTCTGTTCGAACTGACCAAGCTCGACACCTTGTTCGCCATCGCCGAATCGCGTAGCGAAGCGCTGGCCAACTTCTGATCAACGGGCATGACCGCACCGCTCAAGCTCACTGTTCAACGGTTGGATGCGGCCGCGCCATCGGAGCTAGCCGCCGAGATCTCGTTGCAACTCCCCAGCGAAGTTGTGTGGATTGAAGAAGCGGTGGAGTTGATAGCCAGTCACTGCCGTTCCGCTCACCAATCATCCGATCGATTCTGTTTCAGGCTGCGGGTAGCATTGTCCGAGGCGCTGGCCAATGCCATCGTATGCGGCAACGGTGAAGACCCTACCAAGATGGTGCACGTACGAGTGGAATGTCTGGTCGAGCAGGTGCATCTCCACGTTACCGATCAGGGTAACGGATTCAACCCCCGGAACATCCCCGAGCCCGTGTACCCCGACGATCTCGAGAACGCCTGCGGCCGGGGTCTGTTTCTCATCTACAACTTGATGGACCAGGTTCGCTTCAACGATCGAGGAAATTCGATCTGTATGACGCTGCGCCGTCACTAGCACAACACGACACCACCATCGGTGCCTTGGCGAAGCTCGCCCAGGCACGGCTACGGCTGTGGCGGTACGACGGCCGCGGATTGCGCCTGGCTTTTGGCGATGATCCCGGCTGGCAACCGCCGGTGCCGCAGGTGGGCGGCCGTATTCCCGTGCTGGAACACGGTTGGATCTGGCTCCAGGCCGTACCGGGAGCCAAGGGCTTCTGGCTGGAGGTAGAACCGGACGGCTCCCGTCCTGTGGAAACGCTGGCTCCGCGGATAGCCGAGGTGGTCGGCGCTTTTCTGGCGTCGCAACACGACCTGGGACGGATCACCGAAGAACTGGCCGACCGGTACCAGGAAATCGACCTGCTCTATACCATCAGCGAACTCCTGGGTCAGAAGATCTCTTTCAGGGAAACCGCCAAGAACATCCTCCGCGAAGTCAGCACCATGGTGAGCGCCCGGCGCGCGTCCATCCTGGTTCACGACGAGGCTTCGGGTTTACTCGACATCGCGGCGACTTGGGGCGTACGTCCGGAACAACTTACGCCGGTCACCGCAGACGACTCGTTGTCGATAGCCGCCCGAGTTTTTCGCCAAGAACGAATGGTGGTTGTCAACGCGGAAGACACCGATGTGCTAGTCCACGAAGACGAACGTACCTATCGTGGCCGCGCGTTTCTCTGTGTTCCGGTGTCCTACGCCGCTCCCGGTACTCGGTCGCGCTGCGTCGGCGTCATGAGCTTCACCGACCGGCTGGGGACCGACGAATTCTCGGTGGGCGATCAGAAGCTCGTTGCCGCGGTTGCCAATCAGGTCGGCGCCGCCATCGAGAACGATCGCCTTACCCTGCGTGACATCCGGCAGCAGCGGGTGCAACAGGAACTATCTTTGGCCCACGATCTCCAACTCAAACTGATGCCCACTCCTTCGGTGCTGGGTGATCGCGCGGATCTGGCGGTTCGCTGCTACCCGGCCGAGCAGGTGGGCGGCGATTTCTACACCTTCGGCCAACTGCGGGGCGACCAGGTAGGCGTGATGCTGGGTGACGTGTCGTCCCACGGCTTCTCCGCCGCACTGGTCATGGCCCTGGTGCTGTCCGCCGCGGCCATTCACACCGGGACAGACGGATCGCCAGACGAAATTCTCGACGCGTTGCACCGGAGCCTGTCGCTCAAGCTCGACTCCACCGAGATGTATTTCACCGTGTTCTACGGCATCCTCAGTCGGGCCGCCGGAGAGATCACCTTCGCCAGCGCCGGCCACCAACACGCCTTCAAGATTCCTCGCGAAGGCGACCCCGTCCGGTTGGCCACCACCGCCCCACCGCTCGGCCTGGCGGAACCCGGCAGCATCGGTTGCTCGCGTGTCGAGTGGGATGTGGCCCACGACCTCCTGTGTCTGTGGACCGACGGACTGGTCGAAGCGCGCAACGTGGATGGCGAGGCTTACAGCGAACGACGCCTGCTGGACGTCCTGGAACGGTGCCGGAGCGAAAAGCCCGAGGCGATTGTCCAATCGGTGTTCGACGACCTCGAGAGCTTCGGCGCGCAGTACCGTGACGACCGGACGCTGTTGGTTTTGCATCTGTGAGAGCCAAGCGCCGGCTCGGCCAACACTTCCTCTCCGATCCGTCCATCCTGAACCGAATCGTCGACGCCCTCGACCCCGGGCCCAACGACACCGTGCTGGAAATCGGACCGGGGCGCGGCGGCCTGACCGCGATACTGGCCAGGCGCGCCGGTACGGTGGTCGCCATCGAACGCGACGACGACCTCGTGGGCCACCTGAAGCAAACGCTCCCCGGCGTTCACTTCGTTCCGGGAGACGCGCTGGAGCTCGACTGGCACGAGGTGATGGGACACTCCGATTTCCTGGTGATCGGGAACATCCCCTACAACATCACTTCACCGCTGCTGGACAAGGCGTTGACGCCGCCCCGGCCCCGGCAATGCGTGTTCCTGGTTCAGCGTGAGGTCGGCGACCGGATAGCGGCCCCGCCGGGCAACAAGACGTACGGCTCCCTGAGTGTCGGTATCCAGGCGGTGGCCAAGACCGAGGTGCTGTTTGGGGTGCCGGCCGGCGCGTTTCATCCGCCGCCCAAGGTCGATTCCGTAGTCCTCAGGCTCACGCCGCTGGCAGTTCCGCTCATCGACGATGCGGCTCTCCCAGCGTTTCGAGCAGCGGTGACCGGCTTGTTCAGCCTGCGGCGCAAGCAGCTGGTACGCGGCATCAGGCAACTCACGGGGTGGTCCGCCGATGACGTTACCGCGGTCCTGGAAAAAGTGGGGCTCGACCCGACGGCAAGACCGGAGACCGTGGCACCGCCAGGATTCGTGGCTCTGACCCGGGCACTCGTTGACCTGGGATGGCGGCCGGACTAAGTTTGTGAAACATTTCACAAGAGTCCGAATGCCGAAGGTCGCTGAATCCACCATCCGCCGTCTATCGCTGTACCTGCGGTTCCTCGAGGAGTTCGAGGAGCAGGGAACCGAGACCGTCAGCTCCGAGGCACTGGCAGGCCGGGGTGGGACCACCTCGGCTCAGGTCCGCAAGGACTTGTCGTTTTTCGGTTCGTTCGGTAAGCGAGGTCTGGGGTACTCGGTGCCCGAGTTGGCGGGACGGCTGCGGGCGATCATCGGCCTGGGACAGCGGTACCCGTTGGCGCTGATCGGTGCCGGCAAGATCGGCAGCGCCTTGGTGCAACACAGCGGGTTCGCCGACCGCGGCTTCGACATAGCCGCCATTTTCGACCAGGACCCCGACAAGATCGGTCAGTCGTGGGACGGTAACCCGATCCATGACATCGGCCGGCTGGAAGCGACGCTCACGTCCGAGCCGGTTGAAATCGCGGTGATCACTACACCCGCCAACGCCGCTCAGGGGGTTGCCGACCGGTTGGTTGCCCTGGGGGTAAAGGCGATCCTCAATTTTGCTCCGGTAAAGCTTGACGTGCCCGACGATGTTACCGTCAAGTCAGTCAACCTGGCGCTCGAGCTCGAGGTATTGTCGTACGCCTTGACCAACCGTTGAGCCTGGAACGCGGCGCTGCCCCTCGTGGCGGAGGAAGATTACCTTTCGCGCCATGACAGCCGTATGCATCAACTCCGAAATCGGCACCCTGCGGTCGGTTCTGGTCCACGCACCGGGCCCCGAACTCCAGGCCGTCACCCCCGGTAATCGTCGTTCTTACCTGTACGACGACATCATCGATCTCGAAATAGCTCAGCGCGAGCACCGGCGTTTCAAGACGGTGCTGGAGCGGTTCGCCGAAGTGGTGGAAGTGCGGACCTTGTTGGAGGAGGTGCTGGAGCAGCCCGAGGCCAAGGAATTCCTGGTAGGTCAGATCCGCGATCTGGTGCCGGCCCGCTCGTTGTCGGACAGCCTGCCCGATCAATCACCCGCCGAGTTGGTGGCCATGCTGATCGAGGGTACCAGGCAGGAAGGCGGCCCAATTGCCAAGGCGCTGAACGAAGTCGGCTTTGCCTTTCCACCGTTGCCCAACCTGTTTTTCCCTCGGGACATCGGCATGGTGCTGGGCGACTACGCGGTGGTGAGCGCCATGAAGTTCGAGGTGCGCTGGACCGAGGAGCTGCTGGTCAAGACGTTGTTCCGGTTCCACCCCAAGTTGTCCAACAAGGGACTGCTGTACGACGGCTCGGAAGAGCGGCGTCACAACTTCACGGTGGAGGGTGGTGACGTCCACCGCTTGCGCCAGGACCTGCTCCTCGTCGGCTTCAGTGAACGGACTTCGCCGGCGGGCATCGACGCCTTGTGTGACTTGGCGTTCGATTCGGGAATCGCCACGGACATACTGGTTCTGGTCATGCCGCGGGCGCCCACGGCCATTCACCTCGACATGGTTTTCTCTCAGGTCGACAACGAGCTGTGCGCCATCTTCCCTCCCTACTTCGTCGGCCCGCAGCGGCGCGCGGTACTGCATCGTCGGAAAGGCCAGGCCGGTGTGCGGGAATTGCCCGGGTTTTTCGAGGCGCTTCGTGAAGTAGGAATGCCGATGGAGCCGATCTTCGCGGGAGGTGAGGACCGGTCTCATCAAGAACGGGAACAGTGGAGTTCCGCCTGCAACTTCCTGGCGGTGCGTCCCGGTACCGTCATCAGCTATCGTCGCAACGATGCCACCCACGCGGAATTCGTCAAGACGGGATTCCGGCTGGTCAGCTCGGACGATTTCTTGTCCGGTGACGCCCCGCTCGACGTCGATGACCGGGCCGTGATCATGGTCGAAGGAGCGGAGCTGGTGCGCGGAGGCGGTGGGCCGCGCTGCATGACCATGCCGCTCAGCCGCGACCCGTTGTGACGGGTGTTTCGGCGCACCCCAGCTCGACCTTGCTCGAGCGCGCCATGACTTATCTGAACGATGGCCCCCGAAAGGCACCCGACATCGCCCGGGACGTGTTCAGCTTGCACAACGCTCCCGACTCTGTTGCCGCACGGCTGGCAGTCGCCCTACTCGGCGCCGACCCTAGAGTCTATCAGTTGCCCGACAGTAGTTGGGCCATGGTGCCCACGGGCGTATCGTCGCCGCTGCTGGATGAGTGTGCCTTTGCGGTGGTCGATGTCGAAACCACCGGGACTGGTTCGCGCAACCAGGACAGGATTACCGAGATAGCAGTGGTGGTTGTCCAGGGTGAGCGAACCGAGACGGTGCTCGACACGCTCGTCAATCCGGAGCGGCCCATCGCGCCGATGGTAACCGCCATCACAAACATCACCAACGACATGGTCAAGGAAGCTCCGACGTTCGCCGAGGTGGCGGATGACGTCCTTGGTGTGCTGGCCGGGCGAGTATTTACCGCCCACAACGCCAGGTTCGATTGGGGACTGGTGGCCGGTGAGCTGCGACGCACTCGCGGTTTCGAGTTGGCCGGGCCCCAAGTGTGTACCGTGCGTATGAGCCGGCGGTTGGTCAAGGACGTCGAATCGTGTTCTCTGGGGAGCATGTGCCACTACTTCGGACTGGAAAACCCGGCCCGCCACCGAGCCGCCGGCGACGCCCTGGTTACCGCACAGCTGCTGCACCGCCTGTTGCCCCTCTCGCGCGAGCAAGGCGTCCGCACCTTGCGGGACCTGGAAGGACTCCTGGCGGCCGCGGTCCGTACCAAGAAGCGGCGACGCACCAGTGGACGGAGATCGTAGCTCGATGACTCTGTGTACCAGTTTCAAAGTCGGTTCGCTCTCCTGCCACCTCATCGAGGGCGGTACTCAGCAGTTGGACGGCGGGGCCATGTTCGGAGTGGTGCCCAAACCGCTGTGGCAAAAGCGCATTGCGCCGGACGAGCGCAACCGTATTCCCCTGGCTCTCAGGTGCCTGGTGGTGGAACATCCCGACGGCCTGATTCTGGTTGACACCGGGGTCGGCAATAAGGAGGATGAGAAATTCCACGACATATACGGCATTGAGAACGCCGGTATCGAAGGCGCCACACAGTTGGAGGACGCATTGGCCCAGGCGGGGCATGGGCCCGAGGATGTGCGGTGGGTAGTGAATACCCATTTGCACTTCGATCATGGAGGGGGGAATACGAAAAAAGCGGGGGCGGCGAGGGCAGCGGGAGCAGCGGGGGCGGTGGTCGAGCCGGAATTGGCGTTTCCTAGTGCCACATATGTGGTGCAGCGAGGGGAACTCGAGTTTGCTCGGTGGGACAATGAGAGGATCAGGGCCAGCTATTTTCCGGACAACTTTGAGCCGGTGGACGAGGCGGGGAAATGGCGGTTGGTGGAGGGGGAGGTGGAGTTGGTGCCGGGGATCAGGCTGGTGCCTACGCCGGGGCACACGCCGCACCATCAGTCTGTTCTGGTGGCTGATGGGGGGGAGACGGCGTGTTTCCTGGGGGATGTGGTTCCTACCTCGGCCCATGTGCCGCTGCCGTGGATCATGGGGTATGATGTCGAACCGCTGGTGACCCTGGAGAGCAAGCGGGCGCTTCTGGGGGAGGCGGTGGCGGGCGAGTGGCTGGTACTGTTCGAGCATGATCCGGTGGTGGTGGCTGGGAGGGTGGTGGAGGGGCGGCGTGGCTTCGAACTGGCGGAGCCTATCCGGTTGACAGACTGAGGGTTATCGGGTAATTTCACCCTCCGAAGTTTGAAGCGGAGCCGGTCATGGCTCCCACCCCAGTCCGACCGTTGGTGTCGGTACCCGGGTCCTGAATACTTGCCCCGTGGCGCTTGGCGCCAAGCACGGGGTGTCAGGACATCCGGAGAGTGGGTGTCCTTTTTTTTGTGCGACCTGAGCCTGGAGAACACCACTGGCCCTACAACGCGAACAACGGACCCGTGTCAACCGACAGATTCGGATAAGTCCCGTCCGGGTCATCACTGAAACGGGTGAGCAGCTCGGAGTCCTTCCCATCGAGGAGGCGCTCACTGCCGCTGACGAACGGGGTCTCGATCTTGTCGAGGTTGCCCCAACGGCTCGTCCCCCTGTGGTCAAGATCATGGACTACGGGAAGTTCAAGTTCGAGGAGGCCAAGGCCGCCCGGGCTGCCAAGAAGAAGCAGCACATAATCCACCTCAAGGAAGTCAAATTCCGGCCGGGGATCGACGATCACGATTTTGATTTCAAGATCAGGCACGCCAGGGAGTTTCTGGGGCAGGGCAACAAGGTGAAGGTCACAATGATGTTCCGCGGACGGCAATTGGCCCACGTGGACATCGGCCGCCGGGTACTCGACCGGGTGTCGGAGACTCTGGGCGATATCGGCAAGATCGAGATGCACCCAAAACTGGAGGGGCGCAACATGACCATGGTCATCGCGCCGCTCAGCAGCAAATAGCCAGTCGGAGAACGTATGCCAAAACAAAAGACCAAGCGCGCAGCGGCTAAGCGCTTTACCAAGACCGGTACGGGGAAGCTCAAGCGCTTCCACGCCAACCACTCGCACATTCTTACTAAGAAGACGCGCAAGCGGAAGAATCGGTTGAAGAAGCCTGACCTGGTCAGCTCCGCCGATTACCCCCGCATCATCCGTCTGCTTCAGGCGTAAAGGGAGGCCACATGCCACGCGTAAAGAACGGCGTCGCCCACCACGCCCGCAAGAAGAAGATCATGCAGGCCGCCAAGGGCGCACGCGGCGGCCGGAGCAAGCTGTACAAGACAGCCAAGGAAAACGTCGAGCGCGGCCTGGCCTACGCGTACCACGACCGGCGCAAGAAGAAGGGCAATTTCCGGCGGCTGTGGATCACCCGTATCAACGCCGCGGCCCGCAACGAGGGGTTGAGCTACAACCGCCTCATGAACGGGCTGCGCAAGGCCGGTGTCGACATCAATCGGAAGGTGCTGGCCGACCTGGCGGTACGCGACGCCGTGGCGTTTGCCAGGATCGCCGAGGTCGCCAAGAGCGCTCAGTAGTCGCGCTTCCGGATGCTCGGCCCGGACGGCACTGATGCCGCCCGGGCCCACCGTGGGGCCGACCGCATGAGCGGAGGGCCCCACGAGCGTATCATCTCCCAGTCAACCGAGCGTCGCATGCCCACGGCCCGGAACGATGTGTTGGAAAACCTCCAGGCAAGACTCGCAGGCATCGATTCGATGGACGAAGCCGCCCTCGAGCAGGAGCACGTCAACGTGCTCGGCCGCAAGGCCGGATTGCTGACCGCGGCGCTCAAGTCGATCTCCCAACTACCCATCGACGAACGCAGGACCTTCGGGGCCGATCTCAACCGGCTCAGGCAGCAATTCGAATCCGCCTTCGATGCCCGGCGCCTGGCACTGACGCAGGCCACCCGGTCGCAGGAGGACGACGTCGATCCTACCATGCCGGGTCGCGCCACATGGTCCGGCGGCATTCACCCAGTTAATCGGGTGATCGACGAAATTGTCGAGATTTTTCACCGCCTGGGCTTCGCCGTGGCGGTAGGGCCCGAGGCGGAAACCGAGTGGCTCAATTTCGGAGCTCTCAACTTCCCGCCCGACCATCCGGCAATGGACATGCACGATACCCTGTACCTCGACGTCGGTGGATCACCCGCGGAGGGGCAAGGGATGCTGCTGCGGACCCACACGTCGCCGGTCCAGATTCGTACGCTCCAGGCGGCACCGCCTCCGGTCCGCGTGGTGATTCCCGGTACCTGCTACAGGAAAGACACCTTCGACGCGTCCCACGCGCCGGCCTTCTCCCAGATCGAAGGCCTGGCGGTCGATGAGGGCATAACCTTCGTCGACCTGAAGGCGACCCTGATCCACTTCGCCCACGAATTCTTCTCTCCCGAGACCAAGGTGCGCTTCCGGCCGTCGTTCTTCCCGTTCACCGAGCCCTCGGCCGAGATGGACATCGGCTGCCTGCTGTGCGGCGGATCCGGGTGCCGCGCCTGCAAGGGGTCGGGCTGGATGGAGATTCTTGGGTGCGGCATGGTGCATCCCAACGTGCTGAAGAACTGCGACGTCGACCCCGAACGTTACACGGGTTTTGCCTTCGGGATGGGGCCTCATCGGATCGCGATGTTGCGGTATGGGATTCCGGATATCAGGATGTTGTTTGAAGGGGATATGAGGTTTCTATCGCAGTTCGGGGAGTAGGGTGTAATGAACGTATCCCGTAAATGG